>JAHHRA010000018.1 GCA_020026055.1 Actinobacillus sp.
TTATTAAATAATGTTATAGATTATGAAACAGATAGTTATAATTGGAAACACAGCATCAATGATGCTTAATTTCAGAAAAGAACTAATTCAAACTTTATGTCAACAAGGAAATAAAGTTTATTGTGTAGCATCAGGATATACGTCTGAACAAATTGAAACATTAAAACTCTGGGGTGCTGAAGCAATTGAAAATCCATTAGATACTAAAGGACTAAATCCTTTTAAGGATATTAAGGCAATTTTAAAATTAAGAAAAATTATTAAAAATATTTCTCCTGATGTTGTATTTTCATTTTTTGTTAAGCCATGTTTGTTTGGTTCATTTGCGGCTAAATTAGCAAATGTACCTAGAATAATAGGAATGGTGGAAGGGCTAGGAAATCCATTTACTCATTATCCACAGTTAATAACAAAGAAAACTAAGATTATAAAGTCTATTCAAGTATTTCTTTATAAAACGATTATTCCATTCTTGGATAGTTTCATTGTATTAAATTATGATGATAAAAAAGATCTTCTAGATAAATATCATATTAAAACGAAAGAACTAACTGTATTAGGTGGAATTGGATTAGATTTAGACAAGTTTTATTATACTAAACCAAATGTTTCACCACTATCTTTTATTTTTATTGCTAGATTTTTAAAAGAAAAAGGTATTTTTGAGTATCTCAATGCAGCAAAGATAATTAAGAAGAAATACCCTGATATAATTTTTTATATCTTAGGCGAATTTGATGAAAAGAATCCATTTGCTTTAACGAGATCTCAATTAGAAAAATACCTTAAAAGTAATATCGTAGAATATCCTGGATATGTAAATAATGTAGATGAATGGCTAAAGAAAGCAAGTGTTTTTGTTTTACCATCTTATTATCGTGAAGGATTACCACGCAGTATTCAAGAAGCAATGGCGATTGGTAGACCAATTATTACTACTGATAGTGTAGGATGTAAAGAAACTATTAAAGATGATAGAAATGGTTTTTTAATACCTGTTTTGAATGTTGATGTTTTAGTTGAAAAAATGGAGTTTTTTATTAATAATCCAGACAAAGTATTAGCTATGGGATTAGAAAGTCGAAAAATTGCAGAAAAAGAATATAATGTCCATAAAGTTAATAAAAAATTAATTAAAATACTTCTCCCAGATTAAAGTAAAAATTGCATAAAATTTACTCGAGGTCAAGATGTCAACGAAACGCAAAACCTATAAACTTTTTACTCTTTATTCACTACTGATTGCAATTGTAGCTTTATTATTACCAGCAATTTGTTTTTTTGGATGGATAAATGAATGGGAGATATCTGCTCGCTGGCAAAGTATAGTAGCGATGGCAATTATTTTTGTTTGTGCTAGCTATTCTGTAGAACGATTTTCTAGTTTTTCTAACCATTTAGGATTTCGTTATATTCTTTTTGCTTTTTTTTTCTGGAGTACTGTTGTTTTTAGCATTTTTGCTATTTTTCGTTTGGATTATTCCGTTGTTTATATTTTTACTTCATCTATCATCATACTCAGTTTGTTTTTCGTAATGATTTATTATCAAAATCGAGTTAAGAAAATTTGTATTGCTTATATTCCAGTTGAACGAATTAATGCACAGGTGTTTGATAATTTGCCAAAACGTAAAAATGTGATTTGGGAAAAGATTGAAAAACCAAGTGGTTTTAATCCTAAACAAATGAAATTAGTCATGGCTGATTTCCGTGCAGATTTGAGCGATGAGTGGCTTAAATTTTTAACAGATTGTGCATTAAAACAAATTCCTGTTTACCATAGTAATCGGTTGATTGAAGTATTGACGGGGAGAGTAAAAATCGATCACCTTTATGAAAATGATCTTGGTTCATTACTTCCTTCTAAAAATTATCAAATCATTAAACGTGTTTTTGATAGTGCATTGATCTTATTAACTTTACCAATTACTTTGCCCGTGATGATTATTACTGCAATTATCATTGCATTGGAAAGCCCTGGTGGAATTTTCTTTTTACAAAAACGTGTAGGGCAGGGTGGGAAATTGTTTACTGTATATAAATTCCGCAGTATGTGTAAAAATTCAGAAGAACAAGGTTCACAGTTTGCAAAAGAAAGTGATATGCGGATTACTCGTGTGGGTAAGTTTATTCGTAGAACACGGATTGATGAATTACCACAATTTTTCAATGTACTTAAAGGCGACATGAGTCTTATTGGACCTCGTCCAGAACAACAAAAATTTGTAGAGGAATTTGAGAAGGAAATAGCATTCTATGATTACCGCCATATTGTAAAACCAGGTATTTCTGGTTGGGCTCAAGTTATGCAAGGTTATGCCTTTGATGTTGAATCTACAAGAGAAAAACTAGAATATGATTTTTATTACATTAAAAATTTCTCTTTCTCTATGGATCTTCTTATCATTTTCAAAACTATCCAAACTATGCTAACAGGATTTGGGGCGAGGTAATTTACGCCCTAATTTTCGGAAAATTTTTTCTAAAATGGAGGCGTTTATATGTTGGAATCTGTTAAAATACTCATTGCTTAGCCTCACTAAGGATACCCTATGCTACAAGAAACTATTTTTAGTAAAATTATTCGTAGAGAAATTCCAGCGGATATTGTTTATCAAGACGAACTTGTAACGGCATTTCGTGATATAGCCCCACAAGCATCGACTCATATTTTGATCATTCCTAATAAAATTATCCCAACAGTGAATGATGTTACAGCAGCTGATGAACAAATGCTCGGACATTTATTTGTAGTAGCTGCGAGATTAGCTCAAGAGATGGGAATTGCAGAAGAAGGTTATCGTCTCATTGTGAATTGTAATAAAAATGGTGGGCAAGAAGTCTTTCATTTACATATGCATCTCGTAGGTGGTGAGCCTTTAGGTAAAATGCTCGCAAAATAAAATGATACCGAAAAACCTATTTATTATTGATCTTGCTAGTACTAAATTAAACGATGAAGATGTGCAATTACTTTCACATCCACTCGTTGCAGGTGTGATTTTGTTTAGTCGTAATTTTGCTAATTGGCAACAGTTACAAATGCTTGTTCAGACTTTGCGTATTGCGGTAAAGAAACCTTTATTGATCGCAGTTGATCAAGAAGGAGGGCGTGTACAACGGTTTCGTGAAGGATTTACTCAATTACCTGCTTTACAAGCTTTTAACTTGTTATCTGAAGAGGTTCAACCTCATTGGGCAAAAGAAGCAGGATGGCAAATGGCAATGGAAATGTTAGCTCTGGATATTGATTTGAGTTTTGCACCTGTTTTAGATCTTGGACATGAATGCTTAGCTATTGGTGATCGGAGTTTTTCTTCTGATCCTCAAAAAGTTGTTGATCTTGGACGTGCATTTATTCACGGAATGCAAGAAGCTGGAATGGCTGCGACAGGAAAGCATTTCCCAGGTCATGGCTCAGTCATTGCGGATTCGCACAAAGAAACACCTATTGATATACGCTCTAAAAAACAGATTTTCACAGAAGATATCAAACCTTTTGCTGAACTTATCACAAGTAATGCTTTGCAAGCAATTATGCCTGCACATGTGATTTATCCTGCATGTGATGATTTGCCTGCGAGTGGATCGAGTTATTGGTTACAAAAGATCTTGCGTGAGCAACTACAATTTGAAGGTGTGATTTTCTCAGATGATCTTGGTATGCAAGGTGCAGCTTATTTAGGGAGCTATATTGAGCGATGTGAGAAAGCGTTTAATGCAGGCTGTGATTTATTATTACTTTGTAATAATCGTTTGGCAGTAGAACAGGTTTTTGCAGAATTTAAGTTAGAGGAACTATCACATCAAAATGCTTTACGTCAACAACGCTTACAAACTTTATATAAACACCGCAATAACGTTGATTTTGACAAGTTACAACAAAGTGAACGTTATCGGCGTAATAAACTATTTTTGACTGAACTTCAACAACGTTGGCAACAGTTTAAATTTGAACCTATCATCGATCCAACACAAAAACACTAATGAATACTCTCGCGATTTCTTGCAAACATTATCAAGAAGGGGCTTGCCGATCTTGCACAACATTAACTATTCCTTATTTACAACAGGTTGCACAAAAAGAACAAATATTGCGTGATTTATTAACACCATTTTTAACGAAATGTGAATGGCAAAAGTCTTGTTTGTCACCTGCAACACACTTTCGAAATAAAGCTAAAATGGTAGTGAATGGAAGCGTAGAATGTCCAATTCTGGGCATTTTACCTCAACCATTTGACTCAAAAACTGCCGTAGATTTATGTGACTGTCCTTTATATCCTATTGAATTTAAAAATATTTTTGTTGTATTAAAAGATTTTATTGCTCGTGCTGGATTAGTTCCTTATAACGTTGCGAAGAATAAAGGCGAATTGAAATATATTTTATTGACTCAATCACAAAAAACACAAAAGTTGATGTTACGTTTTGTATTACGTTCGGAAGCAAAACGTACATTGATCGAACGTGAATTACCAAAGTTATTAATGCGATTACCACAATTAGAAGTAGTTAGCTTAAATATTCAACCCAAAAATGCAGCAATTTTAGAAGGAGAACAGGAAATTTTGCTTACTTCAACACCTTTCCTGTTGGAATATTTTAATCAAATACCGTTATTTATTCGTCCACAAGGTTTTTTTCAAACTAATCCTAAAGTAGCGGCAGAACTTTATGCAATGGCAGCCAAATGGATAGATGAATGGTTAGATAAACGAATAACATTAAATGCATGCTGTGAAGTATGGGATTTATTCTGTGGTTCAGGTGGTTTTGGTTTGCATGTTGCAAAAATGTTAACTAAAAAATATTCAATAAAACTTACTGGTATTGAGATTTCTGCATCTGCGATTGAATGTGCCAAACGCAGTGCTACACAACTCAATTTACAAAATGTAAATTTTCAAGCGTTAGATGTGGCACATTTTGACTTCGTAAATCAACGAAGACCAGATGTTGTGATTGTCAATCCTCCACGGCGTGGTATTGGTGAAAAAGTAGTAGCATTTTTAGAAAAATTACAGCCAACAATGATTTTATATTCCAGTTGCAATGCTCAAACGATGGTCCAAGACTTTGCTCGTCTGCCTAGCTATCATCTCACAAAAGTACAACTCTTTGATATGTTCCCACATACTTCTCATTACGAAGTTCTCGCTTTCTTACAAAAGAACTGATTGCACATTGATTTTTTATAAACTACATGCTTTCTGTGAAAGTACGAGTAATGACATCATGTTGTTGTTCAGAAGTTAAAGAATTGAAGCGAACTGCATAACCTGAAACGCGAATAGTTAATTGTGGATATTTTTCAGGATGTTTGACGGCATCTTCTAAAGTTTCACGATGCAGTACGTTTACGTTTAAATGTTGACCACCTTCCACTTTTATAGTTGGAACAACATTGACTGGCAGTTCACGGTACTCGAATTGACCAAGATCTTTGATAGCAATAATTTGATCTTCTTCAAAGTCAGATTTAGCTGCTAGGCAACGAGCTTCACCTTTTTCATTGTCTAACAACCAGAATGAGTTAAGCAATGCATCATTTGTAGATTGTGTAATTTGGATACCTGTTATCATAATGTATTCCTTAAATCTTAAACGAGAAAAATTGGAAAAATTCTAGCGTTTTTTTTTAAATTTTCAAATTTTTTCGTAGATTAAATGAATATTTTTAGTAATGTATTAATAGATAATAAAATTATCAGATTTTTTATCATGGAAGTTTATTTTAATTAAAGGTATCATCATTACTCCGTCTAATAGTTTTAACATTATTCATTATTAATAAAGGGAGAGAATATGTTGACCTGGCACGATATATTGGGGGAAGAAAAATCGCAGCCTTATTTTCAGAATATTTTACAATTTTTGGAAAATGAACGTTCTTGCGGAAAAATTATTTATCCTTCAAAATCTGACATCTTTAATGCATTTAAACTCACGCATTTTGCGGATGTTCGTGTCGTTATTATTGGACAAGATCCTTATCATGGAGCCGGGCAAGCACACGGATTGGCTTTTTCTGTTCAAAAAGGGATCAGTATTCCGCCATCTTTGCAAAATATTTTCCTTACCTTGCGAAAAGATTATCCTAATTTTCAACTGCCGACTCACGGCAATTTAACAGCTTGGGCAAATCAAGGAGTTTTGCTTCTTAATACTGTCCTTACAGTAGAACAAGGCAAAGCACATTCGCACGCACATATTGGTTGGGATAGATTTACTGATAAAGTTATTGCTGAACTTAATAGTAAAAAACAAAATCTAGTTTTTTTATTATGGGGATCACCTGCCCAGAGAAAAGGACAATTTATCGATCGACATAAACATTATGTTTTAACTTCTGTTCATCCTTCGCCGTTATCAGCATACCGTGGATTCTTTGAATGTGGGCATTTTGCTAAAACGAACGCCTATCTACGTCAACAGCAATTGCCTGAAATTAATTGGCAATTGCCACTTACTTAACTAAAAAAGGAATTGTTATGTTAGCTATTATTTCTCCCGCGAAGACTTTGGATTTTACTTCTCCAATTCCTGATTTTATTAATACTTCTATCAATAATGAAGAAACGATTCTTCCTTCTTTTCTAGCACAAAGTGAAGAGTTAGTTTCAATTTGCCGAACATTATCACCACAAGACTTAGCAACACTAATGCATATTAGCGACAAGTTAGCTGGTTTAAATATAGCACGTTTTGTTGAATGGCATAAGCATCACACTCAAGCCAATGCACGTCCTGCAATTTGTGCTTTTAAAGGCGATGTTTATATTGGTTTAGATGTAAATACTTTAACATCTCAAACAATCTCTTTTGCTCAGCAACATTGTCGCATCCTTTCAGGGCTTTATGCATTACTTCGACCATTAGATTTAATTCAACCCTATCGCCTTGATATAGGAACGAAATTAGAAAATCAAAAAGGGAAAAATTTATACGATTTTTGGGGCGTAACGATCACACATGCATTGCAAAGTGCATTATCTATTCAAGGCGATGATGTGTTGATCAATTTAGCCTCAGATGAATATTTTAAAGCGATAAAAGTCAACCAATTGAAAGCACAGATCATAAAACCCATTTTTCTTGATTTCAAAAATGGAAAATACAAAGTGATTAGCTTTTATGCAAAAAGAGCACGTGGTTTAATGTGTCGTTATTTCCTTGAAAATCAATTGCAAAACCCAAAAGATCTTAAAGATTTTCAAATGGAGGGTTATTATTTTACTCCTAGAGAAAGTACTGCAGATACGTGGGTATTTAAACGCGATAGTATGAATTAAGTGAAAATATGAAGAAATGGATAATCTATGTATAAACGTCTACCTCCTTTAAATTCTTTAAAAGCATTTGAATGTTCTGCTCGCCATTTGAGTTTTACTAAAGCTTCAGAAGAGCTTTGCGTCACTCAAGCAGCTATTAGCCACCAAATTAAGTTATTAGAAGATTTTTTAGGTACACCGTTGTTTTATCGTAAAAATCGAACTTTAGAATTAACGGAAATTGGTGTACATTACTTCGCAGACATCAGCAAAATTTTTAACCGTCTTACTGAAGCAACGAAAAAAATTTTAGTGCAAAAAAATGATAAACATCTTGTGATTGCTGTCCCTCAAACTTTTGGCATAGAATGGCTCGTTCCTCATCTTAATGATTTTCATCACATTCACCAGAACATTGATTTACGTTTAAATGGTGTCGATCAAGATGAAGGATTTTTCAAAAATGACGAAACAGATCTTGCTATTTACTACGGCAACGGTGATTGGAAACATTTTCAAGTAACAAAATTACTTGACGCCGAGCTTATTATCCTCGCTTCTCCACAATTATTAGCTAGCCATCCTGTCGACGTTATAGAAGATTTATTTAATCATCAATTCATCCATATTCAAGATCATCAAAACTGGCAAGATATGGCGAATTATTTGCAATTAGATGGACTTGATCTTCAACACGGTGTCCTCTTCAGTCACACTTTTATGGCGCTACAGGCTGCTAAACATGGACAAGGCTTAGTTCTTGCTAATCAAGCTCTCGCTCAAAAAGAAATTGAAGATGGCAATTTAGTCCCGATATTTCCTAACAAAACACTGCGTGATCCAAAATCATTCTGGATTATAAATCAATTAGATAGAACAAATGATGAACAAATTAATGCTTTTAAACACTGGATTTTAAACACAATTCAAAAGGAAAGAAATGAATAAAATTATGCTTTATTGTCGTCAAGGGTTTGAAAAAGAAATGGCGGCAGAAATAAAGGATAAAGCAGCTGCATTAGGGATCGTAGGTTTTGCTTGCGTGATTGAAAACAGTGCTTATGTTATTTTCGAATGTTATCAACCCAGTGATGCTGATTTTTTAGCACAAAAATTAGCTGTGAATGATCTGATTTTTGCCCGCCAGTTAGTTGTTGTCGCAGATCTGTTGGATGCATTATCACCAGAAGATCGTATTACACCTATTCTTAACGCCTATAAACAACTTCCTGTTCCTTTTCACTTTGCTAAAAGCACGGAAATCTGGGTAGAAAGTGCTGATACCAATGCTGCGAAATCTTTGCTCAAATTTTGCCGTAAATTTACTGTCCCACTTCGCCAAGCTTTGCGTAAAGCAGGTGCTTTACAAATTGTCGCATCACAAGGGGTAACGTTACATGTCTTTTTTCTGCAAAATAATGCGTGCTATATTGGTTATTCTTACAATCAACGGCATTCACCACATTTTATGGGGATTCAACGCTTACGTTTTCCTGAAATGGCACCTAGTCGCTCAACATTGAAATTAGAAGAAGCAATTTTAACTTTCTTTTCTCCTGAAGAAGAAAAACAACGTTTTAATGAAAATCAAATTGGTGTTGATTTAGGGGCTTGTCCAGGTGGATGGACATATCAGCTTATTAAAAGAGGTGTATTTGTATACGCGGTTGATCACGGTAGACTGGCAAACAGTTTATTTGAAACTGGACGTGTTGAACATTGCTGTGAAGACGGTTTTAAATTTCGCCCGCCAAAAGGAAAAAGTGTCAACTGGCTGGTTTGCGATATGGTAGAAAAACCTAGTCGTATTGCTAATTTAATAGTGAAGTGGTTCGTTAACGGTTGGACACGAGAAGCAATCTTTAATTTAAAATTACCGATGAAAAAACGTTATCAAGAAATACAACGCTGTTTAGAAAGTATAACAAAACAGTTACGTGAAGCAGGGCTGCTTTTTCAAATTCAAGCCAAACAACTTTATCACGATCGAGAAGAGATCACTGTGTACATTGGGCTGAAATGAGAAAGTATTTTTATCTTTTGTTTATCACGCCCTCATTTTATACACAAAATACGGAAACATTTCGTGCGTAAAATTTTTCTGATTTTTGCTGCGTGAAAATCGAAAATTCACGCTTTAAAAATCGGATAAAAAGACGTAAGTTTTTTGAACATTATTGGCTAATAGAACTTTAATCTGCACAAAACGCGGAAAGCATTTTATGAAGAAAAATTTGTTCGATTTTCGCGGCGTAGAATTTAACTTTCGCTAAAATTCAACTCAACAAATGGACAGACATTATGGACATATCAATGCTACTCTTTCCTCTTAACGATAAACAACGTGAAGCCGTAGCTGCTCCTATTGGTAATTATTTAGTGTTAGCTGGTGCAGGAAGTGGGAAGACCCGAGTATTGACACATCGAGTGGCTTGGCTGATTGGTGTAGAAGAAGTAGCAGCAGGGCAGATTATGGCAGTGACTTTCACTAACAAAGCAGCAGCAGAGATGCGTTTGCGAATTACTCAAACTTTGCAAGAAACAGGCTGTGCTAGCAATTTGTTTGGAATGTGGGTCGGGACGTTTCATAGTTTTGCTCATCGTATTTTACGCAATTACTACAATGATGCGGGGTTACCACAGGATTTTCAGATTTTAGATAGCGAAGATCAGCTACGGCTAGTAAAACGCTTGATGAAATTACATCAATATGATGAAAAAATTTACCCACATAAACAAGCCTGTTGGTTCATTAACCATCATAAAGAAGAAGGACGGCGTCCTGCCGATCTTGAGCAAACAAAGAATCCGTACGAGCGAGCTTGGATTGAGATTTATCGGCTTTATCAGCAAGCGTGTGATCGAGCGGGCTTAGTTGATTTTTCAGAATTGCTACTACGAGTATATGAACTTTTTAAACGTAACACGCTGATTTTAGAACATTATCGCCAACGATTTACGCACATTTTAGTTGATGAATTTCAAGACACTAACTTTATTCAATATGAATGGATCAAGCTGTTAGCAGGGGAAAAGGGCAAAGTAATGATTGTCGGCGATGACGACCAGTCGATTTACGGCTGGCGAGGGGCGAGAATTGAAAATATCCAACATTTTTTGCAAGACTTTAGCCAAGTGCAGACTATTCGCCTTGAGCAAAATTATCGTTCGACAGGCAATATTTTGAAATCCGCCAACCAACTTATTGCTTATAATGAAGACCGCCTAGGTAAGGAGTTATGGACAGCGGACGGTGATGGTGAACCAGTAGGGATTTACGCCGCTTTTAATGATATTGACGAAGCACTATTTGTATCCAACGCAATCCAAGCGTGGCAATCACAAGGTGGTTTGTTGCGAGAATGTGCGATACTTTATCGTAGTAATAGTCAGTCACGGATCTTAGAAGATGCTTTGATCCGCACTCAAATTCCGTATCGTATTTACGGCGGGTTGCGTTTCTTTGAACGCCAAGAAATCAAAGATGCGTTGGCATATTTACGGTTGATCGCCAATCCGAACGATGATGCAGCTTTTGAACGAGTCATCAACACTCCCGCTCGTGGCATTGGTGAGCGTACATTAGATTGTTTGCGAAACCTCACGCGTGAACGTCAACTCACGCTTTGGCAAGCATTGCACGTCGCACTTAATGAGCAATTGCTGCCCAATCGAGCAGCGACATCTTTGCTTCGTTTTGCGGAATTGATTGCCAGCCTTGTCGACAACACACAAGGTAAAAGCTTAGTAGAACAAACAGATTATGTTATCCAGCATTCAGGCTTGTATGCGATGTATGAAAAAGAAAAAGGCGATAAGGGCGAAGTTAGGATTGAAAACTTAGAAGAGCTAGTAAACGCTGCCAAGGAATTTATTAAATCAGAAGATGCCGAAGGGCTAAGTGATCTTGTTGCTTTCTTAACACAAGCCTCACTTGAAGCAGGCGAAGGACAAGCAACTACCGATCAAGATTGTGTACAAATGATGACTTTGCACACCGCTAAAGGCTTGGAATTTGCTCGAGTATTTATCGTTGGTATGGAAGAAGGGCTGTTTCCGAATATACGTAGTGTCGAAGAAGCAGGGCGTCTTGCAGAAGAACGTCGTCTCGCCTACGTTGGCATCACTCGTGCTAAACAACAACTCACTCTTTGTTATGCTGAAATCCGTCGCCAATACGGCAAAGAGGAATTGCATCGCCGCTCCCGTTTTATTGACGAACTTCCCACAGCGTGCCTCCGTGAAATTCGCCTGCGGGGCAAAATTACTCGTGCTTACAATTGCAATGCCGTTGGTAGCATTCCGCCCGCCTCGTCTGATCAAACATGGAAACTTGGGCAAAAAATTAAACACGCTAAATTCGGTATTGGTACTATTATCAATGTTGAAGGCATAGATGAACATACTCGCCTCCAAATTGCTTTCCAAGGTGAGGGTATTAAATGGTTGATGGCAAAGCTAGCAAAATTGGAGAAAATATAAAATGCGATTAGACAAATTTCTCTGTGAAAACACAGGCTTAACTCGCTCGCAAGCAGGTAAAGTCTTACGAGCAGGGACAGTCGAAGTGAATGGACAAGTAGTTAAAACAGGTGCTACCCAAATTGACTCCACTGATAATGTTAAATTTAACGGTGAATACCTCACAGGCTACCAAGCAGGGCAATATATTATGCTTAATAAACCTCAAGGTTATGTTTGTAGTCATGATGAATGTGATTACCCCTCTATTTTACAATTTTTCGATTATCCATTAGCTGGTAAATTGCATTGTGCAGGACGGCTTGATGTCGACACTACAGGACTTGTATTGCTTAGCGACGATGGGCAATGGTCGCATCGCATCACAGCACCAAAGCATCATTGCCCCAAAACTTACCTCGTCACTCTCGCTGACCCCATTGAATCTCACTATCCTAATGCTTTACAAACGGGCATTCTTCTTCGAGGTGAACAGACCCTCACAGCTCCTGCCACGGTTGAGATCCTCAATGATTACTAACTCCATCTCACTCTCACTGAAGGTCGCTACCACCAAGTCAAGCGAATGTTTGCAGCCCTCGGCAATAAAGTCATTGCTCTTCACCGTTGGCAGATTGGTCATATCGTGCTAGATGATGCTTTGGAAGAAGGTGAATGGCGACTATTGCGAAGAGATGAAGTAATCGCATTGCAAGAAAGATAGAGATCACGCCAATGAAATCAGAAAAATTTTCCATTTTTGCAAGCGTGAATGCTTCCTTTCGTTTCTTTGCAAATTCAGGAGGTTAGTCTAACTGATAATAAATAAATGAAAGTTGAAACATCATTTCCAAAAAAATTAAAAAAACGTGATCTATCTCCTTGAGGCAGTAAAGAAAAAGTCAGAAAATTACGCTTTAAATGAGAAATCAACTAACCACACAAAGGAGAATTATATGAAAATAGCACTTCTTGGTGCTGCAGGTGGCATCGGACAACCTTTAGCATTGTTGTTAAAGACAATGCTTCCTGCGGGAACAGAATTAGCTTTATATGATATTGCACCAATAACAGCTGGAGTAGCAGTCGATGTGAGTCATATTCCCACTGCGGTTAAAGTGCAAGGTTATTCAGGGATAGATTTGCCCTTAGCATTACAGAGAGCAGATGTGGTGGTGATTACTGCAGGAGTAGCCCGCAAACCAGGGATGGATCGGGCAGATTTGTTCAATGTCAATGCGGGGATTATCCAAAATCTGATCGAACAAGTCGCTCAAAATTGCCCTCAAGCTTGTGTAGCGATTATCACGAATCCTGTTAATACTACAGTAGCGATTGCAGCAGAAGTATTAAAAAAAGCAGGTGTTTATGACAAACGCAAATTGTTTGGCGTGAGTACGCTTGATACGTTGCGAGCAGAAGCTTTTGTGGCTGAATTAAAAGGACTGGATGTTTCACAAGTGACTGTACCAGTGATTGGTGGACATTCAGGGACAACAATTTTACCTTTATTGTCGCAAATACCTTTTGTCAAGTTTAGACCAAATGAAATTGAAAATCTTACTCAACGTATTCAAAACGCTGGGACAGAAGTAGTAGTAGCCAAAGCGGGTGGCGGTTCAGCAACTTTATCAATGGCACAAGCAGCAGCAAGATTTACTTGTGATTTAGTAGTAGCTTTGCAAGGTGAAACTAAAGTGCATTGTGTTTACGTCGAAGGTAATGGCGAATACAGTCGCTTTTTTGCACAAGGTGTACGCTTGGGACGTGAGGGAGTCGCAGAGTTATTGCCACTTGGACATTTAAGTGAGTATGAATCTCAAAAATTGCAAGATCTGTTACCGATTTTACATAAAGATATTCAGCTTGGTGAAGATTTTGTAAAACAACATTAATAGATATAAATTTTGTATTAATCCCAAGCTTCAGTGAAGCATCGATAAGCTTGGGATTTTTTCAGTTTAACGCTTTAAAAATCAAGGTGTTCCTGTATAATACGCCCGTTTTTTTGAGCAAAATTTACAAATCTAAACAGAGCAAAAAGAGAGGCAAAGGTGGAAAAACCAATTTATCAACGTATTTTATTGAAATTAAGTGGTGAAGCCTTGCAAGGCGAGGAAGGTTTTGGCATTGAACCTGCAATTCTTGATCGTATGGCAACAGAAATTAAAGAATTAGTCATGATGGGCGTCGAAGTTGGCGTAGTGATTGGAGGAGGTAATCTTTTTCGCGGTGCAAAACTTGCTAAGGCAGGTATGAATCGTGTAGTTGGCGATCATATGGGGATGTTAGCGACAGTGATGAATGGTTTGGCACTGCGTGATGCTTTGTTTCGTGCTGAAGTTAATGCTAAATTAATGTCAGCATTTCCACTGACTGCCGTTTGTGATACTTATAATTGGACGGATGCTATTCGTATGTTGCGTGAAAAACGAGTAGTGATTTTTTCGGCTGGTACAGGTAACCCTTTTTGTACTACTGATTCTGCCGCCTGTTTACGTGGAGTTGAAATTGAAGCAGATGTTGTTTTAAAAGCGACAAAAGTTGATGGTGTATATGACAAAGATCCTGCTAAATTTGCAGATGCTAAACGCTTTGAGCATTTAAGTTATGACGACGTGATCTATAAAGAATTGCAAGTGATGGATTTATCTGCTTTCACTTTAGCACGTGACCATAAATTACCGATTCGTGTGTTTAATATGAGTAAAGCAGGTGCATTGCGTAATGTTGTGCTTGGAAATGCAGAAGGCACACTGATAAGCGAATAAATTCAAAACATTATAGGAAAATTAAAATGATTAATGAAATTAAAAGCGATACGCAAATGCGTATGGAAAAAAGTATCGAAACTTTTAAAAACCACATCGTTAAAATCCGTACAGGGCGAGCTCAACCAAGTCTTTTAGATGGTATTCAAGTTGATTATTATGGTTCAGCAACACCACTTCGTCAATTAGCGAACGTAGTTGCAGAAGATGCACGCACTTTAGCGATTACTGTATTTGATCGCAGTATGATAGCCGCGGTTGAAAAAGCGATTTTGACATCGGATCTTGGCTTAAATCCTGCTTCAGCTGGCACGACTATCCGTGTACCATTACCTCCTTTGACAGAAGAACGTCGCCGTGATCTTATTAAATTAGTAAAAAATGAAGCGGAACAAGGCAAAGTGGCGTTGCGTAATATTCGTCGTGATGCAAATGATCAGATCAAGGCATTGTTGAAAGAGAAAGCAATCAGCGAAGATGAAGAACGTAAAGCTCAAGATGAAATTCAAAAAATCACAGATAATTTTGTGAAAAAAGTAGATGAAGTTTTAGCAGATAAAGAAAAAGAGTTACTTGATTTCTAATGATTAGACAGGCAAAAAGACGCTTGGTTAAGCGTCTTTTTTGATCAGAAAATTGAAATAGAGGCTCGTTTTCGCCCTGAAATTCCAAAAATTTTTCGATAAAAACCATAAATTTTTTATGTGAATTTTGTCGAGAATAAAATTAAAATAAGCAATTCGGTGTTTTTTAGAAATAACAATACATGGAAATTCAAAGGAAATCAAAAAGATGCAATCACAAAATCTCGTCATTTTAGGTTCAACAGGCTCAGTTGGGCAAAGTACATTAGCAGTGATTGCTAACAATCCACGACAATATCAAGCTTGGGCATTAGTCGGCAATACGAATGTCAATAAAATGTTTGAACAATGCCTACAGTTTCGCCCACGCTTTGTGGCAATGGCAGATAAAGAAGCTGCTTTCATTTTGCAAGAGAAGCTTAGAAAAATTTCTTTGAATTTTGGGGCGTCAATTGAAGTATTAGCAGGTATTGATGATATTTGTAGTTTGGCATCGCATTCTGATGCCGATCAAGTGATGGCAGCGATAGTTGGGGTGGCGGGCTTGTTACCAACATTGGCAGCGATCAAAGCAGGTAAACGCGTACTGTTAGCAAATAAAGAAAGTTTAGTGACTTGTGGGCAGTTGTTCTTAGATGAAGTTAAAAAGAATAATGCTGAACTATTACCCGTTGATAGCGAACATAATGCTATTTTCCAATGCTTGCCCATAAAAGCACAACGCCAAATAGGCTTTTGTTCGCTAGCAGAATTAGGGATCACAAAAATTGTGCTGACAGGATCAGGCGGTGCGTTTTTAAAAACAGATTTAAGCGAGTTTGAATGTATTACGCCAACACAGGCAATTGCTCATCCAAATTGGTCGATGGGGCGTAAAATTTCAGTTGATTCTGCAACAATGATGAACAAAGGTTTGGAATATATTGAAGCTCGTTGGTTGTTCAATGCGAATGCTGAACAGATAGAAGTTGTTATCCACCCACAATCAATTATTCATTCAATGGTACGTTATCAAGATGGTTCAGTGATTGCTCAAATGGGTAAACCTGATATGTGTACTCCAATTGCTCAAGCAATGGCGTATCCAACACGGATTAATGCAGGCGTAGAAGCTTTGGATTTTTATCAACTTAACGGATTAACTTTCGTTAAACCTGATTTTCAGCGTTATCCTTGTTTGCAACTGGCGATTGAAGCAAGCCAAGCTGGTCAGTATGCCACTACGGCGATGAATGCTGCTAATGAAATTGCTGTAAAAGCTTTTTTAGCAGGAAGAGTGAAATTTACGGATATAGCCAAGATTAATCGTAAAACTGTAGAACTAATTCAAACAGTTGCAATCAAATCAATTGAAGATGTGTTAGCAATTGATAAAGAAGCTAGGCAGATAGCAAAAACATTTATTTCTACTTTTTAAGTACAGTTTATTTTTAATCATCAGTGTGCTTGTGGTATAGTTGGCTACGAAGCATTTATTGAGATACCTAATGTTAAAAGACAATATTTTCAATACTCCCAAGCATGTTGCAATTATAATGGATGGGAATGGTCGTTGGGCTAAACAAAAAGGACGAATGCGTATTTTTGGACATAAGAATGGGGTTCGTGCTGTTCAAGAAGCTGTAAGCTATGCACTCAAAATAGGCATAAAAATATTAACACTCTACGCTTTTAGTAGTGAAAATTGGAATCGTCCTGCAAAAGAAGTTTCTGCTTTGATGTTGCTTTTTATGCAAGCATTAGAGAAACAAAGTGATGAACTTCACAGAAATAACGTTCGCTTGAAAATTATTGGTGATCGCTCAAGGTTTAGTACAAAATTACAAGCAAAAATTCAACAAGTAGAAAACCTTACTGCAGATAATACAGCATTAACGTTAAATGTGGCAGCTAATTATGGAGGACGCTGGGATATCCTCCAAGCAGCAAAAAAATTAGCTAAAATGTACGCTAGTAGTGAAGTCATATTAGATGATATAACAGAAGATAGTTTTCAAAGATATTTAGTGACGGAAAATGAATCGCCAGTAGATCTTTTGATTCGAACAAGTGGAGAACAACGTTTAAGCAATTTTTTGTTGTGGCAAGTTGCTTATGCCGAACTGTTTTTTACTGATGTGTTGTGGCCTGATTTTACTGAACAAATTTTTCATCAGGCTGTATTGGATTTTCAACAACGAGAACGCCGTTTTGGTGCTTCCTAATTGAGGGCTTTTTGTGCTTAGAAAACGTGTTTTGTCGGCAATAGTATTATTGATTATTATTTTCGCTGTACTTTTTTTATTTAATCCATTTTATTTTTCGCTTGCTGTTGGTGTTGTAACAGTGCTTGCTGTTTGGGAATGGACACAGTTCGCTGGTGTACATAAAACTTTTTGGCGACTATTTGTTTCTGCTGTTTTTAGTTGTTTTCTTTTTATTTGGATTTATAGTTCACAAAGTTATTTGAATGCTGGGCGTGTTTTTATTGAAAGTGCACAATTGCTATTATTAATGGCTGTTATTTGGTGGGCAGTGGCATTGTGTTTTGTTGTGTCTTATCCAAAATCAGCTAAAATTTGGTCACGTTCAACTTTTTTGCAATTTATTTTTGCTACTTGTACATTAGTGCCTTTTTTAGTCGCTGTATTAAAATTGCGATTGAGTGAATATCTTGTCTCACCATCTTATGGAATAATTTTACTTCTTTATGTTTTTATTCTTGTGTGGGCTGCGGATTCAGGAGCTTATTTTGCAGGTCGAGCATTCGGTAAACATAAATTAGCGGCAAAGGTTTCACCAGGAAAAACGTGGGAAGGTGTTGTTGGTGGGTTGCTCTGTGCTGCTGTCTTTGCTTTTATTTTTGTTAGATTTGTTGCGATCAATACATTCCAAATACCTATACCTCAATTTATCCTACTTTCTGTTATGACTGTTGCTGTTTCTATTCTCGGTGACTTAACAGAGAGTATGTTTAAACGTGATGTTGGTATTAAAGATAGTAGTCATTTAATTCCAGGACATGGTGGTGTACTTGATCGAATTGATGGCTTAGTTGCAGCTGTGCCATTTTTTGCTTTTTTTTATTTTTATGTTCTTTAATTTAGCTGAGTAGCTTATGTCAGTTATATGGTCAGTTTTGGGATTCATTGTTGCGATTAGTGTACTAGTTGCATTTCATGAATTTGGACATTTTTGGGCTGCACGATGTTGTAGAGTAAAAATTGAACGCTTTTCTATTGGCTTTGGAAAAGTATTATGGAGCAAGACAGATAAATTAGGGACAGAATTCGCCATTTCCGCTATTCCATTGGGCGGATATGTCAAAATGTTAGATGAACGACAGCAAAAAGTGCCTGATGATCTTAAACCTTTTGCCTTTAATCACAAAACAGTATGGCAGCGGATATTTATCGTCAGTGCGGGACCTATCGCAAATTTATTGTTAGCCGTATTATTATATACACTCATATTAATGATTGGTGTTCCTACACTTAAGCCTATTGTTGCTGGGCTTGAAACAAATTCTATTGCCGAACAAGCGAATTTACCGATTGGGATGCAGATTACAGCAATTGATGGTAAATCTGTTCAAGACTGGAATAGCATTAATATGTTACTTGCTGCTAAAGTTGGTGAACAAAAAGTTGATTTAACATTTAGTTCAATAGATGGTGAGCAAAAAATTCATAAAGTTTTAACGATCAAAGATTGGCAATATGATGTAGAAAAAAAATCTGCATTTGCTGCCTTAGGTATAAAACCTGTTATGCCAACTATTTTGATGAAATTATCTAAAGTTATGGCAGATTCGCCTGCTCAACAAGCAGGGTTACGTATTGGAGATATACTATTTAGTTCTAATGGCGATGAGATCCAATGGGAAGACTTTGTTCATAAAGTACAATTAGGGAAACCAATTTTAGTTCAGGTTGCTCGTGGAAATGAACGTTTTGTAACTACGCTTATCCCTCAAAAAAATATGCAAGGTAAATTTATAGTGGGCTTAGCACCTACGGAAAATTCATTACCTGCTATATATCAGACTGTGTTACGCTACACTCTTTGGAATGCGATAGGGCAAAGTACTGAAAAAACGATGGATTTAATCTGGTTAACTGTTAAAGTAATCGGTAAATTGTTAACAGGACAGCTATCAACAAAAAATTTAAGTGGACCAATAGCTATCGCTAAAAATGCTGGCATGATGGCACAGTTCGGGCTAGTATACTATTTAAATTTTTTAGCTATAATTAGCATTAACCTTGGTATTATGAATCTTCTTCCGTTGCCTGTGCTTGATGGCGGTCATTTGTTATTTTTAATGTTGGAAACAATAAAAAAGAAGCCTATATCGGAAAAAACACAGCAAATAGCTTATCAAATTGGCGTTGTGCTATTATTGATACTAACTGCTTTTGCTTTATTCAATGATTTATTACAGTTATAAAAATATAGAGGAATTTTTTGGAATGAAAAAAATATTAATAACTAGCTTGCTTTTAGGATCGACTACAGGATTTGCTGCTCCATTTGTAGTTAAACATATTGATGTAGAAGGGATTCCACCTAATGCTCGTGAGGATTTTATCTCTAGTTTACCTGTAAAATCTGGTGTAACGATAAATGAACGTAATATTTCTGATTTAGTGCGTTTACTTTACTTAGAAGGTTATAAAGCACCGAGAGTAGAACAATCAGGAAACGCTTTAAAAATTTCTGTAGAGCCACAAATAACAATCAATCAAGTAAAATTTGATGGTAATAAATCAATTTCGGATTCTGCAATCAAAGAGAATTTGAAAAATAGTAATTTAGCACAAGGAGATGTTTTAAGTAACTCCAGACTTCATATCTTCTCTCAAGAAATGGTGAAATATTTACAAAGTACTGGCTATTACAATGCAACAGTGACTCCAGAGATAGTGACGCTTCCTAATAATCGTGCAAATATAAAATTGATTATTAAAGAAGGAGAAAAAGCAAAACTAGAGTCTATCACTTTTCATGGTAATAAAAAGTACAGTGCAAGTGATTTGGAAAGTGAAATGAGTCTTTCACCTACTGCTTGGTGGAAGCTTTTTGGTGGCACATTTGAGCAAGAAAAATTTAACAAAGACCTTCAAGCATTACGGCAATTTTATCTAAATCATGGTTATGCAAAAATGCAAATCACAGGGACAGATGTTCAGTTAAACAAAGATAAAACTAAAGTAAATTTAATCATTGATATCAATGAAGGTGAACAATATAGCATTATTCAAGCCCGAGTTGTCGGAGATTTAGGAGATGTAGCAAAAAATAAATTTGATGAAGCTTTGAAAGCAATTAAGTTAGGTAAAACTTTTAAACAAAGTGATGTTGTAGCTGCAGAAGATAAAATCAAATTTATATTAGGTAATCAAGGTTATGGTAAGCCAGAGATTCAAATTAGCCCTCAGTTTGATGATGATAATAAAACAATAATACTGACATTTGTTGTTAATGCAGGAAGACGTTATACCGTACGTAAAATCCATTTTGAAGGTAATACAACGAGCTCAGATAGTACTTTACGTCAAGAAATGCGCCAACAAGAAGGATCTTGGCTATCTTCTCGACTACTTCAGTTAGGGAAAATACGACTAGATAGAACAGGTTTTTTTGAAAAAGTAGAAGTTCAAATGGCGGCAGTGCCAGAAAAAGATGATCAGTTAGATATTATTTATAAAGTAACAGAACGTAATACAGGTAGTATAAATTTTGGTATTGGTTATGGTACTGAGAGTGGTTTTAGTTATAACATAAGCCTTCAACAAAATAATTTTCTTGGTTTAGGAACATCTATTGCATTACAAGGTTCAAAAGATGATTATGGTAAAAGTTTGAGACTTAGTTACAATGAACCATATTTTACTAAAGATGGCGTGAGTTTAGGTGGAAGTATTTTCTATAATAAATATGACAACTCAGACAATGATAATATGACGAGTTATACTAAAACAAGTTATGGAATTAACGGAACATTAAGTTTCCCTGTGAATGAAAATAATGCTTATTATTTAGGATTAGGTTTAGTTAAAAACAAATTGACAGACATAAAACCTGAGTATCACATTTGGCTTTATAAAGAGTCTATGAACTATGACTCTTGGAAATTTAGGTCTCTAGATTATAGTTTATCATTTGGTTGGAATTACAACAGTCTTGATCGCGGTTTTTTCCCTACTGAAGGGATTAAAGCAAGCTTTGGTGGTAGTGTAGTCCTACCTGGTTCTGATAACCGATATTATACATTAAATGCGGGAGTTCAGGGTTTTTATCCTTTAGATCGAGACCATTTCTGGGTGTTACACGGAAAAATAATAGCAAATTATGCTAATGGATTTGGTGGGCGTCGTTTACCATTCTACCAATATTACAGTGCTGGTGGCATTGGTAGTTTGCGTGGGTTTGCTTATAGTAGCGTTGGTCCAAATGCAATTTATGCTCGACCAGATGGCGTAGGTTGTACAGTAAATTCTAATATTCAGGGGGGATATGATTTCTGTGTAGCAAATAATGATGTTGTTGGTGGTAACGCAATGGGACTTGCAACAGCAGAATTGATTATGCCAACGCCGTTTTTATCGAATAAAAATCAAATTAACGTAAGGACATCGGTATTTGTAGATGTTGCTAGTGTATGGGATACGCATTGGAAAAAAGATGGTAAAGTTTACACTGTTTTACCAGATTATAGTGATCCATCACGCATTCGTGCATCAGCGGGTATATCATTTCAGTGGTTCTCGCCAATTGGGTTGCTGCAATTTTCTTATGCTAAACCAATTAGAAAATATGCAGGGGATGATATAGAACGATTCCAATTTTCTGTAGGTAGCTCATTCTAGGGAACTTTTTTGTATTATTTGCGTCTTATTACAGGTAGAGATAGTCTTTACTTAGAGTAACACTATATTTAAATTAGTAATTTTAACCATAAGGAAATTAAAATGAAAAAAATTGTAAAATTAACTACACTTACTTTAACTGCAAGCTTAATATCAGGTATTGTTATGGCGAATGAAAATATTGGCGTGATAAATGTACAATATTTGTATGAACATCATCCAGAACGTCAAGCTGCTTTTGAGAAATTACAAGAAAAACTCAAAGAACCAGTTGCAAAGCTTCAAACACAAGAAAAAGAATTTATAGCTCAGAAAGAAAAACTTTCAAAACAAGTTGAATTCAAAATAAAAGCACTTGAGAAAGCTGCACCAAAATTAACACAAGCACAAATTAAGCAACAGCAAGCTGATGTCGCTGCTTTCGCCAAGAAAAGTGAAAATGAATTAAAAGGCTTGTATGAAAAATTACAATCCGCATCTACTGCTCTTAATACAGAAAATCAACAAGCAGTTGTTGCGACTAATCAACGCCTTTTAAAAGAAATTCAACTAGCAACAACTAAAGTTGCTCAAGAGAAAAAATATACACTAGTGTTAGATGAAAAAGCTGCTGTTTATGCACAAGATAGTAAAGATATTACGCAAAATGTTTTACATGTATTAGAAGCAGAAGTAAAAGCAAATAAAAAGGCTAAATAACACATGCAAACTTATTCGCTAAAATTTTTAGCTGAAAATCTCGGCATCACTTTTCGAGGGGATGCCGATTATTTTGTTGAAAGTATAGCCCCTCTCGCTTCAGCGACAGCAAGTCAATTGACTTTTATTTCTAATCAAAGATTCCGTTCAGAACTAGCAAAAAGTCAGGCGGGAATTTTAGTTGTAAGTGAAAGTGATATTCCTTTTTGTTCTGAAAATAGTAATTTGTTGATTACACAAAATCCTTACCTTGCTTATGCGAAAATTGCACAACTTATGGATTCAACACCGAAAGCATCTCATTGTATTCATCCAACAGCAGTGATTGCTGAAAGTGCAGTACTTGGTCAAAATGTCAGTGTTGGTGCACACGCGGTCATCGAAACAGGAGTTAAAATTGGTGATAACACAGTGATCGGTGCAGGGTGTTTTATTGGTAAAAATTCAGAAATTGGTGTGAATACTCAGTTGTGGGCGAATGTTTCTATTTATCATAATGTGAAAATTGGAAATTATTGTTTAATTCAATCAAGTACAGTTATTGGTAGTGATGGTTTTGGTTATGCTAATGAACATGGAAAATGGATAAAAATACCACAAACTGGCGGAGTTATTATTGGTAATCACGTAGAAATTGGTGCCTGCACTTGTATTGATAGTGGAGCATTAGAGCCAACTGTAATTGAAGATAATGTTATCATTGATAATCTATGTCAAATTGCACATAACGTACATATTGGTACTGGCACAGCTATTGCTGGTGGTGTTGTAATGGCAGGAAGTCTTAAAGTAGGACGCTATTGTTTAATTGGAGGAGCAAGTGTAATTAATGGTCATATGGAAATCTGTGATCGGGTGAATATCACAGGAATGGGAATGGTAATGAGACCAATTACTGAACCTGGAATTTATTCATCTGGTATTCCATTGCAAACTAATAAAGAATGGCGTAAAACTGCGGTATTAACAATGGATATTGATTCAATAAATAAACGCTTAAAAGCATTAGAGAAAAAATTCAAATAACTCAAAAAAAACGGTATTTAATGTATCGTTTTTTGTTTACCCCATAACGATTCGCTTTATAATGGATGCATCAAAGTCAGTTAATTTACTGACATATTTTTTGTTTACAAAAAACTATGCTACTGCACTTACTTTTTCTCCAGCCATTGTGGATAGATCTTCTTTAGTGAGTCCTGCAATATCAATATTTATAATCGAAATTTTTAAATTTTATGTACAATGATTCCGAGGCGTTAGCTTTATCGTATTATAATGCGACTATTTAACTTATAAAATTAGAAAAATTTTCCGAAAACTAAAGCGTAATTAGTCTATTTTGTTTATCTTAATCATTCTTGTGAAAAATTAGACGATTAGGTTGAATACGAATAAATTGGCTAATTAAAATTACAGTGAAGATAATGATATAAGTAACAAACATAATTGTAATCCATTGTGGCATTGATAGCCCTAAATATTCCCAAACTATATCGCTACATGAACCTGTTGGTTGGAATAAGAATGGTAACCATTTATCTAACGGAAGCCAATGTGGAAAATTTGGAATAATTTCACATTGATTCCATGGAGAAGGATGAAGCTGGTAATCAATGTGTTTCAATGAAATTAATATTCCTTTAATACTACTAATAAGAGCCAGTATTATACCTAGTAATCGCCAAAATAACGATTTGGGCGATAAATAAACAGTAAGACAAGAAAATAAAATACCAAATAGAGCAACCCGTTCATAAACACACATCACGCACGGAGAAAGTTTCATTTCATACTGGAAGAAGAGAGCAACACTTTCGAGAGCTAACGCAGAAGTTGCGAGCAGCAACCAAAACCAACGCTTTCTACAATTTTTTTGAATAAAATTTAATAAGTACATATTAATGGAAACCTAAGGCGATAGTAGCTTCTGGTAAGTACATAACACCAATTAAACCAACGATAGACAGAACAATAGTGTAAGGCAGTGCCATTAACATCATTCGTCCGTAAGATAAACGAATCAATGGAGCAATTGGTGACGTTAAAAGAAATAATAGAGCCGCTTGCCCATTTGGCGTGGCTAGAGACGGAATGTTTGAACCCGTATTCACTGCCACGGCAATTAAGTTAAATTGCTCACGACTAATAGATCCACTTTCTAAAGCAAGTTTTGCTTCATTGATGTAGATAGTTGCACCTAATAAACTCCCTGAGATCGCTGATAAAATACCATTGAAAATATAGAATAAAACAACTTGAGTGTGTTCAGCAGCTTCTAATACAAAAGTGATCAATGGGGCAAATAATTTTTGATCCACAATGATCCCAACGATAGCAAAAAATACTACTAATAGTGCTGTAAATGGTAATCCTTCTTTGAAAGCTGGGCCAATTTGATGTTCATCAATAACGCCACAGAAAGTAGTTGTCAAAATAATTACAGATAAACCAATTAAACCAACATCTGCTAAATGGAAAGCTAAGCCGACAATTAACCAAATACCAATTAAAGCTTGTACAACTAAGTTAGCTTTTTCTTTTTGTGTCATTTTAGCATCTTGTTCTTCAGCGTATTGCTTAAGTACAGTACAAACCTCTTCGGGTAACTGCTCGCCGTATCCTAATAAATGCAATTTTTCGACGATAAAACAAGTAAGCATTCCAGAAATTAATATTGGTATAGTCACAGGACTCATTCGTAAAAAGAATTCAACAAATGTCCATTTAGAATGTTCTGCAATAATTAAGTTTTGTGGTTCACCAACAATAGTCATAACTCCGCCTAAAGCTGTTCCCACTGCTGAATGCATAAGTAAGCTTCTTAAGAAAGCACGAAAGTTTTCTAAAATTTCTTGTTTATGAACTTTATCATCGGATTTAACATCATTAACTTCGTGGAAATCTAAACCTGATGCTACTTTGTGATAAACACCATAGAACCCCATACTAACAGTGATAATTACTGCAATTACAGTTAAAGCATCAAGGAAAGCTGATAAAAAAGCTGCACTAAAACAAAATGCAAGAGAAAGAACGATTTTAGAACGAATATTTAATAATAATCTCGTGAAAACAAACAATAGCAGATTTTTCATAAAATAAATGCCTGCTACCATAAACATTAATAGCAGCACCACTTCGAAGTTTGCCATAATTTCTTGAGCAACACGATGTGGAGACGTCATTCCAATAATTACTGCCTCTAAGGCAAGCAATCCACCAGGCTGTAAGGGGTAGCATTTTAAAGCCATCGCTAAAGTTAAAATAAATTCTAAAACTAAAGCCCAACCAGCTATAAATGGGCTAACAGTAAAGAATAAAATCGGATTTAAAATTAGGAAACTGATAATTGTCCATTTATACCAATTAGTACTTGAACCTAAGAAATTTTTAAATAGCGAATCAAAATTAAGCATTAGAAATCCTTAAAGAATATGACAATTTTTAGAATTATAATATACTTGAGCCGTTTATTGTATTGATAAAGCTAAAAATTGTTAGCATTATCACAAAAAAATTACTTATTATTAGCTTGATTAAAAAATGATAATTATGAAAAAAAATCAGTTTGATCTTTTTGCACAGAGTCCTGCAAAGCTTGCAGAAGAATATATTGTTAAGAGTATTTGGTATAAAAATTTTCTCCCTGGTGAGAGTTTGCCTGCTGAGCGGGAATTAGCTGAAAAAATTGGCGTGACAAGAACGACATTAAGAGAAGTATTGCAACGATTAGCACGTGATGGCTGGCTTACTATTCAACACGGCAAGCCGACAAAAGTGAATGACATTTGGAAAACTGCAGGATCAGCGATTGTGCAAACATTACTTACTTTGGATAAAGAGCTTGCACCTTTGATTATCGAAAATGTAGTTACATTGCGTACAGAAGTAATGAGTTATTATATTCCTCACGCTGTCCAATACTATCCACAAGCTGCAGTAGACGTATTTAGTAGGCTGACTATCCCAAACTTACAAGATGATACAGATGTGTTTGCTGAATTTGATTACCAACTGTGTCGTGAATTTGCATTCGCTGATGAAAAACCCGTATATGCTCTTATCCTAAATAGTTTTCATACGATTTATCAACGTGTTGCAAGTTTTTATTTTGTCTCGTTTGAGAATCGACAAAATGCGATCAGAACTTACAATTTATTGAAAAATGAGTGTGAGAGTAGGAATGTTGAGAAAGTACGTCAGATCTTATGCAATTTACAAGAATACAGTTATAAAACTTGGCGTAAAATACTAAACAGCCTTACACCTGAAAACGTAAATCATCAATATTTTCGTTAAAAATAAAAGACTTTCTAATACTATTTATATTATAAAATATTGAAGTATTTTGTTTGAAATTTGCTCTAGTTATGGAACGTATGTTTAAAAAATTATTCTAAAAATACGCTTAATAGTTCATTAAGAAATAATTTACCTTTTGGAGTGGTTTGCCAATGAGTGACAGTGTCGCTGACATAACCTTTTTTTAACGCATCTTCAATTTCTTCGTCAATTTCTTGACATTTCAACCCTGTAAAAGTTTCAAATTCACGTTTAGGAACAGGTTCAAATAAACGAAAGCGGTTCATAAAAAACTCAAAAGCAAGTTCGTTTTTAGGGACAATATATTCTTCATATAAATAATCGCCTCGAAGATAACCTCGTGGGTGTTTAGTTTTACTAAATCGTGTAATCTCAATTTGTTCGCCTCGAAAATCAGAAATTTTTCCATGTGCTCCGCAACCAATCGCAAGGTAATCACCAAACCGCCAATAATTTAGATTATGTTGACACTGAAATCCTACTTTTGCATAAGCAGAGGTTTCATATTGCTCGTAACCTGCTTTACAAAGTAAAGCATTTCCTTTTTCAAAAATAGCCCATAGTTCATCGTCATCAGGTAAAGTAGGATGCTTAGAAAAAAAAGCAGTATTCGGTTCGATAGTGAGCTGATACCAAGAGAGATGTGGTGGATTTAATGCAATTGCTTGTTTTAAATCATCTAGTGCTTGGGATAAGGATTGCATTGGTAATCCATGCATCAAATCTAAGTTGAAACTTTTTAACGATGATTTGTGAAGTTTATGCACTAACTGAATAGCATTTTTGGCTTGCTGGCTGTTATGAATACGTCCAAGTTGAATGAGTTTATCATCAGCAAAACTTTGAATGCCCATTGATAAGCGAGTGATACCTGCGTTCACAAAATCAGGAAATTTATTCGTTTCTACAGTTCCTGGATTTACTTCCATTGTAATTTCTATTTTTTCAGCAAAAGGAATTAGTACTTCTATTTCTTTAAGAAGATAGGCGATACTTTCAGGCTTAAAGAGACTCGGTGTGCCGCCACCAATAAAAATGCTTTGCAAATGACGCCCTGAAATTGCTTTTATATAACGCCTAAGATCTCGTCGAAGATCTTTTAATAAATGCAAAACATAATCTTGTTCAGGAATTTTGCCTCTTTGTAGATGCGAATTGAAGTCGCAATAAGGACATTTTTGAACACACCAAGGAATATGGATATATAAACTAAGAGGCGGAAGTTTTTTCATAGTGATAAAATAAGGCAAAAGCTAGAAGTGCCTTCGCCTCTATAATTTATTTGCTCATTTGTTTTGCCATTTCAAATTCAATTAACATCATTAAAATATGAATGACTTTAATATGAATTTCTTGAATACGATCAGCGTAGCCAAAATGTGGTACTCGAATTTCAACATCTGCGATACCTGCCATTTTTCCACCATCTTTCCCTGTCATTGCAATAATTTTCATTCCTTTAGCTCTTGCTGCTTCGATAGCATTTAGAATATTTTTTGAATTGCCTGACGTGGACAGACCAAAAAGCACATCACCTTTTTGCCCAACAGCTTCAACATAACGTGAGAAAACGTATTCATAGCCAAAATCGTTACTCACACAACTTAAATGACTAACATCTGAAATTGCAATTGCAGCAAAACCAGGACGATTTTCACGGTAACGTCCTGTTAATTCTTCTGCAAAATGCATCGCATCACAGTGTGATCCTCCATTACCACATGAAAGTACTTTGCCGCCATTTTTGAAACTATTTGCAATGAGCATTGCTGCTTCTTGAATGAGCACAATATTTTGGGAATCGTTTATAAAATCATTTAACACTTTTTGTGCTTCATTAAGTTCAGATTTAATTGCATCTAAATACATAACTTTCCTCTTGCTTATTTAAAGTTAAAGACTTCTTATATTCTAACGAAAGAGCTCAAATTTGACTAATTGAATTCTTAGACAATTTTCAGATAGTAAATGTTTTGAATTTATTCAACAATAAAACTTCCTAAACAACCTGCATCTGCTAATGCAAGATCAGCTGCACCATAAAAGAATGGGAAATTATTACTTGAACGTTCATCAAATTGCACAAAAAGTTCTACTGTATGTGCGACATAAACAGTATCTTTCCACACCATTGTTTCTGGTGATTGGACTCGATTACCTATTTTAGTAATAACAAACTTTGCCCCTCTAACACAGAAAGTAGTTGGCTTCGTTGTTTGGATAATCCAACGTTCTGTAGTTCCTTTTTGAGTACGTATATTTAAATATTGAGGATCAAAATGTTCGCTATTCATTGTTGCTTCTTCAGTATTAATGAGGATATGTCGCGTTTGTTGAATCTTAGCTGTTAAAATACTCGGTGCAGTCGTTGGAAACTGAAAGAGTTTAATTGAAGAATTGGATACAGACGTTAACCCGATAGCACGCAACTCTAAAACAAGATTATTTTTAAGAGAATGTGGTTCAAAGAAATTTTTTATATATTGAAATAAATCTTGTTTTTCTTCAGCAAGAAGTTTTGCATTTCCTCCTTGAGAAAAGTCAATAAGAATTTCAGCTCGTTCATTCGGTGACAAATGTAAAGATTGTAACATAAGACCTTTTGGCAAAAAGCCTTGATCACAGCAGATCAGCTGAAAAGGTCGTTTATCTTCAAAATGAAGATTATAAGTACGACTAACAGAAGCATTTAGCAAACGTAAACGAATCATTTCTGTCGGTACATTGATATAAGGATTTTCTTGACCATTTACAAAAAGTCGATTTCCAAGAAAATGGTTATTTTCAGATAAATAAAGTAGTTCACCTTTTTCAGTTAACGACATATCTTGTAAAATAACTGGAATATCAGTGATCCCATATTGATTCGGTAGTTCCAAATGAAGATTTGGATCTTCTATAATGCACAAACCAGCTAAACCTCGATATGTCTGATAGGCGGATTTTTCCCAAGTACAAGCGTGATAATAAATGCAACCAGCAGGTTGAGTAATTGGAATAATGGGAGCCCAATTTTGTTGTGGTGTGAGCGTGCGTGATAAATCACCATAAAGCTCACCTTCAGCTTGTAGACCTTGTAAACTGATCGCCAAATGCTGAGGAAGTTGATTTTGCCAATTGAATTTTGCAAATTCGCCACGTTGTAATTTAATAGTTGGCCCAAGGTGATGTCCATTGAATCCCCATACATTAATAATAGAATTGCTCAATGTCGCTTGAGCGGTAGTGATTGTCAGAAAAATCGGCTTTCCTTTTTGATTGGATAAAAGCGGAGGAATAGGTAAAGGTTTTCTTGTTGCAGCAACGACAGAGTCAGAAATAAAATAATAAGCAGAGCTTACACTAGTGAGTTTTAAGAATTGACGGCGAGAAATAGATGGTAATTTTATCATATTTAATTCTTTTTCATGTTCGCTGCGATTTCAATATCTAATTCCGCAATACGTTTTTCCATTAATTCATGGCAATAAGCAGCAAGTTCTCTCACATTTTCACGTGGATAATTAGTAATATCAATTGGATCGAGTTCTTCACAGATGACTAACCCGTTATCCCAACGATTCCAGTTTATTTGGTTATGTGTGCTGGAACAAATTATAGGAACAATAGGGACACCTGCAGAAATAGCAGCGTGAAAAGCACCAGTTTTAAAAGGTAGTAGACCTCGTCCGCGACTACGTGTACCTTCTGGGAAAATCCAAAGTGAAAGTTGATCTTTATTAATCCTAGCTGCAAGTTCATTCATTGTATGTTGTGCTTTTTGGCGATTATTACGATCAAGAAAAATATTACCGCTAGCCCAGAAAAGAATACCAAAGAACGGAATCCAAATAAGTGACTTTTTCCCTATGCTTACAGTGCGAGGTTGCATCATATAAGCAATTGTCACCATGTCGTAATTGTTTTGATGATTGCCAATGTAAATCGCTGGTGTAGAAGGAGATTTTGGATTAAAACGATATTCTACTTTAAGACCGAATAAAGGATGTAAACGACCAAACCAGCGAGAAATCTGGCTTACATTATTCGGATTTCTAAAGTGGAGGAGTGAATAAATTGTTCCTAATAAACAAATTAAAATACAAGAAATTAAAATAACAATAAAACGAATAATAGCGAGCATAAATTAAGATCCATTCAAAAAATGTTATCAGTATAGCAATTTTTATGAGAACAATGAAAAAAATGATAATCTAAAACAAAATTTGAGAATTTTTTAATTTTTATGAAAAAAACATTTTTTATTTCTGATTTACATCTTAGCGATAATCGACCAGAACTCACAGAGTCATTTATAGAGTTTATGCAAAATCATGCTAAAGATGCTGAAAAGCTCTATATTTTAGGTGATCTTTTTGACTTTTGGATAGGTGATGATGAGAAATCTGTTGTTATTGAAGCAGTTAAAGAACAAATTTTAAAATTAACTTTACGAGGTGTTAAATGTTATTTCGTTGCGGGTAATCGTGATTTTCTATTAGGTGAAAGTTTCGCTCAAGCAAGTGGTATAATTTTACTATCAGATTACACAGTGATTGATTTATATGGTATTCCAACTTTATTATGTCATGGTGATACTCTCTGCATTGATGATACCAAATATCAACATTATCGCAAAAAAGTACATCAAAAATGGCGTCAATGGTTATTTTTAAAATTACCACTTTTATGGCGGATGAAAATTGCTCAAAAGATACGTCAAAAAAGTCAAGCTGATAAACGTCACAAAATCACAGCGATTATGGATGTGAACACTGATTTTGTAGAGAAAATGATGCAACAATTTGAAGTACAATATCTTATTCATGGACACACTCACCGTCAAAATATTCATCAAATAGCACAGGGAACTCGTATTGTGCTAGGAGATTGGGGGGATACTTTTTCGATTCTTTGTGTTTATGAGAATGGTCAATATACATTTTTTAATGAAAATTTAACGAATATGAAAAGCATTATGACTTCTTTAGAAAAAAGTTAGCTTTATGTGCCTGTTACGAAATTAACTCATTACGCTCTTAAAATCAGGAAATTTTTTCTGAATTTTGAAGCGTTGATGACACAGTGTGTGTTAAAAAAGTGCAATTTGATTACTACGAAAAGTGAATATACTGTAAATGATCGCACTTTTTGTAAATACAACATTTGATGAGAAATTTTATAAAAATTGCAAAGTAAACAAGAAGTAGCGACTCGTATGTAAATATGCTATATCTGAGCAACTTATTCCAAGCAAAAAAGTTTGCCACTGAAGCAAAATTGCAACGGATAAAAATCAAAACAGATAAAATTTTCTAAAAAGAGCAATTCTGTAGTATTTTTTGGCAAAATTGCTCAAAATAAAATGAATAGTCTGATTCTTCTCTAATTTAATTTTTCCTCTTCTACTAATGCGACTAAACGACAATTACGAGGAATTTGTTGATTTTGTTCATTAAGCATTGAGATGAGATTGTGCTCATCTAGCGTATATAACAATATTGCTCTAGGGTTGTCATTTTTGTATTGTTCAAAAGTATAGTTATCTGTGATATTAGTTATTCTAATTCGTGCTGCTTGAGAAAGCATTGTCGCAAGTTTGTTATAAGTCGCTTTTTGTTCAAAAAGCCAATTTGGTTTGAGTTTGTCTTGTTTATCTAAACGACTAGTTTGATTTTGATCCTCACTGAAACGTATACGGAAAATCTTACCATTGTCAAATTCGTGTTCATAGTGCCATTGGCACAGTGTATTGATTTCTTTATCTGTGCTTATTGCAAATAAATAACCGATTCCAATTAAATCTAAATTGTTGTCAGCGTGAGTTGAAATCGGGCTACCGAAGTAAGTTTTAAGCCCCAGCATTCGTGCCTTAGCAATATCGTCATAATGACTTGAAGCGATAATAACATCAATATTTGAATCTTTCAGGGATTGAGCAATAATGAGTGCTACAGGGTTGGCTCCTACGATTAATACGCCTGTATCTGCCACTTTGCAAACTCTCAAGAGTTTTGCTATTGCTTTGGCACTTAAACCTTGAATAAATACTGTGCCAATGATGATAGTAAAAACGAGTGGTACTAACAATTCAACACCTTGAATGTTTGAGTCTTTTAAACGAATTGCAACTAAAGATGAAATTGCAGCGGCAACAATACCTCTTGGTCCAATCCAGCTTATCATCCATTTTTCATTATGACTTAGCCCCGAACCAATTGTTGAAATCCAAATAGCCAATGGGCGTGCTACAAACATAGCAATAGCTAAAAGCACTAATCCTTGCCAACCAATATACCAGAGTTGAATGAGATCAACTCGTGCGGCGAGAATGATAAAGAGTACTGAAATCAATAAAATAGTTAGTGATTCTTTAAATTCTAAAATATGTTCTTTAGGAAATCCTTTCCAATTAGCTAAAGCAACACCAAGAATAGTAACGCTAAGTAACCCTGATTCGTGAGATAAATGATTAGAAAAAGTAAATAAAGTAAGAATAAAGGCTAATACAAACACATTGCGTAAATATTCTGGCACGAGGTTGCGTTTAATTAATTTTGCTAAAATCCACGCCCCAGCAAAACCTAAAATAATCGCAATTAAAACTAGCTTAACGAAAGTAGTAAATCCATTCGTATCCCCACCTGAAATGATGTATTCATAAACTAGAACTACTGCAATGGCACCAACAGGATCAACTAAAATCCCTTCCCATTTTAAGATATTAGCAATATTAGAAGTTGGATGAACGCTACGCAAAATTGGCGCAATAACAGTTGGACCTGTTACACAAACTAATGCGCCAAAAAGCAAAGCAATTCGCCAATCAACTTCAAATAAAAAGTAGCAAGCTAATCCAATCACAGCAATGGTGATAAACATTCCTACTGATATTAGTAGACGAATGATACGTCCGTGTTGGCTGACTTCATCAAATTCAAGCGTTAGGGCTCCTTCAAATAAAATGACAGCAACACCTAATGAAATAAGGGGAAAAAGAAGATCAGCAAAAACTTGATCTGGTTGAAAAATATGTAAAACAGGTCCAATTAGAATACCAATAATAAGTAAAAATAAAATAGCAGGCTGTTTAGTATACCATCCTAGCCATTGTGCACTAATTCCTAGTGCAATAATGAGTGCTAATAAAAGTGAAATATCCATATTATCCTTTTATAATTAATTGTTTTTTTTTAATAAAATTAATCAATTGTTCCTCAATAACATCAGTAAACGCACCTTCACGATAAGCATAACGTAGCATTTGATAATTATCTAGTGATTGATGCATCCTTTCTTTTACTATTGTTGGAAATTCTTGATAAATTAGAGTCGTTTTTTCTGCTACTTCAAAAGCACTTGGAATTGAATAAGTTTTTTTAATCAATTGTTGTTGCTTCACATTATTGAAATACTTTGTGTTTTCTAGCTCAAATCGCGGAATGTAATGAATTTGTAAAAGTGAATTATTACGAGCCATTTTTTCGACAATAGGAACAAAAACTTGACAGTCTGGGCAAAAAGGTTCTGCTAAAATAATCCATTGGTGAGGTATCTTTAGTTTTTCTAATGCAATGAGTGTTCTATAGCTCAGTTGAATTCTTTCAAAAGTTTCAGTTTGTTTCTCTGCATCAATAACAGTGTTGAAATTTAAATAGTCTTGATAAGTAAACATTATCTGTCTCTTTATTTTTAAATTAATTGTTTTTTCATTTTATGCAAAATGCTTCAAAATAAAAGTTATTTTCCCTAACTTATTAATTCTGAAAAATTTTTACTTTAAAAAGTAGTATCAAAATATCATTTCTTTTAGTGATAGCACAAATAGCTAACAAAAAGTTTTAGTGTTTTATAAGTAATTTGAGAGAATCCTTAGTAATTTACAGAAATCACTAGCCACTTAATCTGCAACTCGCTAAAATAATCCGTTTTTAATTTTTAAAGCAAATTTTAATATGACTCAAAAACTTCACATTAAAACTTGGGGCTGTCAGATGAATGAATATGACAGTTCGAAAATAGCAGATTTATTGCTTTCCACTCATGCACTTGAGCTTACTGAAGATCCTAAAGAGGCTGATGTTTTGCTTTTAAATACTTGTTCAATTCGTGAGAAAGCACAAGAGAAAGTATTTCACCAACTTGGACGTTGGAAAGAATTAAAAAAACAAAATCCAAAACTTATCATTGGTGTAGGTGGCTGTGTGGCTTCGCAAGAAGGAGAACATATTCGTGAACGTGCTCCTTATGTGGACTTGATTTTTGGACCACAGACATTGCATCGTCTGCCTGATATGATCGATCAAATTCGGCGTGGAGAACGGGCAGTAATTGATATCAGCTTCCCAGAAATCGAGAAATTTGACTGCTTGCCTGAGCCAAGAGCTGAAGGTGTCACTGCATTTGTGTCGATTATGGAAGGTTGTAATAAATTTTGTACATATTGCATTGTGCCTTACACTCGTGGTGCAGAAGTTTCTCGTCCTGTTGATGATATTTTGTTTGAAATCGCTCAACTAGCAGCACAAGGTGTGCGTGAAGTGAATTTGCTTGGACAAAATGTGAATGCTTATCGTGGTATGACTTTCGATGGTAGAGAGTGCAGTTTTGCTGAATTACTACGTCTCGTTGCTAGCATTGATGGTATTGATCGCCTACGCTTTACAACCAGTCACCCGATTGAATTTAGTGATGACATTATTGAAGTTTATGCTGATACGCCAGAATTAGTAAGTTTCTTACATTTACCTGTACAATCAGGTTCAGATCGGATCTTGAACTTAATGAAACGGGGGCATACGGCACTTGAATACAAATCAATTATTCGCAAATTGCGTAAAGTTCGTCCTAATATCCAAATTAGCTCGGATTTTATCGTTGGTTTTCCATGTGAAACAGATCAGGATTTCGAAGATACCATGAATCTTATCGCTCAAGTGAATTTTGATATGAGTTATAGTTTTATTTATTCAGCTCGCCCAGGGACACCTGCGGCTGAAATGATCGATGATGTCAATGAAGAAACTAAAAAACAACGTCTTTATTTGCTCCAACAACGCATTAATAGTCAAGCGGCACAATTTAGCCGTGCGATGTTGAATACTGAACAACGTGTGTTAGTCGAAGGTCCTTCAAAAAAAAATGCGATGGAATTAACAGGACGCACAGAAAATAATCGCATCGTCAATTTCGTAGGTACTCCTGATATGATCGGCAAATTTGTCGACATCAAAATCAACAACATTTACACTAATTCATTACGTGGTGAAGTTGTACGGACGGAAGAGCAAATGGGTTTACGCATCGCCCAATCACCACAAACTGTGATGCAACGTACTCGTAAAGAAGATGAACTCGGTGTTGGGCATTATGTCGTAAAATAATGTAGCAAAAATTCAAAACTTTTCAGGATTAAGGAGTTAGGCTATGGATAACAGCAAAAAATCAAATAAAAAGTTAATTGACCCCAATTTAGCACAAGAACAGGAGAAATACGCTAACCCTGTGCCGAGTCGAGAATTTATTTTGCAGGTTATGCGTGAATACAACGCTCCGATTTCCCGTCCTGAATTGTTTGAATTATTGCAAATCGACGATGAAGAACGCCAAGAAGGTTTGCGTCGTCGCTTACGTGCGATGGAAAACGCAGGACAAGTGATTTTCACTAAAGGTAAACGTTTTGTATTGCCTGAAAAATTAGATTTACTCAAAGGTGAAGTGATAGGACATCGTGATGGCTATGGCTTTTTGCAAGTTGAAGGAAGCAATAAAGATTTATTCATCCCTAGCCATCAAATGCGAAATTGCATCCATGGTGACATTGTTCTTGCCCAAATCAACGGCTTTGATCGTAAAGGGCGTCAAGAAGTTCGCATTGTCCGTATTTTAGAGGCTCGAGATAAACTGATCATTGGACGTTTTTTCATTGAAAATAACCAAGGATTTGTTGTCCCTGATGACAGTCGTTTACAACAAGATATTCTGATTCCTTCTGATGCTAAAAAAGGTGCTCGTATGGGGCAAGTTGTAGTGGTGAAATTGCTCCCACGAGGTGGTCATCTTGTACGTTTAATTGGTGAAGTTACAGAGGTTCTTGGTGACAATATGGCAAAAGGAATGGAAACTGAAATCGCTTTGCGACGCTACGAAATTCCGCATCAATTTTCCAAAGCTGTTATCAATCAATGTGCTAAATGGGGCGAATTTGTACCTGAAGAAGCAAAACAAAATCGTGTCGATTTACGTGGATTACCATTGGTAACTATTGATGGCGAAGATGCACGTGATTTTGACGATGCCGTTTTTGCCGAAGCAGAAAAAGGCGGTTGGCGGTTATGGGTTGCGATTGCTGATGTCAGTTACTATGTACGTCAACATTCTTCACTCGATAAAGAAGCTTACAACCGAGGGAACTCAGTATATTTTCCAAATCGAGTTGTTCCAATGCTACCTGAAATACTTTCTAATGGACTCTGTTCGCTCAATCCACAAGTTGATCGCCTATGTATGGTTTGTGAAATAGCAATCAATAAAAAAGGAAAAATTGAAAATTATAAATTCTATGAAGCAGTAATGAATTCGCATGCTCGCTTGACTTACACAAAAGTTTCAAAAATTCTTAATGACAATGACCCTGAACTTTGTGAACGTTATCAAGCTTTAGTACCACATTTACAAGAATTACATAATCTCTTTCAAGCCTTACTGCAAGCTCGTCATCGTCGTGGCACCATTGATTTTGAAACTATCGAGAGTAAATTTGTGTTTAACGAGATAGGACGGATTGAAAGTATTGAGCCAGTCATTCGCAATGATGCTCACAAAATCATTGAAGAGTGTATGATTGCCGCCAATATTTGTGCAGCAAATTTTGTCGAAACTCGCAAAGAGCCTGCTTTATACCGCATTCACGCCAAGCCAAGCGAAGAAAAACTCGCTGCTTTCCGTTCATTCTTAGGCGAATTCGGTTTAAATCTTAATGGAGGAGAAGAACCAGCAACGGCTGACTATGCCAAACTCTTACGTGAAATTAAAGATCGTCCAGATTACGAATTAATTCAAACAGTATTGCTTCGCTCACTTAGCCAAGCCGTGTATAGTGGTGACAACGAAGGACATTTTGGCTTAGCCCTTAGCGAATATGCCCATTTTACTAGCCCAATTCGTCGTTACCCTGATTTACTCTTGCACCGTGCCATCAAATACAGTCTTGCCAAAGGCAAAGGGCTAAAACGCAAAACTACTGATACTGGCGGTTACCACTACAACATGGCTGAAATTGATAGTCTTGGTGAACATTGCTCAATGACTGAACGTCGTGCCGATGAAGCCACCCGAGATGTGGCTGATTGGTTAAAATGTGAATTTATGCAAGATCACATCGGCGAAGAATTTACAGGTGTGATTTCTACCGTAACAGGTTTTGGACTCTTCGTCCGCTTAGACGACCTATTTATTGATGGCTTAGTACATATCTCCACGCTTAAAAATGAATATTACCAATTCGACCAAACTGCTCAACGTCTTATCGGCGAACATACAGGCACAGTTTATCGCCTTGGCGACAAAGTCAAAATCAAAGTAATGAGTGTCAACCTCGATTCTCGCCAAATCGACTTCGAATTGATTGAGAGCCAATATAAAGCACGAGGCAAAGGCAAAACTGCCAAAAAACGCTTTAAAGAAGCTCCCAAATCTACTGGCAAAATCACCACTGCAAAATTCAAAAAGAAAGCTAAAAATGCGACTGCGAAGGTGAAAATCAGTGAGAAAAAAGAAGAAAAAAAGAAGAAAAAATAGTTTAGATGGCTGAAGGTTGTTAAATATTCTTTTGAATTTATGGAAAATTTTCTTAAAGTCTGAAGAGATTTTTAGAGAAACAGCTTTGAGCGTTTTGTGAATAGTTTTTGGAGTGATTACAAAAACAACCGTCAACTGTTAGTTGACCGTTGATAAAAGTGGTTGTCAATTAATTGGTTACAATTACTTAATAATAGGGAAAATATCAATGAAACCAAATCAAGAAACATTATCTATACATTATTACTTTAATGATAATTCCCATTCTATGGATGCATTTAGACATAATGCTATGGAGAAAAATATTTTAGATATTATTAAAGAAATATCTAATGTATTAAAAATTGAAATAGAAATACAAACGGAAGCCAGAGAAGAAGGTGGAGTAATAGATAACTTAATAACTATTACTTCAAATCCAAAAGAATATATTGAAATCATTATTTCAGTAATGAGTGGTATTTATGGTGTCTATAAGATCTTAGAACAAAAACGTAAAGCTGATGGAGCATTATTGGAAAATAGATTAAAAGAGGAAAACATAAAAGGTGAAAAATTAAATAATCAAATTACAGAGCAACAATTAAAAAAAGTAATTCAAGACACTACAATAAAACAAAAAAGATCTGCTTTTTATAAAAACGCTGAAAGTTACGACAAAATTACACAAATAAGCTATCAATGTGATAGTGTTGAAGAAATAATAGTAGAGAGAAAATCTTTTAAAGATTTTATTATTGAAAATAAAACAGAAAAATATGAAGATGACGAAGCTAGAATTACAATAATATCCCCAATATTAATTAAATCTAAAAGTGATTGGAAAGGAATATATAAAAGTAACAATATTAACTTTAAAGTAAAGGATAATGATTTCATAACCAAAGTTATTAATCGTGATGATGGATATAGTTTTGTAAATGGTACTTTTATAACTGCAAAATTAACTATTACAAGAGACTTTGATGATGATGGTAATAACATAAAAACAACATATGAGGTTATTAATGTTGATTCAATTGGAATAGGTGAACATATTACTCATGTTCCTCATAGACCGAGAAAAACATCTATCAATACTGATCAAATACCATTATTTGAGAGTTTAAACGGAGAACCTCATGAAAATAAGTAAATTAACAGAAGTAAATGTTCTGGAGATTTAGGCTCATGATTAAACAGAGCTTAAATCGAATCCAAATGTAATATGAATTTTGAAAGGGATAAAAGATGAGTTTAAGGTCATTAAAAACGATTTTACTCGATTAGTGAATTAGATTTTAATAATCAATTAGAATTACTGAATGAAATCATTAATAAAATAGTCATCATGAAAGAAATATTTCCTACGCTTATTAATTAATGCTCACGCCTTAAAATGCGAAAAACTTTTCTGAATTTTGGGGCGTAAAACTTCTAACCACAACTTAAACCTAAAACACGAGATAAATCTATGGCAGAACAAATTTATGGAATTCATGCAGTGAGTGCTTGTTTGGAGCGTTCGCCTGAGCGTTTGATTGAAGTTTATGCGCTTAAGGGGCGTGAGGATAAGCGGCTTAATCCAATACTGAGTCAATTACAAAGCCTTAGTGTGTCAGTGCAATTTTGTGGGCGAGAAAGTTTAGATAAAAAAGCGAACGGTGAAAATCATCAAGGCATCATCGCTAAAGTCAAAGAAGCCAAGCTGTTAAATGAGACTGATTTGGACGCTATCATCGAGTCATGTGCTAATCCATTATTATTGGTGCTAGATGGTGTAACCGATCCGCACAATCTTGGTGCATGTTTGCGTAGTGCTGATGCGGCTGGAGTAACAGCTGTAATCGTGCCGAAAGATAATTCAGCACAACTTAATGCTATTGCTCGCAAAGTCGCTTGTGGTGCTGCAGAAACGATGCCACTAATACGAGTTACTAATCTTGTTCGGACTTTAAAAGATCTCCAGCAACGCCACAATATCTGGGTAGTGGGCACAGCAGGAGAAGCTTGCAATACTCTTTATGAAAGTCAGCTTACAGGCAAAATTGCTTTAGTGATGGGAGCAGAAGGCGAAGGCTTGCGTCGTCTTACTCGAGAGACTTGCGATGAACTTGTGAGTATTCCGATGGCAGGGTTAGTTTCTTCTTTAAATGTGTCAGTCGCAACAGGCGTTTGTTTGTTTGAGATTGTAAGAAAACAGTTGGAGGCGAAATAATGCTGAGCGTTAATGCAAAGCAAATTGCGACAGATAATGAAGGCTATTTACTTCATCATCAAGACTGGACACAAGAGGTAGCCCTTGCGATTGCACAACAAGAAGGGCTAACCTTGACCGAATTGCATTGGGAAGTGATTTGGTGTGTCCGTGATTTTTATGCCGAGTACAAAACCTCACCTGCTATTCGTATGTTAGTGAAAGCTATTGCACAAAAATTTGGTGCAGAGAAAGGAAACAGCCGTTATTTGCAGCGTCTTTTCCCCAATGGAGTGGCACTTCAAGCGACTAAGCTTGCAGGGTTGCCCAAACCCGCTAAATGTCTTTAATTAACTATCTGAGAAGAATTAGGAAAGAGTAAGCATGTGAGCGAAAATTTCATTGTTCACCAACAGTCAAAATACTTAGTTTTTTGTTAGCAAGAACGTGATGTTATTTCACAATACTGAAGTCTGAGAAAACGAGAGATGAAGTTATTACGCTTATGACCAATTTATCTACGCGTGCAAATTTATTCATCTGCGATAATTTCGCAGTAAATTTGTCGAGGATCAGTACTTCACCAACAACAATAATTTCAACTTGTCCATTGGACAGATTGCGTACTGTCCCTGTTAAGTTTAAATTATCTGCTAACATTTTCGTATGATAACGAAATCCTACACCTTGTACTTTTCCATTTACTAAAATTTTTCGTGTTTCCATTAAATTACTCTGACTGATAACATTTATTAAAAAATAATTTTTTGTTTATATTTGTAACATTTTGCCTTAGCATATAAAAGGGTTTTATACAGTAGCATTTCGAGCCATTTATTAAGGAGAAACTATGAAATTATCTACTATTGCTGTTGTAAGTGTTGCACTATTTTCATCTGTAAATAGCTTTGCAGGAACACTAAGTGTATCCCCTAACATTGAATTGCTTGCACTAGATGGGCATAAAGTTAAAAAAGGATTTTTCAGCAAGCAAAAAAGTTTAGAAATCTCAGATAATGACATTCATCAAGCTGTAATCAGTGTAACTGAAATTATAAAACAAGGAAATGACCAAGTTTTATATGAATCTGATCCTATTGTTGTAACTTTTCATGGGAATGCTCACAATGTAGTCCTCAGTGTGCCAAGACTAACTAATCAGTTTGAATTAAATGAATTTAAGCAGAATCATTATGTCAATGTAACGACTCAAGATGGACAAAAAATTTCATCACAACAAGCAAAATTGCCACAAGAAGGTTTTTTTCCTGGTCTAAACCTTATTGAAAATATTGCAAAATATAATGTTTCGAAAGGAAATGCTGCTGTATCTGCCTTTGCAGCAATAAAAACAGTTGTACCAACAGAAAATGCTGTGATAAATAGCTCTAGTTATCAAGTAAATAAAGAAAAATTAATAATAAAAGGACAAAATATTGCAGAACAACAACTTCAGTATTGGTATCAACAAGCGGATAAGGCAACGCAACTGCGTTTCTTAAAATGGGCACAGACCCAAAAATGATGTTTTGTAATGTAATAAAGAGGAAATTTATTCAAGAGTTGAATGAATTTCCTCAACATTATATAAAAATATGAATGCTATTTAAGCGTATTGATCCAATTTTAACCACTTGAAATATTTTTCGTTTTTTTTCTTTGACATAGGGATAAAATCACATATAATACGCCTCGTTGTTTCACGGCAGCAAGTGAAAGTAAAGTTTTGCGGGAATAGCTCAGTTGGTAGAGCACGACCTTGCCAAGGTCGGGGTCGCGAGT
>JAHHRA010000019.1 GCA_020026055.1 Actinobacillus sp.
AAGCCAATCAACAAGTGCCCACACAGATTGTCTAGTTGATTGTTAAAGAACAAAATTTGGTCGGCGAGATAGGATTTGAACCTACGACCCACTGGTCCCAAACCAGTTGCGCTACCAAACTGCGCTACTCGCCGTCTATTTAAATTAACTCAATACTAATTTAGATGGGGTGGCTAATGGGACTTGAACCCACGGCAACTGGAATCACAATCCAGGGCTCTACCAACTGAGCTATAGCCACCATATTAGTTGCGTTGAAGAAGCTTTTGAACTCTGGCGCGTTCGATAGGATTTGAACCTACGACCTTTGGCTCCGGAGGCCAACGCTCTATCCAACTGAGCTACGAACGCATTCCGTTTTTTAATGCTATCGTGCGTTGCAACGGGGGCGTATATTAGTGATTTCCCTTTTGCTTGTCTAGCACTTTTTGCAAAAAATTCTATTATTTTTATCGTTAGGTGTTTTTTTGTGCTGATTGAATATTTTTCACTATTTTTAGTCGAGCCTTTACAACTCTTGCCACAGTTTTAACGCATAATTATCTGACATTCCCGCAATGTAATCACAAATTACTCTATTTCTTTTTTCCTTTGGCGTTTGTTGCCAACGTTCTAATGTATGGTGTGGCAATAAACGTTTAGCATTCACATTTAGCGTTAAAAATAATTCTCGCAAGATTCGTTGCCCTTTGTATTCAATACGTTGAGTTTGAATATGTTGAATCACATGTTTGCGTACAAAATCTTTCAAGGCTTTCAACACTTCTTTTACTGCATCAGGTAAAACAGCATTGTAGTTTAATAAAGGCTCTGCAAAATTTTGATAACAATGCCATTCAACATGAACTACAAAATAATTTACTAAAGCACCAATTGCATTTTTACGTTGATAATGTTCATCAGCAAAAAGTTGTGAACTCAGATTATCAATTTCTTGTCTGATCCATTCGGATGGGGTTTGCTTAATCTTTGATACTACTTCTCTTTGCCACGCATTCTTACTCACCATCCTTAACACGATTGCATCTTCTAGATCGTGTACTGCATAAGCGATGTCATCAGCTAGTTCCATAATGCTACAATCTAACGATTTGTATTGAGTTTTATAATAGACATTTTCGCTTTGAGTCTTTTTTTGATGCTGCATGAAACGTATGCGATCCTGTTCATTCAAAATTTCTAAGACCCAATTAAAAGCTTCAATGTCTTCAGGATAAACACCTTTTTGAGCAGTCCATTTATCCATATTGACGTAATTTACCTGTTGCATTGTCTCCATATCAGGGAATTGTTGGTAGGGTGGTGGGATCAACATAGGATACTTCAATACTCCCAATAAAGTGCGACGGGTTAAATTCATTCCGTAGGCTTGTGTATAGGGTTCTAGTAAAGTCAAAATACGAAATGTTTGAGCATTACTTTCAAAACCACCATCTTTATGCATTACAAAATTCAACGCATTTTCACCACAATGTCCGAATGGTGCGTGTCCAATATCATGAGCCAAACACAAGCTTTCAATCAAAGCACTACATGGCAAAAGATCCATAACCGCTTGTTCTTGCAAACTTTCTGAGATAATAGCTTGGATCTTGTTGCTTTGTGCAAGGCTATTTCGTAAGCCATTTCCAATTTGTGCAACTTCTAACGAATGTGTTAAGCGGGTGCGGTAGAAATCATTTTCACCAACAGCATGAATTTGTCGCTTAGCTTGCAACCTGCGAAAAGCAGCACTGTGCAAAATTCTAGCACGATCGCGTTGATAGGGTGAACGGTGATCATCTTTTCTTTCGTTTTGAGCAAAGCGTCGTGCTGTCCAAGCTGGGTTTAAGGTTAATTCCATACTTTATCTCCATTTCAAGGAAACTCTGACATTCTTCATCAATTTAGGTTAGAATTATTGACAGGTTACAATTGATTTTCAACTATTTTTTTATGCACAAAACGGCGTTCTCTATTACAGCATTTCGCTCGCAATTTCCTTTTTTGGAAGAACATCCCGATGCTATTTACTTAGATAGTGCGGCAACAAGCTTACGTCCTCAAATATTAATTGATAGTATCGCACATTTTTATGCGTCTGCAGGCTCTGTTCATCGAAGCTTGCATGATGCTACCAATACTCTAGCCTACGAGAAAGCTCGTCAGTGCGTCAAGAATTTTGTCGGGGCAGAAAATAATGAAAGCGTAATTTGGACGAGTGGTTGTACGCATGCGGCAAATTTAGTCGCTCATGGCATAGCCCATTTTTTACATCCAAAAGATGAAATTATTATCACATCTGCTGAACACCATGCTAACTTTGTCCCTTGGCAACAGCTTGCGATAGAAAAAGGCTTGAAATATCATGTAATTCCATTCAACCACGCTGGCATAATCGATAAAAATTTCCTCAAAAAAACATTAAATGAACATACCAAATTCGTTGCACTCAATTGGGTATCAAATGTTACTGGGGTGCAACAACCACTTGATGACCTAATTCCTTTGATTCGTAAAAACAGTTCTGCTCAAATTTTTGTTGATGCAGCACAAGCTGTAAACCTTTTTCCGATCGACATACAAAAGCTTGATTGCGATTTTCTCGGTTTCTCCGCACATAAACTTTATGGTCCAACGGGGTTAGGCGTTTTAACAGGAAAATTCTCTGCTTTGGATCGTCTCAAACCACTTTTTTATGGAGGGAAAATGGTCAAAAATGTAGCGGTTGAAAACACTATTTTCGCTTCACTTCCTCATCGCTTAGAAGCTGGCACTCCAAATATTGCAAGCGTGATTGGATTTGGTGCTGTTTTAGAATGGTGGCAACAGTGGAATACTCCAGAAATGAAAAATCATACTCTCACACTTGCAGATAACACACGTCAACGCTTAGCCTATTATCCTGATTGCCAAATTTTTTCTGCTCCGCAAAGTAGCATAGTAAGTTTTGCATTTAAAAATATCGCTAGTAGCGATCTCGCTATCATTTTAGGAGAGCAAAATATTGCTTTTCGTAGTGGAAAACATTGTGCAGAACCTTATCTCTCTTTGCTTGGGCAAAATAATCTATTACGATTATCTTTTGCACCTTATAACCAATCATGCGATGTTGATCGTTTTTTTTCAGTACTAGAGGATGCATTAGATTTATTATGTTGAAAGAAAAATTACAACGTGCAACTAATTGGCAAGATCGCTTTCGTTTATTAATTCAAGCCAGTAAAAATCTTCCTGTTCCAAGTGTAGCAGAACTTCAGCAAATGGAAGAAATTCACGGTTGCGAAGTCCGACTTTGGTGGAAAATGGAAAAAACAGCAACTGGTTGGCAATTTTATGCTTATAGTGAAGCACGTATTATGAATGGGATTTTATTTCTCTTGCTTGATGAATTAAAGAATATAGATATAGCAACGCTTAAAAACGTTTCATTAGACGCTTTTCTAGAAAGTATTGGTATTTTGCAAAATTTAAGTCAAACTCGTCGTTTTGGTTTAAAAGAAATCGAAAAACGTTTACAGCAAGCAGAATACTGTTAAAATCTCGTCTTTATTATTAATAAATTGGGAAAACTTTAATGAATACCTTAGAAAAAATAAAAAAACAAATTGCAGAAAACCCTATTATTCTTTATATGAAAGGTTCACCAAAATTGCCAAGTTGTGGATTTTCTGCACGTGCTGTTGAAACAATTCTTGCTTGCGATGTCCCTTTTGGTTACGTCGATATTTTGCAACACTCAGATATTCGTGCAGAATTACCTAAATATGCACAATGGCCAACATTCCCACAACTCTGGGTCGAAGGTGAATTAATCGGTGGTTGTGATATTGTGCTAGAAATGTTCCAAACTGGGGAATTGCAAATGTTATTAAATAATGCTATCTTTCGCCACAAAACACAACAATCTAACTAACAATCAATTACATTACGCCCTCAAATTACTCTTTGTACACTAGGGCGTTTAGCTCAAGCCTCATCTCACAAGCTTTGCGGTCATTCATAAAACTTGCTATTTTTTGTTAAGAAAAATTTTTACGAATTTACGGGCATCATTATTCGTACATTAACATTGAGGATGGAAAATATGAAAAAATTGTATTCCTTTTTGACTAAACCATACCATTTTTTAGTAGTTACTCTCGCATTAGCTAGCTTCTCTTTTGCAATTTATAACTTTGGCTTCTGGCAACATATTTTTACAATTTTTTCAGGAAATGAACTTTCTTTTAGCTTTAAAGTATTAAGTGTACTCGCTGTTTATGCTTTATACCTTGCCATATCAATTTTATTATTCTCATACAAACTGTTAATCAAACCTGTCTTCATCTTGTTATTTTTAATTAATGCCATTGCCAGTTATATGGTGAATAAATATGGCATTCTATTTGATATTTCGATGATTGAAAACATCTTCCAAACCAATCCACAAGAAGCTACTTCTTATTTTTCATTAACATTATTTATTTATTTTTTAGCTTTGGGTGTATTGCCAAGTATTTTATTGCTTAAATTAAACATTTCATACCCTAGCTTTAAGAAAACTTGGTTACAACGCTTAAGTTTAATTATAGGATTGCTTGCTTTTACTAGCATTATTACTAAAACTTATTATCAACCGTTTTCTTTCATTGGTAGACAAAACAAATATATCATAAAAAAAATCCTACCTTTTGCTTATATTGTGGCAACTTGGAAAACAGTTAAAGCACATTACTTCACAACTCCACCTAAGTATATTGTTGGAGGAAAAAATGCGAAAACAGTCTCAACTACTGATAAAAAATTGAGCATTTTAGTTGTTGGTGAGACGGCTCGAATTTATAATTATGGGTATTATGGTTATAAAAATAACACGAACAAATATACTCAAGATTTAAATTTAATTAATTTCAAAGATGTCCGCTCTTGTGGCACAGCAACAGCTTACTCCGTTCCTTGTATGTTAACGAATTTAACACGTGCTAACTTTTCAATAGAAAAAGCTAAATATCGGGATAACCTACTTGATATTGCTCGCAAAGCTGGTGTTAACTTAATTTGGTTTGATAATAATGGTGGTTGCAAGGGAATGTGTGATCGCATTAAGCATATTTATATTAAACCTAATAATCCTAAATTCTGTAGAAAAGATTACTGCTATGATGAAATCTTAGTCGAAGAAACTAAAAAAGAATTACAAAAAGCTTACCAAGAAAATAAAGATAGCTTGATAATCTTACATATTATCGGCTCGCATGGTCCTCGCTACTACGAACGCTACCCAAAAAGATTTACTACTTTCACCCCTGAATGCCGTCGTGCTGATGTTGAAAACTGTGAACTTAGCACTTTAAGAAACACTTATGACAATACAATTTTGTATACAGATTTTATTTTAAGTCGTTTAATTAACGAATTAAAAGTTTATGAAAACGAACGTGCAACTTCACTCTTTTATATTTCTGATCATGGTGAATCTTTAGGTGAAGATGGTGCATTCTTACACGGTTTTCCTTATGTCCTTGCACCAAAAGAGCAAAAACAAGTACCGTTACAACTTTACTTCGGTAAAAATACATTAAAAGCAATGCAAATTGATGAAAACTGTTTAAGAAATAAAGTCGATGATCAACTTAGCCACGATAATGTTTTCCATACTTTATTATCGTTATTACAAATTCAAACTGATGAATATCAAGCAGAATTAGATATTCTATCCAGTTGTAAGAAAACAAAACAAAAATAGTAAATAATGAAAAATTCTATTATTAAATTTATATTTCTCTTAAGCTTGCTGATGACAAGTCTAACTGTTAGTGCAGCTCCGAGTATTCCTGCTGAAGTGTTAAATAACGGCTTGATTTATTGTGCAAGTAATAATGACAATGCTTTCTACTCAGGTGATGTCACTAACTCAAATGTTGATATTGTTACTACTCAAATTTATAACAAACTTTTCAACATTAATCCTAAGACAAACAAAATTGAAGGTGAATTAGCTACAAGCTACAAATTCCTTGACAACAACACAACATTGATTATCTCTTTAAGGAAAAATGTCAAATTCCATCACACTCAATGGTTTACTCCCTCCCGAGATTTTAACGCAGACGATGTAGTATTTTCGTTAACACGTTTATTTAGTAATAAATTGACGTTAAGCCCCAAAATTATTGCAATTGAAAAATTAAATGAACATCAAGTTAAAATTCGTTTATCTGAGATAGATTCCTCATTACTACCCTATTTAAGTAGCCACGTTGCAATTATTTATTCAGCCGAATATGCTCGCACTTTAACCGCAAAAAACAAACTATCAGATTTGTATCTATACCCTATTGGCACAGGTGCTTATCAAATGAAAAGTTTCTTTTTTAACCAATACGTACGTTTACAAAGAAATCCTCAATATTGGGCTAAAAAAGCTAAAATTGAAAATATTGTTGTCGACTTTTCAAATAATCAAGCTGGACGCTTATTAAAATTCTTAAATAACGAATGTCAAATCACATCTAGTCCCGAATTAAGTCAATTGAAAATATTAGAACAGCTGTATAGTAATGACCACTACTTATATAAGCGTAAAAATATGAACTTGACTTATCTCGTCTTTAACTTTAACAAACCGCTGATGCAAGATGAAAATATTCGTCATGCTATTAGCCAAGCTATTAATCGTCAACGAATTGTGGATACACTTTATTATGGGACTGCCCAAGTAACGAATGAAATTATTCCACAAGGATCTTGGGCATATAAACCAGACTCAAACAATTTTAACTATGATTATAATCCGCAACGAGCTTTAAAAATGCTCCGTCCTCTAAATTTGACTATAAATTTATGGGTATTAAGTGAAGAACATCTTTATAATCAATCTCCTATTGAAACTGCAGAGATCATTAAATATGATTTGAATCAGGCTGGCGTTAAAGTGGTTATCCATTATTTAACACATTCCTTATTCAAACAATCTTTACAACAAAACAAAGCAGATTATGATCTCCTTTTAACAGGATGGTTAAGTAATAACTTAGAACCAAATAGCTTTATGCTTCCAATTTTAAGCTGCAATGGACAACCTAATCCTAGCAATCTTTCACATTGGTGTAATAATGAATTTAATCAAAACATAAACCAAGCACTTGCGAGCAATAACCGAACTCAAAATATAAAACGTTACAATCAAGCTCAAAAGATAGTCTTAGAACAACTACCAATTCTACCTTTAGTCAAAGTTGATCATATTTTAATAGTTAACAATCGTGTTCAAGGATTAAAAAACAGTTTTGACACATCTTTTCATTTTGCTGACTTATCTCTAAAAACGGAGGCTAAATAGTGCTTTCCACTTTCTTACGGCGTAGTTTTTTAGCCATTATGACATTTTTTATGCTAACACTTATCAGCTATGCTATTTTGTTAAAAAATCCGCTTAATGCATCGCTCAGCACTCCACATTTTTATTCGGGGTACTGGTTTTATATAAATAATTTATTACAAGGTAATTTAGGTATCAGTTATTTAGATGGTGAATCCTTAACTCGAACAATTTTTGCTGTTCTACCATCAACACTTGAACTTTGTTTTACTGCCATGCTTCTAGCTGCTCTTTTTGGTATTCCTTTGGGTTATATTGGTGGCCTGTCAAAGAAATCTTGGATTACTCATGGTGTGCGTAGTATTTACTTTATTGGTTTTTCAATCCCTACTTTTTGGCTAGCACCAATCTTGTTATATCTTGCTGCCACACAAGGCTGGGAAATTTCTGCAATTGGGCAATACAATTTACTTTACGAAATTCCAACTAAAACTGGATTTCCCGTTATTGATATGTGGTTTGTCAATGAACCTTATCGTCTCAAAATAATTCAAAACGTTTTACAACATCTAGTATTACCTAGCTTAGTATTAACTATTTTGCCGACAATGGAAATTACTCGCTTTATTCTATTGCGTACTCAACAACTGTTGAACGAAAATTATATTAAGATTGCTATTTCTCGAGAGCCTTCTAAATTTCGTATTTTAACAAGACACATTTTACGCAACAGTCTACCTCAATTACTTTCTCAATTCCCACGTCTATTCATTTTGCTTATCACACAATGTATGTTGATTGAAAATACACTTGCTTGGCCAGGGATTGGTCGTTGGCTAATTGATGCTGTTGGACGGCAAGACTACAACAGTATTTCAGCAGGCGTGATGGCAATTGGTTTATGTATTTTACTCATTAATATCTTTACTCAAATACTGATGTTTATTCTTGATCCATTTAATAAAAAGGGTTGGTATGTTAAATAACACTGCGGACGCATTCCGTCATCAAAAAACATTACGTCAAATTTGGATGATTTTTTATCAAAATAAAGTTGCATTATATTGTTTTTATACTTTTATGGTGCTTGTTTTTATCACAATTTTTGCTCCTCAAATCGCACCTTATCAACCAAACCAACAATTTATTGGTCAAGAATTACTACCACCGTCTTGGTTTGATAATGGTGAAGTCTCTCATTTTTTCGGCACAGATAATATTGGACGCGATATCCTAAGTCGCTTACTTATTGGCACGTCATATACTTTAGGTTCTGGACTAATTATTACTTTATTTACTGCTATATTAGGCGGTTTTTTCGGCATTTTGGCAGGATTTTCTCACGGTGTACGTTCACGTGTACTTGGGCATTTCTTTGATAGTTTTATTTCTATCCCCACATTGCTCACAGCAATCATTATTGCAACTTTAATAAAAACTTCACTTATTAATTCGATGATAGCTATCACTTTAGCTTTACTCCCTTACTTTATCCACGAAATTACACAAATTGTACGCCAAGAATTAAATACGAATTACATCGTTATGTTACGTCTAGACGGTGCAACACAATGGCAACAACTTAAAGCTTGCTTTATTCCCAACGTCCTCACCCGCTATTTACGTGAAATAAGCAAAGTTTTTGTTATTGCGATTATCGACATCGCCGCTTTAAACTTTATCTCGCTCGGTGTACAACCACCAACTCCTGAATGGGGACTTATGATTAAAGATGCTGTAAGCCTTATCTTTGTTGCTCCTTGGCTTGTCATTTTACCTGGGCTTGCTTTAATATTTAGCACAATGATTTGGTTAATTTTCAGTAATGGGCTATGTAATGCTGTTGAAAAATATTATGAGTAAAAATTATGGCACTATTAGACATTCGTAATCTCTGTGTCGACATTATGACACCAACGGGCAGAGTAAAAATGATCGATAATGTAACTTTTTCGCTAAATGAGGGCGAATTTTGTGGCATGCTCGGCGAATCAGGCTCTGGAAAAAGTATCATTATTAAAATTATTTGTAACGAGATCAAAGACACTTGGATTATTCGAGCTGATCGTTTCCGTTTTGATGATATTGAATTATTAAAACTCCCAGTTGAGAAACGCAGCAAAATCATTAATAGCAAAATTGCATTCATTTCACAAATTGGTTTAAGCTCGCTCGATCCAACTCAGAAGATAAGCAAACAAATTAAACAAAATCTCTCGTATCGTACTTTCAAAGGTCGTTGGTGGCAAATTTTTGGTTGGAAACGGCGACGTGCAATCGAGTTGCTACATCGTGTTGGTATCCAAGATCATATAGAAATCATGCACAGATACCCCAAAGAACTCACTGATGGAGAGCGTCAAAAAGTATTAATTGCGATGGCAGTCGCCAACCAACCACGTCTCCTCATCGCTGATGAACCTACTAACACACTTGAAGGAACAACTAAAACTCAAATCTTCCGCCTTTTAGATAGTATGAATAAAAACCTTAACACAACTATTCTATTAGCAAGTAGTGATATTAATCATCTAAAAGAATATTGTGATCACCTGCTCATCCTTTACTGTGGACAAAATGTCGAATTTGGCACAACAGAGGCACTTTTCACTACCCCACACCATCCATATACTTCTGCAATTTTACGTTCTATGCCTGATTTCAGCCAGCCGATTCCAACTAAAAGCCGTCTGGCAACATTAAAAGGTACTATACCTATGATTGATGCACTACCGCTTGGTTGTCGTATTGGTTCACGTTGTCCATTTTCACAAAAACAATGTATTACCAAACCACCTTTAACTTACGTCCGCCAACAAGAATATGCTTGCCATTTCCCATTAAATATGCGGGCAGCACGTAAACCAAAAGAAGAACTTACACCATTAGTGATTCAAACGACAGAAAGCGAAGATTGAGGAATAGTTATGAGTTTACCTTTATTAAAAGTCTCGCACATCAGCAAAAGTTTCGTTGAACCGACCATTTTATTTCGCACTACGCCATTTTATGCAATTAAAGATATTAGTTTTGAATTAGAAGAGAAAAAAACGCTTGCTATTATTGGTAAAAATGGCTCAGGAAAATCCACTATTGCCAAAGCACTCATTGGATTATATCCAATTGATGAAGGTGAAATTCTATTCAAAGGAACCGCACTTACTTTCGGCGATTACATGTATCGTGCTCAACATCTTCGCCTCGTCCCACAAAATCCTGATGCGATTTCCAATCCACGCCTTAAAGTTGGGCAAATTTTAGACGAACCATTAAAAATCATCACTTCAATGAATATCGAAGAACGTGACGCAGAAATCGGAAAAACGCTACGTTTAGTTGGTCTTTATCCAGAATACGCTGACGTTATTTTTAGTAGTCTATCCACAAGTCAAAAACAACGTGTCGCTCTTGCTCGAGCTTTGATTTTAAAACCCGAAATCATCATTATTGATGATGCACTATCCACACTTGATGCCACTGTAAAAATTCAAATGATGAATTTATTACTCAAAATCCAAAAACATCTTGGTATCGCCTACCTTTATATCGGTCAAAATCTTGGCATCGTCAAACATATCTCTGATACGGTCATCGTTATTGAGCAAGGAAAAGTTGTTGAATATGGTGACACTCGAGATGTTTTCACTAATCCACAAACTGATGTAGCCAAAAGGTTGATTGAAAGTGAATTTGGAAAGATCTTAACAGATGACGCTTGGTATGAGAAAAAAAACGCGCTTTAACCACGTCCCCAAAATCGGAAAAATTTTCTCCGATTTTACAAGCGTGGAATTTCTCCCAAACTCACAAATTTCCACCAATTCCTTTAAATTTCGCCACGAAGTCGTTTATTTGGGTAAGGACTTTGCGTTTTAGCGTGTGGCATTTCGGGTTCATTGGACTTAATTTTGGCAGGCAAGCGTCCAAATCTTGCCCGTTTTAACGGGCGTGACTCCGTTTTAACGAGCATTCAAGATAGCGTTTACTAGCATCGTTGTTTAATTTTCTGTCTCGATCAATGCTTGAGCTTCACGTTTTTGTTCAGCTTGAGTGAATTAGTAGAAGCTGTCAATGACGTCATTTTTATGAGTAAAACTTGCCAAATTTGCTTGTCGAATAAATCTTATCATCAATGGCTCTTTGGCTCGTTGTTCAAAGCTGGCACTGATCACTCTACTTATTTTTTCAATTAACTCTGCTTTGTCTTTTCCTTCTCCTTGGCGATGAAAAATAAGCTCCAAAATGTAATCCAAATTGATTTCATGTGATTTTAATAAATCCACTTCGAAAACAATGTCATCTCAATCGGTATTGCTAAGTTTGCTTTGGGTTTTCTCAGCACGTTCAGCTCTCAAGTGTTCTTCGCGAATATCGTTATACACCGAACGATAATCCTGTACTTGGCGTGGTGTGAGTAGATCGGCTGGTTTTAAAATTTCATGAGCGTAGTAAGTGACATTGAGTTCGGCAATCGTTACTGATATCTTGCACTTGGCGTTGCAAATCAGCGTATTCATCATAATTTTGCAAGATATCGTCTAGCTTTAAGCATTCACCAAAAGTTTTCACAAATTGGCGTTTTTCGCTATCAGTGCTGATTTTGCTAGGGTCGCCAAACTCTTGATGGAGTTCCTGCACGGCTTCTACAAAGCCTTGCATGTATTCGCCTGTAAGGCTATCTTCAAAGCCCTCTACATATTCTTTCAAGCTTCGCTCTAATAGTAATTGGCTAGTGTTTGAATTTCCATTGCCGAAGAGTTTAATGGCTTCTTTGGTGGCTTCTTCTAAATCGTAGAAAGTCACAATATTACCTGCAGTTTTGCCCATAAAGATTCGATTAGTGCGTGAAAAAGCTTGAATTAAACCGTGGAAACGTAAGTTTTTATCGACAAATAACGTATTTAATTTAGGGGCATCAAAGCCTGTTAGGAACATTCCCGATCAACAAATCTACTTTTTGATTTTTAACTCTTTGCACTAAATCACAGTAATAATCCTGAAAGCCTTTGCTATCAATGCTGAAATTGGTTTTGAATTGTTGGCTGTAATCATTGACCGCTTGTTGCAAAAATTTTCGCTGATAAAGCGATAGAACAGTGTGGCGAGGACGTATTGTTTGAAATCCCAGTCGTCGACTGAGCCATGGACGTCGTTTGCGATTTAGCAAATTTTGCGGTGAAGTTTGGTGCGTTGTTGGATGCTGACTATTATTGTCTCCTCTCTTTTTCAATTACATTGATTAAATCGGCGATTTTTTACTCAATTTCAGTCAATACGCGAATAAGAAGCTTAAAAACCAAAATGAAATTGGAAATTCTAACAAACCGATTTGTTTAGTGGTTATTTTTAATTTGGGTAGGATGAAACTGCGTAAAAAAGCAGGCAGGAAGCCAATGCTCAGCAGCCAAGCTTGATTGAAGAAATAAAGCAAAATCAAGCTGTGAATAATGTAACTTGCGTAAAGATAGGCTTTATTTTTGCGTTCACGAAGCATTGATTTAACGTAAAAGACGATGCCAATAAGCATTAAAGTTGGGTAAATAGCAACTTGGAGGAATTGAATATCACATTGCTGTGCAGTGAAATAATACGCCCCCGTGCCGATAATAGCAAAAATTGTAATGCCTGCTAAGTCGTTGTTTAATGCTCGTTCATTTTGAGTAATAACATAATAAATATTGATCAAAATAAACGGTAATGTCGCTATTCCGAAATAAAGGATTTTCCAATTGTAAAGGAATGCAGGTAGAAAAAGTAACACGCTCAAAGTGATGTAAATAATTGTCCATTTTGCATAAAGCTGGAGATTTTTGCCTTTAAATAGCAATAAAAAAGGATAAACAGCTAAAAAAAGAACGACCCAACCTGCAAGTAAAAAGCAAGATTGCCAGACAAAAGGGGCGAGCCACATTCCATATAAAAATGGCATCAATGCCATTACCCAAGCACCATATTGGTTGGAGAGGAGTAGTTTTTTCATTGCCTTACCTTGATTCTATGCCCATTACCCTAGCGACGGGGGAAAATTCAGAAAAGATTTTCCGATTTTAAGGGCGTGGCACAATGTTATTCTGTGTTTTTTAACTCAAGTTCTACAAATAAAGGATTATGATCCGAACTTTGCGTTTGTTCAGTTGTGGCAGAAATCACGTTTAAGCCTCGAACAAAAACAAAATCAAGCGGATTGCCAATAAAGCGTAGTCGTTTATCTGGGGTAAAATTCACTTCTTGAAAGTGGTATTGTTGCGTAAGTTTTTTTAAAAATTGATAACGTAATTTTCGCCATGCATTAAAATCACCCGCTAAGATGATAGGGCCTGTATGTCTGTCGACCAGTTCAAGCATTTGTTTAATCTGATGCTGATAATCCGCTATATTGAATTCAAAATTAACAAGATGCAAATTAATCACTAATAATGAATCACCATTTTGCAATGGGAAAAACATTGCCATTCCCATTTTGGGGATCCGCAACCATGGCTCTTTTCCTGTGCCAATACAATATCGCTGTGGGACATATTGGCTTAACATTGCGACACCTGAATCTTTTCCTTGATAAGCGAACGCAGAAGCGTATAGGCGTGAGGGAAATTGTTCAGTTAAATCAAGTTGTTTTTCGATATCCGGCGTGGCTTCTTGGAGCAGAATAAAATCCTTTTGTTTTGCATATTGCTTTAAAGTTTGTTCCCAATCACGATCCCCGCCCTTGTGCATATTCCAAACTACGAGTCCAATATGATTTTGTTTAATCGTTGCAACATATTTTTTTGGTTTAAAGCATTGCAACAGCGGCTGGTCAATAAATAACTCTGAAAAAGTATGAGGTGAAATAAGCGTTATTTTCGGTTGGTGATAAATAGTGAGGTGATGATTTATATAAAAAACAAAAGCAATTACCACAAGGCAGAAGAAAATGATGTAGTTTCTAAATTTTTTCACGATGATCAAAATAAATAAAAAATGTACTTTAGGAAGTGTAGCATTTTACTTATACTTAGCAACCATTCTTTTGGAATAAGAGGAATGAGAAGAAAAGCATAAACTGTTTAGTCGCATAAATCTGTTGATTTTTTATTGTGTTGTTACGTGATAAAAAATGAACGGATTTTTAATTTTTTATGTTTAAGGAAATAAAACCTATGGCAGTTTATATGCACCTTTGCTTTCTTTCCACTTTCTCTATTTTGATCGGATTTCTAACGAAGAAAATAAGTGCGAAAGCACAATATACTATTGCTGTTACGGCTACTTCTATGCTGTGTTCTTTGGGATTGATATTTTTAGGATATTTTGGTTATTTTAAAATTGATGTAGTAGCAAAAGATATGATGCAATCCATTGATTTTAAAACGTTTTTAATCAACGGAATACTCGGTTTTTTACTCTTCGCAGGGGCATTAAGTATTCGCCTTCCTTTAATGAAAACACAATGGCGTGAAATCACAGCACTTTCTCTTTTCTCTACATTAGCTTCTACACTGTTCATTGGTTTTATTCTACATAGTATTACATTGCTTTTAGGTTGGCACCTTAATCTCATTTATTGTTTTTTATTTGGTGCAATCATATCCCCTACGGATCCTATTGCAGTACTTGCGATTATTAAAAATCTCAAAGCCCCTCAAAAACTTTCTATGAAAGTAGAAGGCGAATCTTTGTTCAACGATGGAGTGGGATTAGTCATTTTTACGACTATTTTTGCTGTTGCTTTTGGTGGACAAGCACCAACGGTAAGTGGTGTAACCGAGTTATTTTTGAAAGAGGCTATCGGGGGCGTTATTTATGGTGCAGTCTTAGGCTATATCGTTCATTTGTTTATCACTGAAACAGACGATGCTAGCATGCAAACTCTCCTTACTCTAATAATCCCAACGGCAGGTTATATGCTCGCTAATCTATTAGAAGTGTCAGGAGCACTTTCTATGGTTATATCTGGGATCATCATTGGTAATTGGTCAAAAGAAAAAAGTACGCTCAAAGAAAATATTCGTAGCTTTGAGCATTTTTGGGAATTAGTTGATCAATTTTTAAATTCATTGCTTTTTTTACTCATTGGCTTTGCAATGTTGTTAGTTGACTTTACTGCACAAGGTGTAATATTAGCACTTTGTGCAATCCCCGTTTGTTTGTTTTGCCGTTATATGAGTGTTTATTTGCCATTTGCCTGGTTCCGCCGTACGACAGTTTATAATCCTTACACTTTACGTATTTTAACTTGGGGAGGGTTACGTGGTGGTTTATCACTTGCAATGGCATTATCTATTCCATCAGATCGAATTACTTTGCCAAGCATCGGTATGGATTTGCACGATTTATTAGTCGTTATGACTTATACTGTTGTACTTTTTGCCATCCTTATTCAAGGGACAACTATTGAAGCAATGATTCGCAAGTCAAAAGAATCAACGCTGACAGAACGTGGCTATATAAACCTTAATGGTAAACACTATCGTGCAAACTAAAATAAAACTTTTGAGTCCAAAGAAGCTGTCCGAGGAAGAAAAGAAGTGGCTGAAAAAGATTGCGGAGAAATCGGACTTACTGAAAAATCCAAACCCACAGTGAGGGAGGGAGTAGAGAACGATAAATCGGAAGTTATGGAGGAATTACAGGGTGATGAAACTTTACGATTATTGGCTTGGACTCTATCCATTGGATTGGGAGTTCTGTTTTATGTCCGTAGAGAACTATAAGAAATTCATCATAGAACAATATCGGAAAAAGCCACCCTTCTTTGAATAAAGTGGCAGGATCAACAGAAAGTGTACTGGCTCATATAGATAATCTTTTGACCGTAGCTATGGATGATTAGAACCAGAGTACAAATCACGCCGCTCTGCGTTATCCGCTAATGATTTTTCCACTACCCAAGGGACAGAAAACCAATGCGGCTGATTTTGCTATTGTTCTAAAAATGAATGATGACGGCGATACAGTGGTCTATTCACCGATTCAACTGCCCCATTTAGAGAGCGAAAAAGTGAAGAATGAGTGAAAAAGTGATAGATAACTACAGTGAGTGATAGCTTGACTTTATCCATACAAGATATGTAACTCGATAACTTCCCGTTTGTCGGGAAAATGGCAAAGCCAGCCAAGCTAGTCAACGATCAAGATGAACAGCACATTTCATGTGCCGCCGTTGACAGTCCAACCCTCCTTTGCTGATAGGCAATCAAGGCGGAAAAGCCCTAAAATGACTTCCCGCCCATTTCAATTATTGAGAAAAATCCGTCTGCTTTTTCGCGAGTGTCCACAAGTTCGAGACATTTTGTCCCGAACTCTGGCGAAGGACGAGGGCTTTCATATACGTCCTGTCTGCTGATGAAACCAGTCCTGCACTTGCGGCTCCACGCCATGCAATCACAGCCCTGTTTTCCTGCCGCTTCAAATGCCCTTGTCCTCCCCAGCAACAACCTCATTTTCGCAGCAATGCCGACAGAGCGTACAACACACTACACTTTGCAAGAAAAGTCGTGTGTTAAGGAACAAGCCCATTTGGAAACTACAGTCTTAACAACATCTTATTATTTTCTGGTTATTTTTTATACTAACATTACCACTTCCCCGTACATTTTATAGACGTGAGCAATGATGCTCGCTATAATTTGACGTCTTGATAAAATAACTAATCACATTCGGTATAAGATCGAATCTAATTAATTTGAGGTAATCTAATGTCATCTATCGAAACAACTCAAGGTTTAGAACGCCGAGTACAACTTATTGTACCTGCTGAAACTGTTAAAAAAGCTGTTAGTGGAGAATTAAAACGTGTTGCAAAAAATGCAAAAATAGATGGATTCCGTAAAGGTAAAGTTCCAGCCACAATGATCGAAAAAATGTATGGTGCATCTGTACGTCAAGAAGTATTAGGTGAATTATTACAACGTACTTTCTTTGAAGAAATGATGAAAGAAAAAGTAAACTTAGCAGGTCGCCCAACATTTAATATCGATAAATTTGAAGACAATAAAGACGTTGAATTTACAGCAACTTTTGAAGTTTATCCTGAAATTAAATTAAAAGGATTAGAAACTATCGAAGTCGAAAAACCTGTCGTTGAAATCACGGATGCAGACATTGAAAAGATGATCGGTGTACTACGAAAACAACAAGCAAATTGGAAAGAAGTTGAACGTGTCGCAAATGCTTCTGATCGTGTTACTATTGATTTCACTGGTACGATTAATGGCGAAGAGTTCCAAGGTGGAAATGCGGAAGATTTCGTTTTATTGATGGGACAAGGTCGAATGATCCCTGGTTTTGAAGAAGGTATCGTCACCCATAAGGCAGGAGAGAAATTCAATATTGACGTTACTTTTCCAGAAGATTACCAATCTGAAAACTTAAAAGGTAAGAAAGCAGTATTCGCTATCAACTTGAAAAAAGTTGAAGAAATGGAATTACCCGAATTAACAGATGAATTTGTAGCTAAATTTGCTGCCAAAACAGTTGCTGAGCTTCGTGCTGAAGTTCTTAAAAATATGCAACGTGAATTGAATAATGCAATCAAAGGTCGCATTAAAACACAGGCATTGGAAGGTTTATTAAAAGCAAATGAAACTGATGTTCCTACATCAGCGGTGGAATTAGAAGTAGAAACATTACGTAACCAAGCAGCACAACGCTACGGTATGACAAAAGAACAAGCTACTCAATTACCATCAGAACTATTCCAAGCAGAGGCAAAACGTCGTGTCCAAATTGGCTTATTGCTTGGTACATTAATAGCAGAACATAAGCTTGTGGCTGATGAAGTTCGTGTAACTGCAATGCTCGAAGAGATAGCATCAGCATATGAAAAACCAGCAGAAGTAGTAGAGTACTATAAAAATAATGCAGAGTTAATGAATAACCTACGCAATGCTGTCTTGGAAGAGCAAGTAATCGATATGCTACTTGAAAAAGCCAAAGTAACAGAAAAAGCAATGTCATTTGATGAAATAATGGCACAAAAAGCTTAATCTACTTTGTCAAATATAAGCGGAAAGTGCGGTTGTTTTATGCGAAATGACCGCATTTTACTATTCACTAATTCAGATATTTTAAAGAGGAAATAATGAGTGTAATTCCTATGGTTGTGGAACAAACGTCTCGTGGCGAACGTTCTTATGATATTTATTCACGTTTATTAAAAGAACGCGTTATTTTCTTAAGTGGCGAAGTGGCTGATCCAATGGCAAATTTGATTGTGGCACAATTACTCTTCTTAGAAGCAGAAGACCCCAATAAAGAAATCAGCCTCTACATTAACTCTCCTGGAGGTTCTGTCACTGCAGGTATGGCGATTTATGACACAATGCAATTTATCAAACCTGATGTCCGTACAGTTTGTATTGGTCAAGCTTGTTCAATGGGAGCATTTTTATTGGCTGGAGGAGCAAAAGGGAAGCGTGTAGCTTTACCTAACGCTCGAGTGATGATTCACCAACCACTAGGAGGATTCCGTGGTCAAGCGAGTGATATTCAAATTCACGCTCAAGAGATTTTAAAAATTAAACAGACCTTAAACGAACGCCTCGCTTTCCACACTGGTCAAGATATTACTACTATCGAAAAAGATACGGATCGTGATAATTTTATGTCCGCTGATGAAGCTCAAAAATATGGTTTAGTCGATGAAGTATTAGTTACACGTGATGAGCTTGCGACAAAATAAAAGGATAAGTGATGTTTAAAAAAAATAAAATAACCTGTTCTTTCTGTGGGAAACCCGAAGCGGAAGTGACCAAACTGATTGCTGGAAAAGATGGTTACATTTGTAACGAATGTATTGATACTTGCCATACTATCCTCGTCGAGGAACGTGCAGAGAGACGTGGTGATGAATGGGAAGCTCCCACAAACAGTGATAAGAAGAGCGAACAACCTAAAGCTAAAAAATTACCTACGCCCCACGAAATTCGCCAACATTTAGATGATTATGTCATTGGTCAAGAGTATGCGAAAAAAGTACTTGCAGTTGCAGTTTACAACCACTACAAACGTTTACAGTCGCATAAAAATTTAGCCGATGTAGAATTAGGAAAAAGTAATATTCTCCTTATTGGTCCTACTGGAAGCGGTAAAACTTTACTCGCACAAACGCTTTCTCGTATGCTAGAGGTGCCATTTGCAATGGCAGACGCAACCACTCTCACTGAAGCAGGCTATGTGGGTGATGATGTTGAAAATGTACTACAAAAACTCTTACAAAGTTGCGATTACGATACTGAAAAAGCTCAAAAAGGGATTATTTATATTGACGAAATTGACAAAATTACACGCAAATCAGAAAACCCATCGATTACACGTGATGTGTCTGGCGAAGGAGTACAACAAGCACTATTAAAATTGATTGAAGGTACTGTTGCAAATATTCCACCACAAGGTGGACGCAAACATCCTCGTCAAGAAATGATTCAACTTGATACTTCAAATATCCTCTTTATTTGTGGCGGTGCCTTCGCAGGTTTAGATAAAATTGTAGAAAAACGTATCAACAAAGGAAGTAATGGGATAGGTTTTAATGCAGATGTCAAAACAGAAGAAAACAAGCAATCTCTAAGTGAGTTATTCAGCCAAATTGAACCTGATGACTTGATGAAATTTGGTTTAATTCCTGAGTTTATCGGTCGTTTGCCTGTTATCGCCCCACTAAATGAACTTGATGAAGCAGCCTTGATTGCTATCCTAACAGAGCCTAAAAATGCGTTAACCAAACAATATCAAGCTCTCTTTGATTTAGAAGATGTAGCATTAGAATTTACTCAACCTGCATTAGTGGCGATGGCGAAAAAAGCATTAGCGCGCAAAACTGGAGCCCGTGGTTTACGTTCAATTATGGAAGGCTTGTTACTAGATACAATGTATGACTTGCCATCATTAGACAATTTAGCAAAAGTAACGATTGAAGAATCCTGCATTAACGAGGATAAATTGCCTATTTTGACTTATAAGTAGTCTTTCTAAATGTATTTTCACTTCTATAACAGAGCAGAAGATGCCGTATAACTGCCTTCGAAACTCAGTAATTTTTTACGGTAAAAAAGCAATTTATTTAGAAAACTGTTTTCGAGTTACTTTCTTATCCTTGTAAGAAAGTAACTCATTCAAGTGTTGAAACCTGATAACAATTGATAAGAAAAGAAATAAAACTACGCCACAAAAATCAGAAAAACTTTACTGATTTTATGAGCGTAAATATTATTTTTTTAAAAAACCTAATGGATCAACACCTTCACCATAACGTGAAATTTCAAAATAAAGTCCTGTTTGTGCTTGCCCACTTATCGTCCCCACATAAGCAATTTCTTGCCCAGTGGACACAACATCACCTGTTTTAACAAGTAATTTTTGATTATAACCATAGAGCGTCAAATCATTTTTACCGTGTTTTAAGATAACCATTAAGCCATAACCAGATAATTTTCCCGCAAAAATGACTTGCCCAGTATAAATTGCACGTACTGGTGCATTTTGACTTGCACTGAGCACCATTCCACGCCAACGAAGTTCACCTAATTGGTGAGATCCAAATTGGTGTAAAATCCCTAAACTTTTTACAGGATAAGCATATTGATGATGTGGTAGCCCTAATCCTTTTTGTGCACTGGCTAACAATGCTTTTTGCTGAGCTTGTAAAACTTGAGCCGCAGCACGTTTTTCAGCTTCAGCAATCTTAGCTCGTAATGCTCGTTCATTCTCTTGTAATTGAGCAAGCTTTTGACGTTCTTTGATAAGTTGTTGCTGTAAATTTGAAAGGCTTTGCAAATAATTTTTTTCTATTATTTTCTTTTGTGCTAACACTTTTTGTAATTCTTCTTTTTGTTGATGAATCGCATTAGTTTGCACTAAAAGTTGCTGTTGTTGATTAAGCAAAAGATGTTGAGTTTCATCAAGAGATTTCAATAACTTTGCTTTCTTTTGCAACAAGTAACTAAAATGATTTTTCAAAACTGTCGTGTGTTTGTCTCCACCTGCAAATATTTTTTCTAAAAAGCCAGGAGTCAATTTTGCTTTATAGAGAACGATACTAATTTCGTGTAATTCTGCTTTTTGTTGTTCAAAATCCTGTGTCAGTTTTTGCTGTTTTTTTTGTAGTTCTTTTTGTTTTTTTTCATTTTTTTGTAATGACTCCGAGATCTCTTGGAGTTGCAGATCTAATGCTTTTAGTGCATCTTGAAAATCTAACACCTCTTGCTGTAAACTATTTTTTGCTTGCTCTTGAGTACGCACTTTATTTTGTTGCTGTACAATTTGTGTCTGTAAACTACTTAGTTCTGTAGCATGTGATGCGACACCAAAACACAACACCCACCATAAATAACTTTTTTTCATTTTTTCCCTTTTATTTAAAATTCACTATCTTTATTTTATGAAACAAATCTCTTTTTTATCATCACTCATTTAGATAAATTTTTCTTTGTTGGGGCATATCTATTGCTTTTTTTTCGCTATAATAATGTGCAGTTTATCATTAACTTTCATTAAGGAGTCCATTATGGAACTAGTTTTTATTCGCCACGGTTTTAGTGAATGGAATGCAAAAAATTTATTTACTGGCTGGCGTGATGTAAATTTAACAGAACGAGGCATTGAAGAAGCCAAAGCAGCAGGTAAAAAATTACAGGAAGCAGGCTATGAGTTTGATATTGCTTTCACCTCTGTTCTCACTCGTGCAATTAAAACTTGTAATATCGTTTTAGAAGAATCCCACCAACTCTGGATTCCACAAATTAAATCTTGGCGCTTAAATGAACGCCATTATGGTGCATTACAAGGTTTAGATAAAAAAGCTACGGCAGAAAAATACGGTGAAGATCAGGTGCATATTTGGCGCCGTTCTTATGACACTCTACCGCCATTACTTGATCCTCAAGATCCAAATTCTGCACATAACGACCGTCGCTATGCTCGCCTTTCTCCAGATGTTATTCCTAGTGGCGAAAACTTGAAAGTGACTTTAGAGCGTGTATTACCATTCTGGGAAGATCAGATTGCACCAGCTCTTTTAGATAAAAAACGTGTTCTAGTTGTAGCTCACGGTAACTCTTTACGTGCTTTAGCAAAACATATCATCGGCATTTCTGATGCTGATATTATGGACTTTGAAATTCCTACTGGACAGCCGCTTGTTTTGCAACTTGATGATAACTTAAATTTCTTAAATAAATTCTATTTATAATTCTCATCATAAAATCCTCTGTTATAAAAACAGAGGATTTTTATTTTCTACTAACTATCAATTTCATCAAGCTCAGATTGCGATAATTTCAACTCTATTTTTGGAGTTGCTTTATCACCATTCATTCGATAATCAAGATGTTGGAAATAGGCTTCTCGGAACATAATGTAAGGATCTTGAGATTTCCTCAGAAGTGCTTCTTTTCCTAAAAATTCAGCACGTTTATTTAAGTTTTGAATTAAAAATTTTGACAGACTAATCGGCCAAGCTAAGTAAGTAGCTGGGGAATAAGCCATATCAACAATTTTACCCAAATCTTGGCGAGGCGTAGCAGCTCCATAAGCTGGAACCATAACATAAACCCCCGTATCAACGCCATAACTGGCAAGTGTATCACCAAATTCACGTTGGTCATTAGGTTGAAGTTTTAAGCTTGGGATCCTATCTGCCCAATTAAAGATGCCACCAAGACCTAAAATGCTATTGAGCCAAAAACGCGTAAAATGCACACCAGCTTTTTGAGGCTCCCAAACTAACAATGAATTGATAAAACTCACAGGTTCATCTAAATTATTGACGACGTTAGTAATACTTGCTCGTAACGGTATTGGAACATATTCTTTCCAACTTTTGGCAACAGGTTTTAATATGTAAGGGTCAAGATAGTTGTAGTTGACATGCCACATCGCACGGTTGAATCCCTCAAGTGGGTCTTGACGCTCGCCTGTTTTTGGATCCAACGTTGAACAACTGGTCATTAAACATATGCTCACTAATATAGCATTCAGTTTGCTAGTCCGTTTAAATATACATTTTTTCATCTCATATTCCTTTTAAATGCTACATTCAGGTTAAAGTTGCTAATTGCATAAGAATACGACGGACAGGCTCTGCCGCACCCCATAACAACTGATCACCGACTGTAAAAGCACCGAGATAGTTATCTCCCATTGCTAATTTTCGCAAACGTCCTATAGCAATGTCTAGTGTCCCTGTTACTGCAGCTGGTGTTAAATGAGCTAATGTTTCTTCCCGTTTATTCGGAATAACTTTTACCCAAGAATTATGCTGACTTAAAAGTTTTTCAATTTGTTCAAGTGAAATATTTTCTTTTAATTTAATAGTAAAAGCTTGACTATGACAACGTAAAGCCCCTATCCGCACACAATATCCATCCACAGCAATACGATTATCTTCATGACCAAGAATTTTATTAGTTTCAACCATCCCTTTCCATTCTTCTCGAGTTTGTCCATTTGACATTGCCTTATCAATCCAAGGAATCAAACTTCCTGCCAGAGGAACACCAAAGTGTGTAGAAGGAAAATCCGAAGCATGCATCGTTGCCGTCACTTGCTTTTCAATCGTTAAAATTTCACTCGCAGGATCCATGAGTTCGTGATTAACAACTTTTTCTAAAGCGCCCATCTGCTGTAATAATTCACGCATATTCTTTGCACCAGCTCCTGATGCAGCTTGATAAGTTGCTACCGACACCCATTCCACTAAATCATTAGCAAAAAGACCTCCCAGTGCCATCAACATTAAACTCACTGTGCAATTTCCACCGACAAATGTCTTTATCCCTTGAGTGATCGCTTGATTAATTACTTCTTGATTAACAGGATCAAGTACAATCACTGCATCTTTTTCCATTCGTAAAGCCGAAGAAGCATCTATCCAATAACCTTTCCAACCAAGTGTTTTGAGTTTCGGGTAAATATCGTGAGTATAGTCACCACCTTGGCAAGTGACAATAATATCTATTTGACTAAGTAGATTTAAGTCATAAGCATCTTGCAAATCACGCCCATAAATTTGAGAAAATTTTTCCAAATTTGCTGGCGTGATTGAAATTTGAGAACTCGTAAAAGCAGGTGCTTTTTGTCCGACTTGTGAAGTGGTGAAAAAAATCGGAATAAGTCTGTTAAAGTCGGCTTCTTGCCGCATTCGTTCCATCAAAACCGATCCAACCATCCCTCGCCAGCCAATAAACCCAACTTTTTTCATTTTTATTTCCTCTTTCTTAATTATCGCGTTCTAATTGTCTGATATAACGTAATGTTGAAAAATTTGCACTCAAATAACCCAACAAGCCGCTTATTAATACAAAGATAGTTACATCACTTAATGTTAAGTTTACTAATTGAAAATGCTGATGAAATAGTGTGGAAATGGCAGTGACATCTTTTGAAAACTCACGCAATAAAAAGAAACTTAATAAACACCCTAAAAAACTACCAAGTACGACAAATAGTACTCCCTTATACAAGAAAGGACGCACAATAAAACCCTTCGTCGCACCTAAAACTTGCATCACTTCAATTTGTTTTTTATGACTATAAACTTCCGCTCGGATGCTACTTGCAACAATAATTACTACAGTAATAAACATTAATAATGTACAAAACATAGCTATTTTAGCAAAAAGTGATGATAGAGCAGAAATTTTTTGTAAAAAAGCTTTATCAAACTGTACTTGTTCAACGCCATTTAGCTTACTAAACTGTTCACTTAATAATTGAGCTTCATTAAAACTCGAGTGATCTTTTTTTAATTGTACAACTATCGCCGTAGGTAATTGGCTATCTGAAAACCATTTTATTGCCTCTTCAATCCCTTCTTGCTCAAGGCTTTCTAAGCTCATCCTAGGGGAAAGATAAAAAGCTTTCTCAACACTGGGTTGTGATTTTAATTTATTCACCAACCCCGTTTTCTCCTGCTCAGTTATTTCTTTCTTCAAAAATAATGTCATTTCCCCACGAATTGGAAACTGTTGTTCAAGCTGTTGCGTATTTTTCCATAAGAGATAACTTAAATTTGGTAAAGTAAAAGTGATGCCAATCACAATAATGAGAAATAGATTAGCACATTTTGCATGCCATAATTCAAGACAGGCTTGTCGCAAAGCATAATGCCGCTGGCTCCCATAGAAAAAGATATTTGACATAATTTTTCCTCAGATAAGATGTCCTTGATTTAAATGGATACAACGGAAAGGTCGTTGTTTTAATACTTCAAGATTATGCGTTGCAATTAATACTGTCATTCCTGTCTGATTAAGCTGAGCAAATAAATTAAAAATTTCACTTGATAGTCTATGGTCCAAATTTCCCGTAGGTTCATCAGCAAGCAATATCTTTGGACAATGCACTATCGCTCGAGCGATGTCTACACGCTGACGCTCCCCACCAGACAAAGCACGAGGATAATAATGCCCATAACCTTTAAGTCCAACTTTTTCTAATGCTAACTGTGCGTGATATCGTGCTTCTTTTATAGACATTCCAACAATGATGAGTGGTAACTCTACATTTTCTAGTACAGTTTTATGTAAAAGTAAATTATCTTCTTGATGTACCATTCCAATCTGACGGCGTAAAAATGGCATTTCTCTTGCAGGTAATCTTGTAATATCGTGATTATCAAAAAAAATCCGTCCTCCATTTGCACGTTCCAAACCCATAATTAACTTTAATAAAGTTGTTTTTCCTGCACCAGAATGACCAATGAGATAAGTCAAGCTATTTTGAGGAAGAAAAATATTAATTCCTTGCAATGCATTCTTTTTGCCTGAGTAAACTTTGCTAACTTCTTCAAAACGAATCATAATTTATTTGCCTTTATCACATTTAGTCTGTGATTATAAGAGATTTTATAGATAAAAGCATTTTCTCTCCTTTAAGTTAGCCGTATTTTTTCTAACTTATACATTATTGGAGAATCTTATTTATATTTTAATTTGCAAAATGAAAAAGAAAAACATAGAATGAATGAATATTCATTCATTTTTAAAAAGGCTTTTTAATGATTCATCCTCACATTACAGAAAAAATCTTTATCGCAACAGAAACATTAATGGCAGAACAAGGAATACAAAAACTGTCAATGCAAAAAATTGCCCATTCTGCAGATATTTCTGCAGGAACAATTTATCTTTATTTTAAAAATAAAGACGATTTACTTAAACAATTAGCCCAACGTATTTTTGATACTTTCCAAAATGTTCTAGGAAATAATTATGATTCTAAGCTATCCTCTTTTGAACAGTATTGCACAATGTGGAATAACTTGTGGCTTTTTTTGAATGACAATCCCTCTGCAGTAGTTAATCATAAACAATATCATTCTATTCCGCATTTAGCTCAGCTTAGCCAAGACGCTGAAAATAACCAAAATGCGATTTGGACAAATTTTTGTAAAACCAGCATAAAAAATGGTGAGATCGTTGATTTACCTATACGTGTGCTATGGAATCTCAGCATTGGTTCAATGATGAGTCTCGCTCTCGACAACTTGTTATGTAAAACTAACCTAAGCGATGAGCAAAAAAAGCTCGTGATGAAATGTAGTTTCCAAGCAATTGCTAAAAATTAATTTTTATTGGAGAAGTTATTTATATGATTGAATCTCAATATCCTTCATCGTCTAAAAACAAAAAACTCTCTTTCATTTTAGGGATCGTTTTAGCCATTTTCTTGATAGTAGTTGGCTTTGGCTTTGCTAAAGAAATAGGGACTAAAAAATATTTCTCTGAAATGGCTGAACCTGCTTTACCTGTCACCGTACAAACATTTACTCCTCAGAATTGGACACCTGAATTGCATAGTTCCGCAACTATTCGCCCTCATCAAGGAGTAATGTTGCAATCACAAATTTCAGGCGTTGTTTCCGAGATCTTAGCAACACCAGGGCAAATTGTGAACAAAGGCGATATCCTTGTACGTTTAGACAGTAGCGTAGAAAATGCCCAGCTCAATGCAAGTAAAGCAGAATTAGCATCTGTCGAACGTACTTATCGTAGTTATGAAAAGCTTTTTAAAACGAAAAGTGTCTCTACTCAAGAATTAGCAAATGCCAAAGCTAAATATGATTCTTTGCTTGCTCAAATAAAAGCAATGGAAGCAACTATAAATCGTCGTCAAATCATCGCACCGTTTAAAGGTGTAACAGGAATTGTCAACGTTAACAAAGGACAATTAATTAATGTAGGTACGAACGTCGTGCGAGTTGAAGATCACGAACATATGCGTGTAGATTTTGGCGTTGCAGAAAAAGATCTAAACTTACTCCGCGTTGGGCAGATTGTTGAAGCAACAACAGACTCTTATCCAAATAAAGTTTTTTCAGGTAAAATCGTTGCTATCGACCCTGCTGTTGATCCAAGTACGGGCTTAATTCAAGTTCAAGCTTTGTTTGTTCAAGGTAAAAAAGATATTTTAATTTCAGGTATGTTCGTAAAAGTTGCTGTCAAAATTAAAACTGAAACAGAGCAATTTGTCGTGCCTCAAGTTGCAGTTAGCTACAATATGTATGGTAATTTCTTGTATGTATTGATGCCACTTTCAGCTGAAGATAAAGAAAAATTAGTTAACAATGATAAATTTCCTGAAAGAAATAACATTGATAATGTTTATCGCGTAAAACAAGTGCCAATTACAGTACTTGATCGTCAAAGTGCATTCGCACATATTGCTAAAGACGCCTTCAAATTCGGCGAAAAATTCGTTGTTGGTGGAATGCAACGCTTAACTAACAATGCACTAGTCGTCGTCAAAGACAAACCTGCTATTGGCGTGACTAAACCTGCAAATGTTGGCAATTTATAACAAGGAGCCACGATGAGATTTACTGATATATTTATTCGTCGCCCTGTTTTAGCCTGTTGTGTAAGTTTGTTAATTGTTATTCTCGGATTGCAATCATTGACCAAACTGAATGTACGTCAATATCCTAAAATGACAACGACAATTTTGACAGTAACTACTAATTATCCAGGTGCAGACTCGGGACTAATGCAATCTTTAGTTACTTCAACGTTAGAAGAATCCATTGCACAAGCAGATAATATCGATTACATGTCTTCTTCCAGTTCGCTTGGCACTTCCAAAATTACGGTGAAAATGAAACTTAACACCGATCCGAATGCTGCTCTCGCTGATGTACTTTCAAAAGTAAATGCAGTTCGTTCTAAATTACCTACAGGAATTGAAGATCCTGTCATCAACTCTTCAAGCGGTGGAACAGGGGTCGTTTATTTCGAATTTTCCTCAGATCAATTAGCTGCAAGTCAAATTACTGACTACATTCAACGAGTAATCAAACCGCAATTTTTAACAGTTCCAGGAATTGCTGAAGTGGGCATTTTTGGTGCGTCTGACTATGCATTACGGATTTGGTTTGCTCCTGATAAACTTGCGGCTCAAAAACTTTCTGTTGCCGAAGTAATGGGAATTTTAAATGCCAACAACTTACAAGCTGCAGCAGGAAGTGAAAATGGGTTTTATGTTACTTATCGTAACAAAGTTAACACTACAACCAACAGTGTTGAAGATTTACAAAATTTAGTAATTTTAAATAAAAACAATAACCTTGTTCGTCTCAAAGACGTCGCAACAGTCGATCTCAATAGAGCCGATGACATAACAAGAGCTCGAGCCAATGGAAAAAGTGCAGTAATCGTTGCAATCAATGCAACTTCAACTGCTAACCCAATTGATGTAGTAAAAAATCTGATGCCGATTTATAAAAGTGTCAAAACTGCGTTACCAAGTGGAATTGAAACTTCTATCGTCTACGACTCCACTATTTCAATCAACGCGTCTATTAACGAAGTTATTCACACTATTGGTGAAGCAACAGTAATTGTACTAGTAGTAATTTTGCTATTCATTGGTTCATTACGTTCAATTATTATCCCGATTATCACTATCCCAATCTCACTTATTGGGGTCGCTTTTATGCTAGAAAGTCTTGGTTTTACAATTAACTTAATGACTCTGCTTGCAATGATCCTTGCCATTGGTTTAGTCGTAGATGATGCAATTGTTGTGCTGGAAAATGTCGATCGTCATGTTAAAGAAGGCAAAACACCTTTTGTTGCTGCTATTATCGGTACACGTGAAATTGGTGTCCCCGTTATCTCAATGACGTTGACTCTCGTCGCAGTATATGCACCACTTGCATTAACAGGTGGAATTACAGGTTCATTATTCAAAGAGTTTGCTTTAACTCTTGCAGGTACAGTGTTCATATCAGGGATTATTGCATTGACTTTATCGCCAATGATGTGTTCAAAAATGATGAAGGAGCACAGTCGTCCAAGTCGTTTTGAAGAATCGGTCGACAAAACACTCACTAAGATCACTGATACTTATATGAATATGTTGAGTTTAGTAATGGCAAGTCGCAAGATTATTTTGATCTTTGCTGGTATTGTGTTCGCTATTATGCTCTTCTTATTCCGCTCATTATCTTCTGAACTCGTCCCACAAGAAGATCAAGGAGCATTCTTAGTACAAGGCACTGCACCAACGATGGCAAATTTAGATTACATTCAAGATTCAATGGCTCAATTTGAAACTGTGATCAAAGGTAATCCGAATATTCTCGCCCAAATGGTTATCGCAGGTTCTCCAAAACCATATCAAGCAATGGGAATTGTGATGCTCAAAGACTGGTCTGAACGTAAAGAGTCACAATTTACAATTGCTAAAGACATTGGTGCAAAAGTCAGAAATATTCCTGAAATGTCAATGCTAGCTACAGGTTTCCCTGAAATTAATACAGGGGAACAAGGTCCACCAATTGGTTTTGTCATCAGTACTAATGAAGACAACCGTAAACTTGCTCCGATTGCAGAAGCATTTCTAGAAAAAATGCGAAAATCAGGCAAATTTATGTTTGCAGATTTAGATCTTAAGTTCGACACAGCCGAGATCAACATTATGATCGATCGTAGCAAAGCCCGCACTTATGGCGTCACAATGCAACAAATCGCCCAAACTTTGGGAAGTTATTTAGCCGCACCGATTATCACAAGAATCAATATTGACGGACGAGCATATAAAATTATCGCCCAAGTCAAGCGCAAAGATCGCCTCTCACCAGAAAGTTTGCAAAATTATTTCGTAAAAAGCTCGACAGGTGAAAGTGTGCCGTTAACTAGTTTAGTAAAAATTGAACTAGACACTGCTCCTGTCGCACTTTCACGCTTTAATCAGCTCAATGCTGCTACTATCGGTGCAGTAGCTATTCCAGGCGTAGCTATGGGAGATGCAGTAAACTGGCTAAAAGAAACTGCTGCGAAAGATTTACCCAAAAATTATAAAATCGCTTTTACTAATGAAGCTCGTCAATACGAACAAGAAGGTAACAGCCTTGCGATCACTTTCTTGCTCGCTATTGTGATCATCTATTTAGTGTTAGCGATTCAGTTCGAATCCTTCCGCGATCCGATGGTGATCTTAGTTTCTGTACCACTGGCTGTAAGCGGAGCATTGTTAGCTTTAAACTTTTCATCTTCACCACTTAGCATACCTGGTTCTACGTTAAACATTTACTCTGAAGTTGGATTAATTACTTTAGTTGGTTTAATCACTAAACATGGCATCTTAATGTGTGAAGTTGCTAAAGAAGAACAGCTTCTTGGCAAAGATCGTATTGAAGCGATAATGATCGCTGCTCGCACCCGCTTACGTGCCATCCTGATGACTACTGCGGCAATGATAGTAGGCTTAATTCCTCTCCTTCTTGCTTCAGGTGCAGGTGCTGTATCACGTTTCAGTATCGGTGTTGTTATCGTATTCGGAATGGCAATCGGAACTTGCTTCACCTTGTTTGTGCTACCTGTAATTTACTCATTCTTAGCAACTAAACACAAACCTTTGCCTCAGTTTGAAGAAGAAACGAAGTAACTTAAAAGATTTAAATTAATTGTAAATATAATTCTAATCTTTTAATTAAAACTTCCTTTTTGTAAAAAGAAAGAAAATAACAAGCCCCCAAGAGTCGAAAGACTCTTGAGGGCTTTGTAAGATTAATCTATCTTTTTGTTTCAACAATTCTCTGCTAATTCGATCGCAAAGCCAGTATAAGTAGCTGGAGTCAGAGCTTTAAGTTCTTGTTTAACATTATCTGGTAACTCGAGTGTATCAATAAATGTTCGTATTATCGCCGCATTAACTCGTTTACCTCGAGTCAACATTTTCAGTTTCTCGTACGGTTTTTCAATACGATATCGACGCATAACAGTCTGAATAGCTTCAGCAAGTACTTCCCAGTTTTGATCTAATTCGGTAAGCAGATGATCTTCATCTATTTCTAGCTTACTTAATCCCTTTTGAGTAGCGGAATAAGCAATGAGACTGTAAGCAATACCCACACCAAGATTACGCATCACAGTCGAATCAGTCAAATCCCTTTGCCAGCGTGAAATTGGTAATTTAGCACTTAAGTGACTCATTAGTGCGTTGGCAATGCCGAGATTGCCTTCTGAATTTTCAAAATCAATTGGATTAACTTTATGTGGCATAGTGCTAGAGCCAATTTCACCTTCAACAGTACGTTGTTTGAAACATCCCTGTGAAATATAACCCCAAATATCACGATCAAAATCAAGTAAAATAGTATTAAAACGAGCCACGCAATGAAAGTATTCAGCGATAAAATCATGAGGTTCAATTTGAGTAGTGTAGGGGTTCCAAGTAAGCCCAAAAGTGTTGACAAAAGTTTGAGTTAATTTTTGCCAATCAATTTCGGGGTAGGCGATAACATGGGCATTATAATTTCCCACTGCACCATTGATCTTGCCGAGTATTTCAATTTGTTGCAGTTGTTTTAATTGTCGACGGAGTCGGTAGGTCACATTCGCCATTTCTTTACCGACAGTTGTCGGCGTAGCAGGTTGACCATGCGTTCTTGCTAACATGGCAACAGCTTTATTCTGTTCTGCTAAATCTTGAATTTGGTGAATTAATTTTTTCCATTCTGGCACGAGAACATTTTCACGAGCTTCTTTTAGCATTAATGCGTAGGCAAGATTGTTAATATCTTCTGAAGTACAAGCAAAATGGAAAAATTCTGTAATCTTCGCCAACTCTGCAACAGTAGCAATTTTCTCTTTTAAAAAGTATTCTACTGCTTTTACATCATGATTAGTTGTTTGCTCAATTTCTTTTACTCGTAGTGCATCTTTTTCACTAAAACTACTAATAATCTCATCTAGATAAGCATTCGCTTCTGCGGAAAAAGGAGCAACTTCGACAATCGCAGGTGTTTGTGCCAATGTTTGTAACCATCGAATTTCAACAATAATACGGTTTTTAATTAACCCAAATTCACTAAAAAGTGGTTGTAATACTTTAGTCTTGCTTTGATAGCGTCCATCAAGAGGGGATACGGCAAAAAGAGGGGAATAAGTCATATTTTTCCTGTTAATCAATACAATTTAGAATATCAAGTGCTGTGTCTAAGATTTTACGGCGTGCAAAGAGAAATTGCCATTTCGAGCCGCCCATTTGACGCCATAAAACAGCAGAACGTATTCCTGCCAATAAACAAGCTCGAATACGATCTTGAATATATGGGGTGGACAAGTAATCAACTGAACCAACAATTTGGATCTTTCCACCTAAAGGGCTAATAAAATCACTATAAATATTCGCTAAAGAAGCACAGATTTGTTCACTAGTAATATCGTAGTGACTTAATTGTGCAGGCAAATAAGCTAGGCGATCAGCAATAGACTTTTTAGCATCATTATCTTTTCTTAACTTACCTTCTAGAACAATAAGGCGTAAGAAATAACGTCCTACTTCTTTATCTGTACAGCTAAGTTGTTGGCAAAGTTCTTGTAGTCCATTACGTAATTTTTCTGGATTATATCCATAAATTGACATCATTGAATCGTGTTCTTTAGGAACAATAGTTTCGAGTAATAGACGAAAATCAGTTTTATCAGCTCCACCAAAATTAGCAAGATCATTAGCCAACTTTGCGGCAAGACAAACTCCTGCGAGGGACATTGTTATATAGCTGTAATCTTTCATAGGACAATCAGTTTATATTCTTGAGGTTATTATAAAAAAATTCCTCATAATCATAACATTTTTTTATTTTTCTTTTCTCAATTTTCATAAATTATGTATTGGGATCTTTTGTTTAACTTTCAGCTTGCAATAAAACTTTTAGTTCCTTTGCACAATGACAGATTTTAATCTTTTCAAATAATTGCACTGCTTCTACATAATTTTTCTTTAGATATTGAAGCCATTGTTTAATACGAGCGATATGGTAAAAACCACTATCAAATGAGTTTTCCACTTGAGCATAAGCTTGTAATAATGGTATTACACCTGTTCGCCAATCAAGTTTATGAGCGTTTAGCTTAAGGACTTGACTCAAATTAGGAAGCTGTAATGCTCCACGGGCGACCATTAAATCTTGGCAACCTGTCAGCATTTGACAACGTTTAGCATCAGCGTAAGTAAAAATTTCTCCATTAGCAATAACAGGGATCTTAATTTTTTTTTGCACATCACCAATACATTGCCAATTAATACTTTCTGCTTTATAACCATCAATTTTAGTACGTCCGTGAATAGTAATTTCGCTTGCCCCACCTTGACAACAGGCATCCGCAATTTCGACAGCTTGACTCGGATTATCCCAACCTAAACGGACTTTGACACTTACAACTTGTTCACAAGATACAGCTTGGCGAATAGCAAGCGTTGCTTGATAAATTAACTCTGGATCTCTTAATAAACTTGCACCACCTTGACTACCATTCACAGTCTTAGAAGGACAACCACAATTCAAATCAATTCCGTGTGATCCAAGTTCGATCGCTATTCTTGCATTTTCTGCCAGCCAATGAGGTTCTTGTCCCAAAAGCTGTACTCGCACAGGCGTCCCTGCCCTAGTAAAGCCCTGTGTTCTCAGTTCTGGACACAGGCGATAATACACTTTATTCGGCAACAAGCTATCCACCACTCGAACAAATTCGCTTACGCAGAGATCGTAGTGATTTATTTGAGTGAGCAAATCACGCATAAAATAGTCTAAAACTCCTTGCATAGGTGCTAATATGATTCGCATTTTAGATTTTCTCTGTTAATTTTAAGGAATAAAATTGTCAAAAAATTAGGAACTGAATCCCCTTTTCTCACTTATGTTTTTTAAACGAATAAGAAAAATAAGCCATCATCGGCGAATTAAGAAAGTCGCGATTAATGAAAAATGGAAATTAAAAGATCACACGCCAAAAATCAGAAAATTTTTCTTATTATTGACATATCACACTAACTATCATCTCCAGCCTTTCGCTTTCCGAATCAGATCATAGGCTGCTTGAATTTGTTGAGTTTTTTCTTTAGCAATCTCTAACATCTCTTGTGGTAAGCCTTTAGATGCAAGTTTATCGGGATGATTTTCGCTCATGAGCTTGCGGTAAGCACGCTTTACAGTTGATTGATCATCATTTTCAGACACTCCCAAGAGTTGATAAGCTGCATTTAAAGTTGGTGCATTAGATTGATATTGATGATATTGCTGCTGGTTATAATCATGAAAACCATCCGTATTTTGTTGATGGAAATTGCTCTGCTGATAAAAACCTTGAAACTGTCTAGCAGCCATTTCCATTAAGATCATTTGCTCAAATTGAAAACGTGAAACACCAAGTTCAGACGCAATGATGTATAAAATATCTTGTTCATTCGCATTTAATACATCATCTACAAAAGCAGCTTTCACTTGCACAGTTAAAAACATTCGCAATAAATCTTTTCGTTCACCACAGCCTGCTCGAAATTCTTGAATAGCAATACGTAATGGAAAATTCGCATCTTTACCACGCTGAAAAGCAGCTTTCGCTAATTGCGTGGCTTCAGGGCTTAAATGCATTTGTTGCATTAAATTTTGTGCCAAAGCAATATCGTTTTCAGTGACACGCCCTTTTGCTTTGCTCAAATGTCCCAGCACAGCGAAAGTCGTTTGCATAAACAGTGATTGACGTGTCAAGTTACCTTTAAAAAGGCTCGAACGCACATTGCCAAGTTCGTAGATTTTTTTATCGATTAAATGTCCAAGAAACAATCCAGCTAAAAGTCCGAAAAAATGTCCGTACTTATAACCGAGAATTGCACCAAAAAATTTACCAAAAAAATACATTTATCTTCCTTTGATTCATCATTTTACGCTTCAAAAGTTGGAAAAAATTTCCCGCCAAAAATTGCAAAATTTTTAAGAGCCTACTTATTGAGGGAATGCAAACTCGAACAAACATTCCAGCATCCTGCAAATAATTTTCAAAGCGTGAAATTAACCTTCTGCTAATGCGTTATGTTGTGCGACGAAGATCTGCTCGCAACCTTGTTTAGCAAGATTCAATAAAGCTAATAATTCCTCGTGACTAAAAGGCTCACCTTCGGCAGTACCTTGAATCTCGATCATTCTACCATCTTCACTCATTACAACATTCATATCAGTTTCAGCATTGCTATCTTCAATATATTCTAAATCACAGACTGCTTTGCCATTAACAATACCCACGGATACGGCTGCTACAAGATATTTAATCGGATTAACTTTAATTTTATTTTCAACTAGCAATTGGGTAATCGCATCACTTAATGCTACTGAAGCACCTGTAATAGCGGCAGTCCGTGTTCCACCATCAGCCTGAATAACATCGCAATCCAACATTATCGTCCTTTCACCCAAAGCGTCCAAATCGATCATCGCTCGTAAAGATCGAGCAATCAACCGTTGAATTTCCATTGTCCGTCCACCTTGTTTTCCATTTGTCGCTTCGCGTTGCATACGGTTATGAGTTGAGCGTGGTAGCATACCGTATTCGGCACTCACCCAACCTGTTCCTTGACCTTTTAAAAAGCGAGGAACATTTTCATCAACACTTGCAGTACAAAGCACTTTCGTATTACCAAATTCAACTAATACTGATCCTTCAGCATATTTTGTGTAATGACGAGTAATTTTAATATCACGCATCTTATCAAATGGACGCACATTTGGGCGTTGGCTTTGCATCATTATTCCTCAATTTTGCATTCAAAAAATTGCAATATATTAACATGCAAACTGACAGAATAAAAATTTAACAGTACAATAGCGATGGGTATTTTTTAACGAAAGAAGGATTTTTATGCTCTACAGTATGACTGCTTTTTCGCGAGTGGAGATCAAAAAAGGCTGGGGAACAGCAATTTGGGAAATGCGGAGTGTCAATCAACGCTATCTAGAAACATTTTTCCGTTTACCTGAAAATCTTCGTAGTTTAGAAAGCACATTACGTGAAAAACTGCGTCAAACCCTAACTCGAGGCAAAATTGAATGTTTATTACGTTTAGAATTATTGCCGCAAAAAGATAGTGAACTAAAAATAAACCAAATACTTGTTAAACAAGTAATAGCGGCTTTGCAAAATTTGCAAAATCAAGTTAGTGGTAAAATTAACCCAATGGATATTTTGCGTTATCCAGGTGTCGTCGAAGCTCAAGAACAAAATTTCGACCAAATCAGCCAAGATATCCTTCTGGGTTTTGATGAATTATGTCAAGAATCTATCGCAATGCGTGGACGTGAAGGTGAAAAATTACACAGTTTAATTAGTGCAAGGCTTAATAGCATTTCGCAAGAAACAGATAAAGTACGTAACCAAATGCCAGAAATTTTACAATGGCAACGAGATCGCCTCAAACAACGTTTTAGCGAAGCTGAACTAGATCTGGATATACAACGTATTGAACAAGAGATGGTCATTATTGCTCAACGTTTAGATGTTGCAGAGGAACTCGATCGTTTGCAATTACATGTCAATGAAACTCAACGTATTTTAGCTAAAGGCGGTGCGGTTGGACGTAAATTAGATTTTATGATGCAAGAGCTAAACCGTGAAGCAAATACACTTGCTTCAAAATCGATCAACGCTGAAATCACCGCAAGTGCAGTCGAACTTAAAGTGTTGATCGAACAAATGCGTGAACAAATTCAAAATTTGGAATAAAAAATGTTAGTCAAATTAGAACAAAGCCTCGTTCGCATCCAAGGCATTGATGCAGCTAAATTTTTGCAAGGGCAACTTTGTTGCGATGTGCTCAAGCTCGCCGACGGCTCGCACACCCTCACCGCACATTGTAACCCACAAGGCAAAGTGCAATCACTGTTGCGACTTTATCGCCAAACTGAAAGTGTTTTTTATGCCTTGATTGCAAACGAGATCTTGCCATCCACCCTGCAAGATTTACAAAAATATGCGATTTTTTCCAAAGTCGAATTTGAACAATTAACTTGGCAACTTTATGGATGCCCGCCTGAAAGAGCTACACGCCCTGAAAATCAGAAAAAATTTTCCATTTTTTTAAGCGATGGTAGAGAAATCTTTGCCTGTGAAAATGAACTGGCTGGCGACTTTAACGATTATGCTCACTGGCAAATCACCGATATGCAAGCAGGGTTTCCACTATTAAATGCCCAAGCTCAAAATCAATTTCTCCCCCAAGCTTTAAATCTCGACCAAATTGAACAAGCGATTAGCTTCAGCAAAGGTTGCTATATCGGACAAGAGGGCGTGGCACGAGCCAAATATCGTGGCACTAACAAACGTTCTCTACATTGCTTCCACACAGCCATCACCTCTTGCGACAACGGCTCAGCAATTGAAATTCAACAAAGTGACCATTGGCGTAAAACAGGCTATATTTTAAGCCACGCTGTGGCAGACGCTAAACTATGGTTACAGGTAGTGCTCCCAAAAGATGGCGAAAATGAAGAACGCTATCGTTTAAATGATCAAGATTTAAGCATTTTTCATTAGCATTAAAGAAGGATAATTTATGACTAAACTCAGTGCAGTAATTCTTGCAGCAGGCAAGGGCACAAGAATGTATTCAGATTTGCCAAAAGTGTTACACAAAATCGCAGGTAAGCCAATGGTACAACACGTCATTGATACTGCTCGTAGCCTCAAGGCTCAACAAATTCATTTAATTTACGGACACCAAGCCGAAAAATTACAAACCGCCCTAAAACATGAGGAGCTCAATTGGGTATATCAAGCCGAGCAACTCGGCACAGGGCACGCTATGCAACAAGCGGAGCCATTTTTTGATGATGATGAAAATATTTTAATGCTGTATGGCGATGCACCTTTGATCCAAGCGTCAACTTTGCAGAAACTCATTGAAGCAAAACCAGCCAATGGGATTGCATTGTTGACAGTAGTGCTTGATAATCCTACAGGTTACGGTCGCATCATACGTAATACTCAAAATGAAGTTTGTGGGATCATTGAGCAAAAAGATGCCTCGCCAAAACAACGTCAAATCACGGAAGTCAACACTGGTGTAATGGTGGCATCTAGCAAAGATTTCCGCAAATGGTTGGCTCGCTTAGAAAATAATAATGCACAAAAAGAATATTATATAACTGACATCATCGCCCTCGCCAAACAAGATGGTGAGCGAATTGTTGCTATACAAGCAGAAGATTTGATGGAAGTAGAAGGTGCTAATAATCGCTTGCAATTAGCAAGGCTTGAACGTTATTACCAACAGTTACAAGCACAAAAATTATTGTTAGCTGGCGTGACTATCATTGATCCACAGCGTTTTGATCTGCGTGGTGACTTTCAGCACGGCAAAGATGTCGACATTGATATCAATGTCGTACTAGAAGGAAAAGTTATTGTTGGCAACCACGTCCGCATCGGAGCAGGGGTGATATTGAAAAATTGTACAATTGGAGATAATGTCGACATCAAACCTTATTCTATTATTGAAGAAGCTACTATCGGTGAACACGCACAAATCGGACCTTTTGCTCGTATCCGTCCTGAAACTGTACTTGCTGCCCAAACGCATATCGGTAACTTTGTTGAAATCAAAAAATCCAGCGTTGGATACGCTTCAAAGATCAATCATCTATCCTATGTTGGCGACAGCAAAATCGGTGCTGAATGCAATATCGGTGCGGGTGTAATTACTTGCAATTACGATGGAAAAGACAAACATTTAACTGAAATTGGTGACGATGTTTTTGTTGGTTCTGATGCACAACTTGTTGCACCTGTCAAAATCGAAAATGGTGCAACTGTCGGGGCTGGAACGACTGTTACCAAAAACGTACCCGCCAACAGCCTCGTAATTTCCAGAGCCAAACAAACTTACCGCGAGAATTGGCAACGTCCACGCAAAGAGAAATAACTACTCACGCCCCGAAAATCGGAAAAGTTTTCCGAAATTTGAGGCGTGATCAACATCCAGCAAAACCTGATAAGGCACATAAATGACAAAGCAAAAACTGTATTTAGGCATCATGTCAGGCACCAGTTTAGATGGTGTTGATATTGCTGTAGTTGATTTTTCTTCACCTCTACGACAAACTACATCAGGCAAAACAGTGAAGGCAGCAACGACTTATCCGATGCCTGAGCAGTTACGCCAAGATTTACTAGCTCTCTATCAAGGGCAAGTGCATTTACAAAAATTGGGCGAACTTAACCAAGCTTTAGGCGAACTATATGCTGATTCCGTGTTGCACTTCCTAAAAGAAAATCAACTCACTCCTCAGCAGATTGCTGCAATTGGTTGCCATGGGCAAACTATTTGGCATTCGCCTACTGGTGATAATCCCTTCACGATGCAAATTGGCAATCCACAAATCATTGCCACACGCACTCAAATTATCACTGTTGCTGATTTTCGCAATAAAGATATAGTGCTAGGTGGACAAGGTGCTCCGCTAGTGCCTGCCTTTCACCAAGCAATGTTTTTTGATGAAAATTATGATACGGCTGTCCTCAATATTGGCGGCATCAGCAATGTATCTTTACTTTCTAAGCTGGCAGTACAAGGGTTTGATACTGGACCAGGTAATGCTTTGTTAGATTTATGGATTGAAAAATCACTCGGTTTACCCTTTGATGAAAATGGGAAATGGGCAAAAACAGGAAAAATTTTACCGAATTTCGTAGCGTATGCATTAAAAGATGCTTATTTCCAACTACCACCACCTAAAAGCACAGGACGTGAATATTTTAATCTTGCTTGGCTTGAAAAAATACGTAGCGAAACGCAAGTAGAAAACGCATTACCACAAGATATTCAAGCAAGTTTAGTTGAAGTAACTGCACAATGTTCTGTGAACATATTGCAAAATTGGCAACAAAATAGCAAACGACCAAAACGCTTATTGTTGTGCGGTGGAGGTGCTAAAAACCAAGCATTGATTGACGCATTCCAACGTACATTACGACATTGGCAAATTACTACAACTGAACAATTTGGTATTCATAGTAATGATGTCGAATCAGCGGCTTTTGCATGGCTTGCTTATTGCCGTCTCCATCATCTCCCATCAAACTTTCCATCAGTAACAGGAGCAAAACAAACAACAAGTTTAGGAGTAATTTATGAGCCTTAATTCAGAAAATTTAAATATTTTTCAAGAAGTTACACATCTAAATAGTGAGAAACGCAACCCTTTATCACAGCATCTTGATCAAATGACTGCATTGCAAATCGTGCGTTTGATGAATGAAGAAGACAAAAAAGTACCTCTCGCTATTGCGACTATTCTGCCCAATATTGCTAAAGCAGTGGAAAGCATTGTTGCAGCTATTCAACAAGGTGGACGCTTAATTTATATCGGTGCAGGTACAAGCGGACGCCTAGGTATTTTAGATGCTAGCGAGTGCCCGCCTACTTTTGGCACAGAACCTCAATTAGTTCAAGGCATTATCGCAGGTGGTATCCCTGCCTTTGCTCAATCCATAGAAGGGGTAGAAGATAGTGCTCAACAAGGAACATTAGATCTGCAAAATATTACTTTTTCTGAAAAAGACATTCTAGTAGGCATCGCCGCAAGCGGACGAACGCCTTATGTTATTGGGGCGATTGAATATGCTAAACGTCAAAATGCTAAAACTATTGCCATCACCAGTAACCTACATTCCCCACTCACTCAACTTGCCGATATTTCTATCATCCCTCAAGTCGGCGAGGAAATTTTAACAGGTTCAAGTCGCTTAAAATCTGGCAGTGCTCAAAAAATGATTTTAAATATGCTCACTACTGCTAGCTTTATTCTCCTTGGGAAATGCTATCAAAATTTAATGGTCGATGTGAAAGTAAGTAATAAGAAATTACAGGCACGTGCTATAAGTATCATTTGTGATGCTACAAATTGTTCAAGAGAACATGCCGAAAAGATGCTCATTTTAGCAGATAATCACGCTAAATTGGCGATTCTAATGATATTAGCAGGCGTTAACAAAGCTCAAGCAAAAGTACTTTTACAGAAAAATGACGGCTATCTTTCACGAGCATTAGCACAATAACTGCACGCTAGCAAAATCGGAAAAATTTTTCCAGTTTTGCGGGCGTGGTTACTCTCAAAGGCAAAAATAGATAGCATAAAAACACCCCTGAAGCTTTACCACTTTTGGGGTGTTTGTCATTTCCTTTTTTAA
>JAHHRA010000002.1 GCA_020026055.1 Actinobacillus sp.
CTCGAACCCGCGACCCCCTGCGTGACAGGCAGGTATTCTAACCAGCTGAACTACCGCTCCGTGAAGAAAGGTTGGCGGAATGGACGGGACTCGAACCCGCGACCCCCTGCGTGACAGGCAGGTATTCTAACCAGCTGAACTACCACTCCGCAAAAGTTTGTGCATAATAATGAGATACAACAAAAACGTCAAGCGTATTTTTTATTTTATGCTTGCAATCGTTTAATCAATGAACGTCTTTTACAATTTCTGCTTCTTCAGCTAACCAAAAACAATGATTTTTACTTTTTTTATTAATGAGCTGTAATAATTCTTGATGTTTTTTTTGTTCCTCGAGATTTACGTCAATGACACGTAAGTCTTGCATTTGCAATGCTATATTTTGAGATTCCAGCTGAAGTAATGTATTACTCGCAACGAAATGCTTTTCATCATCAAATAAATTAGTTTGACCTCCAGTCATTGCCAAATAAACATCCGTCAGAATTTCAGCATCTAGCAACGCACCGTGTAATGTGCGTTTGCTATTATCAATATTTAACCGTGTACAAAGTGCATCTAATGAGTTTCGTTTTCCTGGATAGATTTGGCGTGCTAGCACAAGAGTATCTAGTACAGTGCAAATATCTGCTGTTTGAACACCCAATTTATGTTTACGAAACTCATAATCAATAAAACCAATATCGAAAGAAGCATTATGAATGACTAATTCTGCTCCCTTGATAAAACTAATGAATTCTTGAGCAATTTCTGGGAAAGAAGGTTTATCAACAAGATCTTCATCACTGATCCCATGTACTTTTTGTGCTTCGGGATCAATAAGGCGATCAGGCTTTATGTAAAGATGTAACTCTCGCCCTGTACGACGTCGATTAATCAATTCTACTGCACCAATTTCAATAATACAGTGATCTTTATAATGCTCACCATATTGCTGCATTCCAGTCGTCTCAGTATCCAAAATAATTTGACGTTGTGATTGTGCTAAATGTATTGTCATTTTTTTCCTTAATGTTTGAGTTATTTTCCGTTATCATCGCTAAAAATATTTTGAGAATTGTATATGCAACTTAAAAAAATTGAAATCTTTACAGACGGATCTTGTTTAGGTAATCCAGGAACAGGCGGCATTGGAATTTTAATACGGTATCAACAACACCAAAAACAAATTTCTGAAGGTTATCGTTTAACCACTAATAACCGTATGGAATTACTCGCAGTAATCAAAGCACTGGAAGCATTAAAATCACCTTGTGAAATCGATCTTTACAGCGATAGTCAATACATGAAAAACGGTATTAGCCAATGGATCTTTAAATGGAAAGCTAATAATTGGAACAAAGGAAAAGTGAAAAATCAAGACCTTTGGCAACGCCTAGATTTTGCCACTCAAAAACATCATATTCATTGGCATTGGGTGAAAGGACATAGCGGACACCCTGAAAATGAAATCTGCGACCAACTCGCCCGCCAAGGAGCAATGAATCCTAGTTTGGAAGATTTAGGCTATTCTGGATAACAACCTCCCTCTAGATCGACATATTGCCACAAACTCATACTCATAGCACTTAAATACGCAAAAACGTCTCATTTTTTTGATAATTGTCCCATGATGTGCTATTTCGCAGATTATTTGAGGGGGGATTTATGAAGAAACAAAATGTACTTAATTTAATCAAATATCATGTTGAAAAAAAATGAGAATGCTTTTTGAAATGAAGCAATTCTAACTGCCCATTTTTTTGATCGCATTGGTGATGATCAATTGGCTGAATATATTATGGCTTTAATTTCTGAAGCGAATTTATATAGTCCTCAAAGCAGTGATTTTGAAAGTGAATACTTAACTCAAATTGATATTAATAAATTATCGTCTCTGAATCTTCCATTAGAGATATCTCACGATTTAAAAGGCATTATTAATGCGGTTAATCATAATGTTGGAATTAATAAATTTTTGTTTGAAGCCTTACCAGGTACGGGTAAAACAGAAGCAGCTAAAAATATTGCTCGTTTGCTAGATCGCAAATTATTTATGGTGGATTTTGAAAATTTAATAGATAGTAAACTTGGGCAAACTAATAAAAATATTAGTAATATTTTTAAAGAAATAAACAAAATTCCTGCTTCAAATAATGTGGTTATTCTGTTTGATGAAATTGATGTTATCGCTTTGGATCGAATTAACTCTAATAAAGAATTAGATAGGCTAACTTCTTTAAATAAAGAAATTGTAATTATCGCTACGACTAATTTATATGCAAACTTTGATAAGGCTTTAACCCGAAGATTTGACGCAGTAATTAATTTTAATCGATACAGCCAAGAAGATTTAATAATAGAGAACTTGCTAAAGCGATGATTATTGATGCAGCTCGTTTTCATGCAGAAAACGATTGGAAAGAGCAACCTAGCATAGAAGAAATAGCACTATATGGACATGGAATAGTACCGATTCATATTAATGAAATTATTCAAACTTCTGAAGATGAAATTAAATTTTTGGTTTCTGGTGTTAGTGAAAAATGGAATACCTATAATTACAGATTTCCTGTTCCTATGGAAAATGACAAATATCCATATATTGCTAGAGCCACAATGTGTTTTTTCCCAAAATGTAGCCGCACTCAGGGGGTTGATTATACCAATACAGAATTTGACTTGCATTTTGGCAGGGTTAAGCATGATAAAAACAATCAACCTATAATTTACGATATCGGAGACAATAAACAGAATAATAATGATTCCTCAGTGTACATGTTTGAAAGTGAAGCACGTAAAATATTTCGCAAATGGGATAATGTGAAATATCGTGCTGATTCAAATCTCAATCTTAACTCTAAACGCTCTAAAAAAATATTCGTTAAAGATAATAAAAATTGGGGAATAGAAATTAAAACCACTGAAAGATTAAATAATAATGATGGTGTTGAGGTTAGGTTTGGAGTCGTCGTAACCCTTAAAGAAATTAACGGCAAAAATAGAATTGATGAGTTTATTCAAAATTGTCATTTAAATGGCTGGTTAGTTAATGAGATTAAAGTTCAAAATCGCATTGATATTCATCAGAAACTGAATGAAGAGCTTGAATTTGAATTTTAAAAATTATTGCCCTATCGGGACATCAGTAACATAACGCCCCAAAAATCGGAAAACTTTTCCGATTTTTGAAGCGTGAGATTGCAGTTACTTTGAAAGTTAAACTTCTTTCAACATTACGCCTTTTAATACGGCAAAGATTTCTCGATAGGCTCGTCCGAATTTTTGTTGTTCGGCTTCTTTTTTAGCGTTGCGGATTAAAGTGCGTAGATGTTGGCGATCTAGGCTAGGATAGGCTTCCAAGAGAGCTGTTAAGCTGGTATCAGTTTGAGAAAGCAATTCATCACGCTGACGTTCAATTTTATGCAACATCGCTTGTTGTTGCTGGTGTTTATTTTCAACTTTATCCAATGCTTCCTGAATGGGTTCAGTTTCCGTACCACGTAGTAACTTACCGATATATTGAATTTGGCGACGACGTGCCTCAAACTTTAAACACTGAGCTAAGTTTATAGCATCTAATAAATTGTCATCTAACGGAATCTTAGCAAGATTTATGCTTGAAAGGTTAACTAATTTTTCACCTAATTCTTTCAGTGCGTTAGCGTCTCGTTTAATTTCACTTTTGCTGACCCAAATAATTTCCTCAGCATTTTCTTCATCCCACCAATCTTGTTTTCTACCTTTTGCCATACTTATTCTCACTTCATCAACAAAGTTCACTATTCTAGCATAGAATTAGCAACAGCATTGAAATTCCGCTAGAATAGTCAAAAAATTTTAAGGATTAAATGATGACAAATCTCGACGTTCATTCGACTACTCTTTTAAAAAAACAACAACAAGAATTGCTTGACGCAACTACTCACGCACTGAATCATGCAAAGAAAAAAGGAGCAGCAGCAGAAGTCTCAGTGACCAAATTGAACGGACTTTCTGTTTCGACTCGTTTGCAGGAAGTCGAAAATATTGAGTTTAATAATGATGGTGCTTTGGGAATCTCAGTTTATCTCAATCATCCTAATGGACAGCAAAAAGGCAATGCCTCCACAGCAGATTTAAGCAAAGATGCAGTCGAAAAAGCGGTTGATGCTGCTTTAAGCATTGCAAACTACACCTCTGCAGACGATTGTGCAGGTTTAGCAGATAAATCTCTTTTAGCCTTTAAAGCACCTGATTTAGATCTTTATCATCCCAGTGATATTAATATTGAACAAGCTATTGAGCTTGCCAAAAACACAGAACAAGCAGCATTGAATTTTGACAAACATATCGTCAATACTGATGGAGCAAACTTTTATTCGCATGCAGGTATTCGTATTTATGGAAATACTGAAGGAATGTTGCAAAGCTATTTATCGAGCCGTTATTCACTTTCTTGTGCCGTTATTGGTGAAGACAATCACAAGTTAGAGCAAAATTATGAATACAGTATTTCACGCCATTTCAATCACCTTGCGACACCAACTTGGGTCGGTGAAAATGCCGCTCGCAAAACACTTTCACATCTAAATCCTCAAAAAATTCAGACACAAGATACGCCTGTAATTTTTATGAATGACGTAGCAACAGGCATTATTGGGCATTTTGCAACAGCAATTAGTGGGAGTAGTCTCTACCGCAAAGCCAGTTTTTTATTAGATAGCCTTGGCAAAAAAGTGTTGCCTGATTGGTTCCAAATTGATGAACAGCCACATATTTTAGGTGCACTCGCTTCAACACCTTTTGATAGTGAAGGAGTGAAAACAATCGATCGTAGCATTGTTTCTCAAGGTATTGTACAGACTTATCTATTAACAACCTATAGTGCCAGAAAAATGAAGATGCAAACAACTGGGCATGCAGGTGGTATTCATAATTGGTTTGTGAAACCGAATCTTAACGGTGGCTTACAAAATTTGCTCAAAAAAATGGGAACAGGGTTACTGATAACTGATTTAATGGGACAAGGTGTTAATCTTGTTACTGGAGATTATTCACGTGGTGCTTCAGGTTTTTGGGTCGAAAATGGCAAGATAAAATTCCCCGTTGCTGAAATCACTATTGCAGGAGAGCTTGAAACAATGTTACATAATATTGTTGCTATCAGCGATGATATTGAAAAACGTTCAAATATCCAAATAGGCTCCATGTTAATTGAGAATATGAAAGTCTCTGGATATTAATTAATAATGATAACAATTCTTATTTAATATGTAGTTTTTTTTTGTTAAACTAATAATGTTTTTTGATTACTTACTTTTAAATAACATTAATGCATTAAGTACTCACAAAAACAAGTAGATTTAAGTAAAATCCCTTTTAACAGTCGAAGTTAGCTTAACTTCGACTTTTTTTTTGTTAGAATACTCAACTGTCTATTTTTCACGACAATACTTATTAGGATCAGGTATGAAAAAACATCATTTAGAAACACTTATTCCCCCAAAAATGGTACAGGATCGTATTCAAGCATTGGGAACAGAAATCACACATTTTTATAAAGAAAAAAACGTACAGAATCTTGTAGTTATTGGCTTATTGCGTGGTTCTTTTATGTTTATAGCAGATCTTGTCCGCACGATCGATTTACCGTTAGAAATTGATTTTATGACAGCTTCTAGCTACGGTAATTCGATGGAAACTAACCACGATGTCAAAATTACAAAAGACTTAGATGGCGAAATTTATAATCGCCACGTGCTGATCGTTGAAGACATTATTGACACGGGTTGCACATTACAAAAAATCCGTGAGATTTTACAGCTCCGAGACCCTGCTTCTTTACAAATTTGTACTTTGCTCGATAAACCTTCCCGTCGTGAAGTCAAAGTACCAGTGAAATGGGTGGGCTTTCCTATTCCTGATGAATTTGTAGTAGGTTATGGAATTGATTATGCACAATTTTATCGTAATCTTGACTATATTGGTAAGGTTGTTATTGATGAATAAACATCCATTCTAAATTTTTACGATGATGGATCATTATTCCTTCAAATTTACGCATTAAAAATAAATTGAAGACATCTTACTTAACAAGGTTTCTTTAAATTTTAACTTAATGTCCCATGCTATAACTATTAAGGATGTCTTATGGATAAGTTACCAGACTTTTCGCATTTTAATAACATTAATCAAATTCTCGTTGATATTGCGAATAAACTTAACCAGTTTCTGCCCGCTAAATTTAACTGGTTGTTAATGATCCTCATCGTCATCGTTATCACATTGTTTTTACGTTTCACTGCTCACTATAGTATTAATAAACTTAAACATTGGCTAAAACACACACATTCTATTCTTGACGAAAGTGCCATTGAAGCGTTGCGTAGCCCAATTAATCGCTTCATCGAATTTAGTGGGTTTCTCTGGGTATGCCAGATCTTAAGTGAGCATCTGCTCTATGACTTACATCATATTTTAGTCGCTTTATGGAAATTAAGTGTAGTCCTCTTCTTCTCTATTTTTTTATTGTCTTTCATCAAAGCAGTAGAATTTAACATGATGAAAAGCAATTCGCCAAAATATGACATCACAACTATCATGGCAGTAGGACGAATTTTACGCTTTTCTATTATCATTATAACGATCCTTATCATTATGCAGAACTTTGGATTTTCTATTTCTGGTGTGCTTGCTTTTGGGGGGATTGGTGGTGTAGCAATTGGGTTTGCAGCAAAAGATCTCCTCGCTAATTTTTTTGGTGGTTTTATGATTTTTATTGATAAACCATTCTGCGTTGGAGATTGGATCTCCTCTCCTGATCGTAAGATTGAAGGCACTGTTGAACATATCGGTTGGCGAATGACACATATTCGTACTTTTGATTTACGTCCTCTTTATGTTCCAAACAGTACTTTTATGAATATCGCTGTCGAAAATCCAAGTAGAATGCTCCACCGACGGATATATGAAAATATTGGTTTACGGTATGACGATATTAATGTGATTGATAAAATTGTTGCTGAAATAAAACAGATGATTTATCACCATCCCGATATTGATAACCAACAGACTATTATTGTTGCTTTTGATAAATTCAGCAATTCAGCATTAAATATAATGATTTATGCTTTTACCAAAACAACAGCTTGGGTCGAGTTTTACGTAGTTAAACAAAAAATTTTACTACTTATTCGTGATATCGTTCATCGTAATGGTGCAGATTTCGCTTTCCCAACTCAGCAACTTTTTATTACTCAAAATCCACCTGAACAGGATCCTGTGCCTGATAATTTACCACCAACAGCATCACATTAAAGTAAATACCTCAACGTTAAGCGACTTTGAGGTGTTTGCAATTTTATCACATTTAATGCCTCTCAAATGAACTATGATTTTATTTACAAAATGCTGAAGTAGCTCACTCTAGCTTCACTCTATTAGCATAAGTAACACTCAAAAAAACTATCGTTCTTTGTTGGAAAACATTTTCTTTGTTCCTTAGCATTTCACGCCTGAATTTACTAAAAATTATACCAAAAATCTTAATTCTCGCATTTTATCAACAACTTGTTGGATACTTATCATTGTCATTAAGTGAGGCGTTTTACGCTTATACGCCCAAGGTAAATTTGATATATTTTGGCATTCTGTATCTAAGCCTTGCTCATAAACAGAAATTACTTTATCTAAATGTAAAAACGGTGCTGTGCGTTTAGGATTGTGGTAAGCATAAAGCCCAATAACTGCTGTACCAACTGCATTGGCGATATGTGCAGTGGCACTATCTGGTGAAAGAACTAGATCAGCTTGCTGAATCAGAGCAGCAAGTTCAAGGAGACTAGTTTTTCCAACGAGGTTAATGGGTTCAAAATCGCAATGCATTAGAATTTCTTGACACAATGCTTGCTCTCGTGCAGCCTTGCTAGCACAAAAAATAACTTGTTTATGATTTGCATAAGCAAGATTTGCGATTTTCGCATAATTAACAACATCCCATTCTTTCTCCGCCTTGCTTGAACAAGGTGCAATGATCAGTGTTTCACGATTTAACCCAATATATTGTCGCATTTTTTGAGTTAACTCTGATGGTATTTCAAACGTCCAGCTCGGTTCAGAAACGGGCACACCAAGATATTCTGCAAATGCCATAAAACCATATAAAACATGAGGATTAAGAGGATCTTGAATACGACGATTAACAAACCAATGTTGCATTTCACGGCTTCGTATTTTACCAAAACCAATTTTATACTTTGCCTTCACACCTAGCGACAAAATTGATGCACGTAATGCTGTTTGCATATTCAACAATGCATCAAATTTATGCTCACGGAGTTGTCGCCAAACCGCTAAAATTCCCTTCAACCCTGCTTTTTTGTCATATTCTACAAAATGAATTCCCTGTACATTTTGCAACAACTGCCGTTCTGTCTTGCCAATAATCCAAGTAATTTGAGTATGTTGCCAATGTTTTTGGATCGCTTGCACTATTGCTAAAGCATTGCAAACATCACCAATAGCAGAAAGGCGTAATATACAAATTGATTGAGGGGGAATCTCGAAAAGGGACATCAGTGATCCTCATCTTAAGCTAAATTTATTGATCGTAATTAAGAGCACTTTTGTTTATAAAAGATTGATTTTAACGCTATAAAATTCGAAAAAATTTTCCCAATTTTTCATCATCTTTTATGATTCTTTTGTTTTTTGCTCTTTGTCTTCCTCTTTTGAAGTATAGAGCCTTGAGCAGACGACACCAAGTTCAAACAATAACCACATCGGCACCGCAAGCAGAGTCTGAGAAATAACATCAGGAGGAGTAAGGATCATTCCGAGGAAGAAAGCGACAACGATAATGTATGGGCGTTTTTCACGTAAATCTTGTGGTGTGGTGATGCCCGCCCAAACCAGTAAAATAATTGCGACAGGGACTTCAAAGCAGATACCAAATGCCATAAAGATAGCCAGCACAAAATCAAGATAGCTACTGATATCAGTAGCGATAGCAACACCGCTTGGAGTCGTTTTAGTGATAAAACTAAACACTAACGGAAATAGTACATAATAAGCAAAAGCAACACCTGCATAAAATAGAATCGTACTGGAAATCAAAAGTGGATAAATTAAGCGTTTTTCTTTTTTGTAAAGTGCTGGAGCAACAAATGCCCAAGCTTGGTAAAGCAAAAACGGAACAGAAAGAAAAATAGCGACTACACCTGTAAGCTTAAGTGGTGTGAAAAAAGGTGTAATGACACTGGTTGCAATCATACTAGAACCTTGTGGCATTACTGCTAACAAAGGTGCAGCAACAAAATCGTAAATATCATTAGCAAAATAGAGCAGGCTTAAAAATACTATGCTCACAAAAATGACACTGCGTAGTAATCGGTTACGTAGCTCGAGCAAATGAGTAATCAGCGGTTGAGTTTGCTCAACTCGTTCTTGTTCAGTTAGATGTGTCATGGATTTTTGTTGGTCTTTTCTCTATGCTTTGTGGATTTAAATCCACATTCGCAAGATCATCTGCAGTGAAATAATCAGGATTAATTTCTAACGCTTTAGGCTTTGCTTTCATCTCTTCTTCATCAGGTGGTGGTTGAGGGATATTAGCTGTTGGTGATGCATTAAAAGGTTCTGCAGGCAAAATTTGAGTAGCTTCTTGAGTCTCGACGTGTTGTTTTTCTGTTTGCATTTCAACGTTTACAGATTCAATTGCTTCTGCTGTTTTTTCAAACTCAATTTTTTCATTTAAAGTTTGGTTTACTTGGTGTTGGCTTTGCTCAAGATCTATCTGTATTTTTTGAGCAGATTCTTTCAACTCTTTAATAGTTGCTTTCAACTCTGGTGATAATTTTTCTAAATTCAGTTTTTCTGCTTTCTTAATGCTTTCTTGTAGTTCTTGCAATTTTAATTCCTGTGCAAGCTCATTTTGCACATTCTGTGCCATATTACGGACAGTGTGCACCCATTTCATCACAGTGCGAATAGCGACAGGTAAGCGTTTTGGTCCTAGTACAACTAACCCCAGTACCAATAATAATAAAATTTCAGAAAAACCAATATCAAACACGGATTAAGCCTGTTCTTTATCTTTCACATTTTCAGTAGAAGGTTGAGAAGATTTTTCTTCAATTTGACACGCATCCACCGCTGCTGATTTTTTATTCTCTTCTTCGTGCATTGCTTTTTTGAAGTCTTTAATTGCACTACCAAGATCTGTGCCAATAGTGCGTAATTTTTTAGTGCCAAAAATTAAAACTACAACTAATAACAAAATTAATAATTGCCAAATGCTAATTCCGCCTAACATAATTTTTCCTTTCGATAAATTAAATAAAACCCAAGGAGTATACTCTTTTTGCTAGTGATAAAAAAGCATAATCCAAAATTTCCTTTACAGTGCTTGCACTATTCGCTTTATCTTGTAGAATGTAGCCCCTTAAAAACGACGGTATTTACCATCAATATAATACTAACTATTGAGTTCCCTTACCTCAACTTATTTAAAAAGGATAATCAAAAAATGCATCAACGTGCTATTCAATTCTCAAGACAACAAAAATCTCACGCCCTCATTTTCTTAAGTTTTTTCCATATTTTTATCATTGCGATTAGCAATTATCTCGTTCAGATTTCCTTCCCCATCACTCTCCCCTTAGGGGCGTTAGGGCTAGAAGATTTCACTTTTCACATCACGTGGGGCACTTTTACTTTTCCGTTTATATTCTTGGCAACCGACCTAACTGTCCGTATTTTTGGTGCTTCCCTTGCTCGAAAAATCATTTTCGCTGTCATGTTCCCCGCATTAATCGTCAGCTATCTCATCTCAACTGTTTTCGCTAATGCTAGCTTCCAAGGTATATCAGCTCTTAGTATTTTTAATTTATTCGTTTTCCGCATTGCAATTGCCAGTTTCCTCGCTTATCTCGTTGGACAGCTTTTAGACGTCAGCGTTTTCAATCAACTACGCCAACTAAAAACTTGGTGGATCGCACCTTGCTGTTCAATGATCTTCGGTTCAATGGCGGATACTTACGTTTTTTTTGCCACTGCATTCTACCAATGCGAAGATCCTTTTTTGGCGGAAAACTGGTTTTCCCTTGGCGTTGTAGATTATTGTTTTAAACTTTTTGTCGGCATCATTCTATTCGTTCCTGCCTATGGCGTTCTCCTCAATTACATTTTACAACATCTTCAAAACTTCAGTCGCCGATTGGGTTAAGCTTAGTAACAAAAGCGAATTTTTCGCAGAACTCGCCACTTTTTTCGGAAAAAATTTTCTGATTTCAGTGGCGTCATTTTTCACGGTGTACAAAATAAATACTCTCAATGCAAAACATCGCATTAAGGGCATTTATTTTTTGAAAAGGATATTATGGCAGCCAAGCGGGATGGATATTTTCTATTTCAAGATTATCAACACTTTTGGCATAACGCAAAACATGGCTTTCGCTCTGCGATTTGGGATGCCAATGTTGAAAATTTTCTTCATCGTCACTGTAAAAACTAATCAATGGTTTATTTAACCCAGCCGCAATATGGACAATCGAAGTATCAGGCGAAATGCAAAGGCTGGCACGCTTGATTAGAGCAATATTATCAAAAATAGTTTGCGTATCTTCATAAATAAAAACTCGATGCGGATCACAACAATTTTGTTGATAGTGTTTCAGTTTCGTCATTACACTTGGAAAGCCTAAAAGCACGATATTTTTTTGGGTGTGCTTAAGAAGATAATCAATTAGTTGTTTTGCTTTTAAAGCACTAAATTGACGACGTGCGGCAGCACCAAATAAATTCAAAGCCAAATACTCCCCCAAATGTACGTTTTCTAAGAAAACATTCACTTTTTCTTCGGCGTCATTAGATTCGGGAATCTCATAGTGTGTATTGATTTCTTGCTTAATCACCAACTGCAACATTTCTTTATAAACATCAGAAAAATGCTGCTGCGCATTATGAATATTCAAATTAAAAATCCGATAATTTGCCTTTAGAAAACCAATATTATTTTTGGCTTTAATCAACCTTAATAACCACAAATCACGATTGCGTAATAAAACATTGGGGTAAAAAACATAATCAATATTTTGCTGGCATAATAATTTCCCCAATTGATAACGTGCTTTTAAATGACGTTTAGGCAAGGTATAAAATTTGTCAATTTCTGAAAATTTTTGCAATAGAGCTTGATTTGATGCAGAACAAACTAGACTGATCTCGCAATCTGGGAAATGTTTTTTGAGTTCACGAAAAACAAAAGAGCTCACGATAATGTCGCCGATTTTGCCGTCGTGATGTAAAAATAAAAACCGCTGTGGGCAAGTAGGACGAGTCGCGAGTGGAGATTTATCTAATAATGCCTTGCCAATCGCAAGACGGACTACCCGTAAGTACTCTTTTATTGACATTAATCGTACCTATTGCCTTGCTTATCAATATGAGAATCATGTCCACCAAAAACACAAGCAGGTTCAATACCATATGCGTGAATTCCTGTGAGCTGTAATCCCCCTGTTAAAAAATCAGCAGGCATACGTAATGGATACGCTTGTGCCAATAATTTTTTAGCACCGGCTAATTTAAGATAATAGGCAGTCGCACAAATCACTACCCGTTTAGACTGTTTCGATGGCGAAAGATAACGTGCCAAGCGATAACGCTCTGGCAAAGCACGCATAATAGGAAAAACTTTTACTTTACCGTGATCTAAAAATAATATCTCTGCACGCTTCGGTAATTTTTTTAACGCTGCCGATAAAATAGAGCGAAAATATAAACTGACGATCGCGTCATCTTCAAAAATAATGGCTTCAGGAATATTCTCTGCAACCATTTTTTTATACACTTCAATATGGCTTAAGGCACACCCTAATTCTCCTTTGGTTAAGGCTTTTCTTGCCCCAAAACGTTGAGGATAAAAATCAAAATCGACTTTTGCCAATACATCTTCATTTAAATCTTTACCATAAATTGCATCAAAAAATTGAAATTGAAACCCTAGACTCGTCAAGCGTTCACGAATAAATTCTCGACGTTGAGAGTCTTTTAAACTGATCACAAAAATAGGGGGCAATACGAATGGTTCCATAATTTATTCCTATAACACAATGGATAATCTTTAAAATAATAACATAACGCTTTTAAAACGAGGAAAAAAACTTGAACAATCCTTTTTATCATCAAAACTTTCAGATTTTTAATGATTTTTTTAGACAGGAATAACTTTTAATGCTAGAATTGCTAACGTTTTTACAATATCAATTTTCAACTCTATTAATCAATTCTATTTAACTCCATTCAAAATTATGCATTTAACAGAACTTAAAAATACACCTGTGTCTGATTTAATCGCACTCGGTGAAAAAATGGGATTAGAAAATCTCGCTCGTCTACGTAAACAAGACATTATTTTTGCAATTTTAAAACAACACGCTAAAAGTGGTGAAGATATCTTTGGTGGAGGCGTTTTAGAAATCTTACCTGACGGTTTTGGTTTCTTGCGTTCTGCTGATAGTTCATACTTAGCAGGATCAGATGATATCTATGTCAGCCCGAGCCAAATTCGACGTTTCAATTTGCAAACAGGTGACAAGATTGAAGGAAAAATTCGTCCTCCTAAAGAAGGTGAACGTTATTTTGCTCTACTTAAAGTTGATGGAGTCAATGATGACCGTCCAGAAATTTCCCGTAATAAAATTCTTTTTGAAAATCTCACGCCACTCCACGCTAATTCTCGCCTACGTATGGAACGTGGTAATGGCTCTACTGAAGATTTAACCGCACGGATTCTTGACTTAGCAAGTCCTATTGGGAAAGGACAACGGGGGCTTATTGTTGCACCTCCCAAAGCTGGGAAAACAATGCTTTTACAAAACATTGCCCAAAGTATTACTCACAACTACCCTGATGTTGAATTGATTGTATTACTCATTGATGAGCGTCCAGAAGAAGTGACTGAAATGCGACGTACTGTCAAAGGCGAAGTAATTGCATCGACTTTTGATGAACCTGCTACTCGCCACGTTCAAGTCGCAGAAATGGTTATCGAAAAAGCCAAACGTGCAGTCGAACACAAAAGAGATGTCGTCATTTTGCTAGATAGCATCACTCGTCTTGCTCGTGCTTACAATACGGTTACTCCTGCCTCAGGTAAAATTCTTTCTGGTGGCGTTGACGCTAATGCCTTACACCGTCCCAAGCGCTTCTTTGGTGCTGCACGTAATGTCGAAGAAGGTGGTAGCTTAACGATCATTGCTACAGCCTTAATCGATACGGGTTCTAAAATGGACGAAGTCATTTTTGAAGAATTCAAAGGAACAGGCAATATGGAATTACACTTATCTCGTAAAATCGCCGAAAAACGTGTTTTCCCTGCGATCGATTTTAATCGTTCCGGTACACGTAAAGAAGATTTACTGACGACACCAGATGAACTTCAGAAAATGTGGATTCTACGTAAAATTCTTAATCCGATGGGGGAAGTAGAGAGTATGGAATGGCTTATTGATAAGCTTGCTATCGGTAAAACTAACGAAGAATTTTTTGATATTATGAAGCGTTCATGATCTCTGTAGAAGCTTATTACCACGCCCCAATTTTAGCTAAAATTTTCTCGAAAATTTGACTGAAAATAGGGACGTGAAGAAACAATAAAAACAACACCCTAAAGTTGAAACAACTTTGGGGTGTTGTTGTAAGTTATATTATCAATAAAAGTTAAGCTAAATACATCCCACCATTTACATGCATTGTTGTACCCGTTATATAACTTGCTTCTTCAGAAGCTAAGAAAGCCACAGCATTCGCAATATCTTTTGCTTCGCCAAGGCGAGCAGCAGGAATTTGGCTTAAAATTGCATTTTTTTGATCTTCTGTTAATGCATCTGTCATATCTGTGACAATAAAACCTGGGGCTACAACATTGACAGTAATCCCTCGGTTTGCTACTTCTTTCGCCAAAGATTTGCTAAATCCAATCATACCTGCTTTAGCAGCACAATAATTGCTTTGTCCAGGGTTGCCCATACTGCCTACTACAGAACCAATATTGATAATTCGTCCAAAACGTTTTTTCATCATAGGACGCAAAACAGCTTTTGATAAACGATAAATCGATGTTAAATTAGTTTGCAAAATCTCAAACCATTCTTCATCTTTCATTCGCATTAGTAAATTATCACGTGTGATCCCTGCATTATTCACTAGCACATCAACGCTGGCAAATTCCGTTTGAATTTTCTCTAATAAACATTCAATGCTTTCAGGGTCAGCAACGTTCAACACCATACCTTTCCCATTTTTGCTTAAATAATTTGTGATTTTTTCAGCACCTTGTTCTGTCGTAGCAGTCCCAATTACAAACATATTTTGTGTTGCTAATTTTTCGGCGATAGCACGACCGATACCTCGGCTTGCTCCTGTTACTAGAGTAATTTTCTTTTCCATGGTGAGTTCCTTATGCTGAGATTAATTCATAAGCGACTTTCAAGCTTGTCTCATCATTAACAGCGACTGCTTCTAGACGATTGTCAATGCGTTTGGTTAAGCCTGTCAAAACTTTGCCTGCACCGATTTCAAGTAAGATTTCAATGCCTTGTTGTGCAATTTTTTCTACAGATTCAGTCCAACGGACAGGGCTATAAAGTTGACGTACTAATGCATCACAAATTTCGTGCGGAGCAGTTGGCATCGCAACGTCAACGTTATTGATGACATCAACACTAGGAGAATTGAAAATCGTTTTGGCAAGTGTTTCAGCAAATTTGGTGGCTGCGTCTTGCATCAAGGCACAGTGAGAAGGGACGCTAACTGTTAGCGGTAATGCACGTTTTGCACCTGCATTTTTGCAAAGTGAAGCGGCACGTTCAACAGCAGCTTTTTGCCCTGCGATCACTACTTGACCTGGTGAGTTAAAGTTTACAGCAGCGACTACTTCGCCTTGAGATGCGTCTTGGCAAGCTTTGATAATGCTAATGTTATCCAAGCCAATGATCGCATACATTGCACCTTCACCTGGTGGTACTGCTTGTTGCATCAATTGTCCGCGTAATTCGACGAGTTTCACTGCAGTTTGAAAATCTATGACGCCTGCACAGACAAGAGCGGAATATTCACCAAGACTATGTCCTGCCATCAAGCAAGGTTTTACATTAGGATATTGTTGTTGCCATACTCGAAAAATCGCCACTGAGGCAGTTAATAAAGCAGGCTGTGTTCGCCAAGTTTTATTGAGTTCTTCGGCTGGACCTTCTTGAGTTAATTTCCAGAGGTCGTAACTCAAGATATCGCTCGCTTGTTGGAAAGTTTGTTGCACAACTGGAAATTGTGTAGCTAATTCAGTTAGCATCCCAACAGATTGCGATCCTTGACCAGGGAAAACCATCGCGAATTTTTTCATATTGTTATCCTTTTCAAAAGTTAATTTGTATTTGGAAAGAAATAGTGCCTCAATTTTGTCCAATCTTTATATTGTCGATAGTAGTGAAAATCAAAAAATACGCCACTTTTTTCGGAAAATTTTTCTAAAATTGAGGCGTGACTGATGATTAAAATCGAATGAGTGCGGCACCCCACGTCCAACCACCACCAAAGGCTTCTAAAAGCAATAATTGACCACGTTTGATGCGTCCATCACGTACCCCTTCATCTAAAGCGATAGCAACACTCGCACTACTGGTGTTAGCAGTACGATCAAGAGTGACAATAACTTGAGACATATCCATTGCCAGTTTTTTAGCTGTCGCAGCAATAATACGAAGATTAGCTTGATGTGGGACGAGCCAATCAATGTCTGTTTGTTTTAACTGATTTTTTTCTAGCGTTTCCATTACGACATTTGAAAGTTCACGAACTGCAAGCTTAAAAGTTTCATTACCTTGCATCTGAATAAAACCCGATCTAACATCACCACGTTTTTTGTGTGGTAAATATAACATATCGCTTTTTTCGTTATTTGCATGCAAATGAGTGGATAAAATTCCTGCTTTTTCGCTCGCTTCTAAAATAACTGCTCCTGCACCATCACCAAATAAAATCAGAGTGCTACGATCTGTTTCATCAAGATTGCGTGAGTTAAGATCGGCACCGACAACTAATGCTTTTTTAACTTGTCCAGTACGAATAAATTGATCTGCAATGCCTAGTGCATAAACAAAACCACTGCAGGCAGCAGCAACATCAAATGCAATTGCATCTTTGATTTTAAGTAAGCCTTGAATATCACAAGCTGCACTCGGATAAGCATTTTCACCACTCGTAGTCGCAACGATAATCAGTTCAATTTCATTGGCATCAATATCCGCCATTTGTAAGCAATTTTGAGTAGCACAAAATCCCATACTCACAACAGTTTCTTCTGCTTTTGCGATACGACGTTCTTTAATACCAGAACGTGTTCGAATCCATTCATCACTGGTCTCTACCATTTTTTCTAAATCAGCATTGGTTCTAATTTTTGTGGGTAAATAAGAACCTGTGGCTAAAATTCGACTATACATACTTTTCTCACGTTTAAAATTAAGTTCCTAACTAAATGAGTTAATTATCAAAGTATTAGCAATTTGTTGTGGGATCTGTGAACGCACTTGTTGTGCCGCATTACAAATTGCGTAATAAAAACCTGACATACTCGTTCCGCCGTGACTCTTTACAACAACTGACTGTAATCCAAGTAAGGAGGCTCCATTATATTTTTCAGGGTTAAAAAGTGGATGTTGTTTTTCTAACAAAATCTGTAAATTTTTTACCGCACCTTCTAATGTTTTCAGTGCAATATTACCAGAGAAGCCATCTTGTACAATAATATTTGCTTTCCCTTCCAAAAGATCATTTCCTTCAATAAAACCTATATAGTTTATACGTGAATCCTTTTGTAACAATTGTGCAGCTTGTCTTATTTCAATCTTTCCTTTGAATGCTTCCGTTCCAACATTTAATAATGCAAGTCGAGGATGAGAAAGTTTAAAATATTTTTTAACGAAAATAGTGCCCATTACAGCAAATTGATGCAAATTCTCAGCTGAACAATCAATATTTGCACCTAAGTCTAACATTATTTGTGGTGTATGATTTAGACTTGGAATAATCGACATCAATGCCGGACGCTTGATACTAGGGATAGAATGAATCAGTCGCTTCGCTAATCCCATTAAAACACCTGTGTTACCTGCACTCACACATCCTTGTGCTTCACCTTTTGCTACAGCTTCTAACGCCAGACGCATCGAAGTATTTTGGCTACTGTAAATCGCACGTAAAAGATTATCTACACTTTGAATTTGTTTTTCGGTATGACGAATAATAAGGCGTTCTTTTAAATGAGTCAGGTGCGTTGGAAGCTGATTTAAATAGGGAAAAATTTGATCTTGGTAACCAAACAATAAAAGTGAAAGCCGAGGATCATCTGCTACTGCTTTTATAGCAGCAGGCATAGTAATACGGGGACCTATGTCCCCGCTCATTACATCTAACGCAAGAGTTAGACGACTCAATGGTATACCTTAAAATAACAAACAATTATTTGTTAATTACTTTACGACCACGGTAGTAACCGTCTGCTGTCACGTGGTGGCGTAAATGAGTTTCACCGCTGGTTTTATCAACTGAAACAGTGGCAGTAGTTAAAGCATCATGAGAACGACGCATATCACGACGTGAGCGAGATTTTTTGTTTTGTTGAACAGCCATTTGACCAATTCTCCTAAATTACTTTTTTAAATTAGCTAACACTGCAAACGGATTTGGTTTCTTTGCCTCTTCTATTGGCAATTCACCGAAAATCTGTTCGCTAATGGACACTTCACAGTGTTCAGATAAATGCTTTGGAACCAGCGGAAGACTTAAAATCAGTTCATCTTCAACCAGTGCCAGTAAATCTATTTCACCGAACGCATTAACTTCGATTGGTTCATAAATTTCAGGTAACTCATCAATTATGGCAATTGATTTAATCGGAGAGTAAAGAAACTCTGTTTTCAATTGTTCCACATATGCTTCACCACAACGTTGGCAAATTAGCTCTATTTCAATTTGAGCAGTACCTTTGAATACAGGCAATTTTTGTGGGTCTACAAAAAATGATATTGTAACCTGTGCATCACTAAGCACTTGATTCACCGATTCTGCAAGGCGTTCTAAGTTTTGACGAGTATAAATCCCGTTAAGATCAATCCGTCTTTGAGCGTCTTTAATAGGATCAGTGGTTAGGGGTAGTTTTACCTTTTGCATAGGGCGTGGATATTACCTTTTGATGTGCAATTAGTCAAAGGAAATTATCATTTTTTAAGAGAATTTTCACAAACAATATCCAAAAAATTATCATTTATGTACTTATATTCCTCCTTGATTATTGTCATTATTTATGGCATACATCAAAAGAGTTGTCCTTTAATTTTTTAATCAACAATCCTATTAGGAGTTTATATGCAAAGATCTTTTAAAAAAACATTATTCGCATTGACAGTAGCGATGAGTACTTTCGCAAGTCCTGTACTTTTAAGTGCAGAAATTCCTCAAGGCACTAAACTTGATGCGACTCAACATTTCCGAATTAATAACGGTTCAGACCCATCATCTCTTGATCCACATAAAATTGAAGGAGCACCAGAAGGAAACATAGTAAGAAATATTTTCGAAACACTCGTTATTTCTGATGCTCAAGGAAATATTATTCCTGGTGTAGCAGAAAAATGGGAACATAGTCCAGATTACAAAGTATGGACATTTTATTTAAGACCTAATGCTAAATGGTCAAATGGTGAGCCATTGACGGCAGATGATTTTGTTTATTCCTTTCAACGTCTTGCGGATCCACTCACAGCTTCACCTTATGCTAGCTACCTTGATTATCTTCAGCTCTTAAATGCTGACGATGTTATCAGTGGTAAAAAACCTGTTACAGACTTAGGCATAAAAGCTTTAAATCAGCATACATTGCAACTTACTTTGAGCGAAAGTATCCCTTATGCTGATAAATTAATGGAACACTACGTTCTTGCTCCTGTAAATAAAAAAGCAATTGAAAAATATGGTGATAAATGGACTAACTTAAATCACATTGTCACTAATGGTGCTTTTGTGCCAATAACTTGGATTATTAATGAAAAAATTGAATTAGTTCCAAATCCAAATTATTGGGACAAAGACAAAGTTGTCTTACAAAAAGTAACTTTCTACCCTATTAGTTTGTCTAAACCTGAATTAGATCGTTATCGTTCTGGTGACCTAGATGCCACTGAAACTATGCCTACAGAGATGTTTCATCGCTTAAAGAACCAATACTTAAGTGAAGTATTTGTACCAAAAGCTCTTTGTACGGGGCTTTATGAATTTAATAACCAAAAACCTCCTTTTAATAATCCTAAAGTACGTCAAGCAATTTCTATGGCACTAGATCGCAACATTATTACGGATAAAGTGTTAGGTCAAGGACAAGTTGCAAGTTATAACTTTACTCCAAATTATATTAGTGGTGGTGAGAAAATTAAAGCTCCTGAATGGGCAAGCTGGAGCCAAGATAAACGCAACCAAGTTGCATTACAGCTATTAAAAGAAGCAGGTTATGATAAAAATCATCCTCTTACTTTCTCGCTTCTTTACAACACTTCAGATGACCATAAAAAAGTAGCTGTCGCATTTACTTCTATTTTACGTAAAAATCTTCAAGGCGTTGTGAACGTAAAAATGATAAACCAAGAATGGAAAACGTACCTTGATTCTCGTCATCAAGGTAATTATGAACTAGCACGTGCTGGATGGTGTGCTGATTATAATGAAGCCACCACCTTCCTAACTTATTTCTTGTCAGATTCAAGCAATAACACTGCTTTTTATAAAAGCAAAACATTTGATGACATCATAGCGCAGGCTTATAAAGCACAAGATGATGAAGAACGTGCTAAATTCTATGCTAAAGCTGAAGAACAATTAAGCCAAGATGCTCCTCTTATTCCTGTTTACTATTATGTAAAACCGAAAATGATTAAACCTTATGTAAAAGGATTTGCAGTAAATAATCCAACTTTAAATTATTATTTAAAAGATGTGTACATCATTGCACACTAAAAAATAGCTTAAATGTAGCGATAGGCTTGCCTCTCGCTACATTATTAGCCCTTGGGGATATGGAGAACACTATATGTTGAAGTTAATTTTTCGCCGCATTTTGCAGGCTATTCCTACACTTTTTATTTTAATTACTTTCTCTTTCTTTTTGATGAGGTTAGCTCCAGGTAGTCCTTTTTCTACGGAAAAAAATTATCCTCCAGAAGTGATCGCAAATATTGAAGCTAAGTACCATTTAAATGAACCATTAGCTACACAATATTGGATCTATTTAAAAGATTTAGCTCATGGTGATTTTGGTCCCTCTTTTAAATATAAAGACTATAGTGTTAACGAACTTGTCAACAGTGCCTTTCCTGTATCATTTAAGCTTGGTCTTACTGCTTTTATTGTGGCACTTATTTTAGGCATTTCTATGGGGACACTCGCCGCTTTAAATCAGAATAAATGGCTCGATTATTTTATTATGGCTTTCGCTATGACAGGTGTAGTAATACCAAGCTTTGTCTTAGCACCCTTATTAGTGTTCTTATTTTCTATTACGTTAAAATGGCTCCCATCAGGAGGATGGGACGGCGGTAAAGCGTTATTGATGATTATGCCTGTATCAGCCCTTTGCATTTCTTATATTGCTAGTATCGCTCGTATTACTCGTGGTTCTATGATTGAAATTCTGCATTCCAACTTTATCCGTACGGCGAAAGCCAAAGGATTACCAACAAGTCACATTTTAATAAAACATGCTTTACGTCCAGCAATGTTACCTATTATTTCGTATATGGGACCTGCTTTTGTAGGCATTATTACTGGTTCAATGGTTATTGAAAACGTTTTTGGCTTACCTGGTGTAGGGCAACTTTTTGTTAATGGAGCTTTAAATCGTGATTATGCGTTAGTTTTAAGTTTAACAATTTTAATGGGGACCTTAACTATTGCTTTTAATGCTCTCGTCGATATTTTATATGCTGTGATTGATCCTAAAATTCATTACTAAAGAGGTTTTACATGTTAACTATACGAAAAGAAGATCATGAAATGCTAGAAAATGTAACAGAAAGTTTAGTCGATATAGAAGGTAGAAGCCTTTGGCAAGATGCTAAACGGCGTTTTTTTCACAATAAAGCGGCATTAGTCAGCCTATGTATTTTATTTGCTATTACTGCTTTTGTAACTATTGCTCCTACATTCTTACCTTTTTCTTATGAAGACACTGATTGGAGCATGATAAGCACTGGTCCAGATTTTGAATCAGGACATTATTTCGGCACTGATACGACAGGTCGCGATCTATTAGCTCGAGTCGCCATAGGTGGGCGTATTTCTTTATTAGTAGGAATCGCTGGTGCATGCATTGCAATATTAATGGGTACTCTATATGGTGCAACTTCTGGTTATATTGGAGGTAAAACTGACGCAGTTATGATGCGTTTCTTAGAAATTTTAAGCTCATTTCCTTTTATGTTCTTTGTAATCTTGCTTGTCACTTTTTTTGGACAAAATATTTTATTAATTTTTGTAGCCATTGGTATGGTATCTTGGCTTGACATGGCAAGAATTGTAAGAGGGCAAACGCTTAGTTTAAAGCAAAAAGAATTTATTGAAGCAGCTCGTGTTTGTGGTGTTCCTCCTTATCAAATTGTGTGGAAACATATTGTGCCAAATGTACTAGGAATTGTTGTCGTGTACGCTTCTTTATTAGTTCCAGGTATGATTTTATTTGAATCTTTTTTAAGTTTTTTAGGTCTTGGTACCCAAGAACCTTTAAGTAGTTGGGGAGCTTTATTAAATGATGGTGCTCAAAGTATGGAAGTAGCACCATGGTTACTTATTTTCCCTGCTCTCTTTCTTGTCATTACCCTATTTTGTTTTAACTTTATTGGGGATGGTTTACGTGATGCTTTAGATCCTAAAGATCGCTAATGAATTCGGAGAATAATAATGACAAATGCCATTCAACCTTTACTCACTGTTCAAGATCTTTTTGTGAGTTTTAATACACCAGATGGTATCGTAACTGCCGTTAATAATTTAACTTTTTCGTTAAATGCAGGTGAAACGTTAGGAATTGTGGGTGAATCAGGATCTGGGAAATCACAAACTGCTTTTGCTTTAATGGGATTACTTGCACAAAATGGTCGCGTTACAGGTTCTGCAAAATTTAACGGTCAAGAAATCCTGAATCTGCCCGAAGCCCAGCTTAATCGCTTACGTGCGGAGCAAATCGCAATTATTTTTCAAGATCCTATGACATCACTCAACCCTTATATGAAAATCGGCGAACAACTTATGGAAGTGCTAAAAATCCATAAAGGAATGGATCATAAAACTGCTTTTACTCAGTCTGTTGCTATGCTAGATGCAGTTAAGATCCCAGAATCTCATAAACGTATGGGAATGTACCCACATGAATTTTCAGGAGGCATGCGGCAACGTGTCATGATCGCAATGGCATTATTATGTCGTCCTAAATTACTAATTGCAGATGAGCCTACTACTGCACTTGACGTAACTGTTCAAGCACAAATTATGACTTTATTAAATGAACTCAAAACAGAATTTAATACTGCAATCATCATGATTACTCACGACCTCGGTGTTGTTGCAGGTATATGTGATAACGTTCTCGTAATGTATGCGGGACGGACGATGGAGTACGGCACGGCTAAACAGATTTTCTATTCTCCAACTCATCCTTATTCACTCGGGTTAATTGAAGCTGTTCCAAGCTTGAATAATATCCAAAATGAATTAACAACGATTCCAGGAAATCCACCAAATTTATTAAAATTACCGTCTGGTTGTCCATTTAAACCACGTTGCAAATTTGCTCGAGCAGAATGCTCGACTCCTCTTCCCTTAAAACGCACTATTGATAATCGCTTCAGGGCTTGTTTTATTCCAGAAGTCGAGATAATTAACACCTTAAAATCTAACTAAGGGAAACTATTATGGAAAAAAAATTACTACTTGATATACAAAATCTAGATGTTTATTTCAATATCATTGATAACAACCATTTTTTAATTCCTAAAAAACAAATACTCAAAGCAGTTAATAACGTATCATTTAAGCTTTATGAAGGTGAAACTCTCGGTGTTGTTGGCGAATCAGGTTGTGGAAAATCCACTTTGGCACGGGCTATTATTGGATTAGTTAAAAGTACTAATGGCAAAATAGTCTGGTTGGGGGAAAACTTAGTCGCTAAAAACTCGAAACAATGGAAACCTTATCGCAATCAGCTACAAATGATTTTCCAAGATCCACTTGCTTCACTCGATCCACGTATGACAATTGGTAATATTATTGCAGAACCTTTAAAAATTTATCAACCACACTTAAGAGCCTCAGAGATAAAAGAAAAAGTAAAAGCAATGATGATCAAAGTCGGGCTTTTACCAAATCTTATTAACCGTTACCCACATGAATTTTCTGGTGGGCAATGTCAACGCATTGGCATTGCTCGTGCACTCATTGTCGAACCTAAATTAATTATCTGCGATGAACCTGTGTCTGCCCTTGACGTCTCTATTCAAGCACAAGTAGTTAATTTATTGAAATCTTTACAAAAAGAGATGAATTTATCTTTAATTTTTATCGCTCATGATCTTGCGGTAGTGAAGCATATCTCAGATCGCATTCTAGTGATGTACTTAGGCAATGTAGTAGAAACAGGAACAAAACAAGCAGTTTATGATAACCCTCTTCATCCTTATACCCAAGCACTTATGTCGGCAGTTCCTATCCCTGATCCAGAATTAGAACGCAATAAAAAAATTCAGCTATTAGAAGGTGAACTACCATCACCAATCAATCCACCATCAGGTTGTGTTTTCCGTACACGTTGCCCGCTTGCTTACGAGCATTGTATTACGACAAAACCCTACCTTGAGGGTGAAAATGTACATCAAGTTGCCTGCTTTAAAGTAAAAATCAGCTAATTCTCACGCCCTTATTTCCAGAAAAATTTTCCGAAAATTCGAGCGTTATTAAATAAAAATGCGACATTTTTGTCGCATTTATTTCTCTACGAATGTCATTAATTACTTAAAATTTTCTTTCTATCCTTAGCAATTTTATTAAGTTTTGCCTGTTTAGCATTATTTTTAGCTAATAAACTGACCGCAACGACAATAGTTAAAGTACCAAACCAAAAAGTCATCGGTAAATGGACTTTAGCAATAAATGCATCAAAAATACCTGAAAATACTACGCCAATAAAAGTAAAGGGAGTAAGAGTGCTGGCATTAGCATATTTAAAGGCTTTAGTAACATAAATTTGGAAAATTAACCCAAACACACCAACACAAACTAGCAATAATAAGCTTTTAAACGATAAACTTACCCATTCATAACCAAATAATAAAGCAACAAAAATAAAGCCTATTATATGAAAATAAAACACGATATTTTGTGGTGAATTGTATTTGTTAAGTTCTTGTAAGCTACAGTATGCTATCGCTGCCAGCAATGCACTAAACATGCCTAATACAATATAAAAACTATCAATTTTATCTTGTGAATAACTTCCAAGCAGAATAATGCACACGCCCACAAATCCCAAAAAGATCAAGATAATTTGCATTAATGTAGTACGAATTCCGAAAAATAACAAAATAATAGGAACAAATAATGCTGAAATATTCATCAACAACACTGCAATCGCTACAGGCAAATGTTTGATGATATAAAACATCAATAACATACTACTAATGCCAGCAACGTTACGTAAAATGAAATAAATCGGCTTAGTTGTATTAATTTTCAGCTGCTTTGTTTTTAAAATAATCGGCAATAAAAATGCCGCACCTAAAAAGAAACGAACAAATAAAATTTCACTTGATGGTACAGTAACGGAAGCAAATTTTACGAAGATCCCCATTACTGCAATCGCGAGATATGCAATCAGCACATAAATTATGGCTCTATTTTCATTCGTCATAATTCTTTCTATTCACTATTTTGTTGTTTTTTAGTTTTAAATAAAGCTACAGATCAAGAAAATATTCACGATTGGTAGCTAATTCTGCAATAAATTCAATGGATATTACCTGCAAAGCTTCTATTTTGTATAACATTACTATGATGACAAATTAAAAGTTTCCTTCTTTTCTATCTATTTTCGATCCTAATATGATGATTCAAATTCAACTATAAGTTCAAGCCTATTTAAAGTAGTTAAGCATAACTTAGCATTTTCCCCAAATGGCGCATTCAACTTATAAATGAGGATCATGATAGACTGGAGTTTTAGTTGTCGTTTGCTTTAACAATTCTGCGTTTAATTTTCTCACTGCTTGTAGAGTTTCAGTGGATAGTTGTCGTCCTTTCTCTGTCATATATACCTCTGCTCTACGTGGGCTTTCTTTATAAAGTGCTAAAGCTTGTTTATCAATTTCTTTAAAAGTATGCATAACTCTTTGCTGGATTTTTGTTAATTGTGGTCGAGTATATTTTTCCATATATTCGTGATAATACGGCATTGTTAATGCTCCTGTTCTTCGATATGTCCAATAAGCAGAATTAAAATCTGGTATATCCGTACCAATTTGATATTCTTTTGGTGTCTCTAAAATTCCTGAATGAAAAGGAATGAATACACTCGTTTCTGGTACTCCCAAAGATATCCAATGCACACAACCAACGGCACTTGGCATATTCTGACGACACTGCAAAATATGCGATTCCATCGTATGAGCAACATTAATAGGTCTAAATTTCCCTTGAAATTTATTATAAGGATCATAAGGTGTGCCATTAAAATGTGAACGTAATACTTGACTTACATCACTAACTGAAATTTTCTTATCTGGGGTTTGAAACATTTTAAAGTTTTTATTTTCCACATTTTGTTTTAAAGAAGGAGTCAAAATGCGCTGACCGTCCCATATTCTCGGATTATTGTACTGTTTATCATGTTCATTTTCTGTACCAAATGCTTTTTTAAAACTAAATTCTCCATCTTTCTTCGGATTATATAAACCTTTCTCTTCAGCAAAGGCAAGCAAATTTGGCGAACTTAAATAATTTTTAGAATCATGAAAATTTACATTGTCAATGCACAATTTATTTGGAATAACTGCATACTTGTTGTCTGGAACACGTACGGCAACCCAATGATGCCCTGAGCCAATTTCCATATACCAGATTTCATTTTTGTCAGAAAAAATAACACCATTAATTTCAGCGGCACCTTTTTCTTCGACAATTTTTCCAAGCCGTTCAACACCTTCACGTGCCGTTTTAATATAAGGTAACACCACTGTTAACATTGAATCTTCCGCAATACCATTTTTAACCAAAGGATCCGCTTTTAATGCTTTATCATTCGCATTAGCACTTTCTGTCGCACTCATAGCCACACCAAACTGATTAATTCCCGCTTCTTCATACTGCCCTTCTTTCTCAGTCCATTCTGGTGTTGCTGTATATTTATAACGAATCAAAGGCAATGAGTAGGCAAAACCATTACCTTTAGATATGTAGAGTTTACTTTTTGAGTCTCGCTTTTCAGGATATACAACAAAGCGTTTATCCCAAGCCGTTTTCATGTCCTCATTCCTAGCAATCATTGTTGAACCATCTACGCTAGCATCTTTACCAACTAAAACTGTAGTACACGCCAATGCCGAAGGAATGATAACTGATAACAATACAAAATAAGTGGAAGAATAAGTGAAATATTTATACATCATACAACTCCTTAGCGAGATGCAATCCATTAAATGAGGACTGAAAGTGACAGCATACTTTTTCTGTTTAAAAAGTGTACTTTTTTATCCTCTTCTGAAAACATAAAAATCGTAGTTTTCACAATGACGCCACGATTTCCGGATAATTTTTACCTAATACATTTATCTTTTGCTTTATCTAAAGCGATAAAATGCTCACGATAGTAACTTAATTCTGCAATAGATTCACGAATATCATCTAAAGCAAGATGAGTATTTTTTTTCTCAAATCTTTTTAAAATTTCAGGTTTCCAACGTGCAACTAACTCTTTCAAAGTACTGACGTCAAGATAGCGATAATGAAAATAAGCCGCTAATTCAGGCATATAGTTATATAAAAAACGTTTATCTTGTGCAACGCTATTACCACAAATAGGAGAAGTTCCTTTTTCTGTCCATTTTTTCAGAAAATCAAGTGTTTGTAACTCAGCTGTCCGCTCTGTTAAATGGCTCATTCGCACACGTTCAATTAAACCATTTTGACTGTGCGTAGTTTTACACCAATCATTCATTTTTCCGAGTAATTCTTCGCTTTGATGAATTGCCAACACTGGTCCTTCCGCGAGAATATTGAGGTCTTTATCAGTCACAATTGTAGCGATCTCAATAATACGTTCCTGATTAGGATCTAAACCTGTCATTTCTAAGTCAATCCAAATTAAGTTTTGAGAGTCTTTGCCTTTATCTATATTCATAATTTCGGTATCCTATTACAAATTGGCTCATTTTAACGAAAAAAGTTTCTTTCTGTAAGGATTCTATTTGGCTAAATACAAATTAACTCAAAATCAAAAGCGTCGCATTCAGGCAAATCGTTCTAAGACATTAGATCGACACCAAAAATCTCAAATACTAGAATGGCAAGATGGGAAGCTAGGCAATACTCAAGATGGTCGTGTCGTCACACGTTATGCTTCACATGCTCATGTTGAAAACATACAAGGCAAAATTTTTCGTTGTAACCTGCGTCGTACTTTGTCAAGTTTAGTTGTCGGTGATTATGTTGTTTGGCGTGAAGGTAGTGAGCAATTACAAGGCATAAATGGCGTCATTGAAGGAGTTTACCCGAGAAGAAATGAAATTCTACGCCCAGATTATTACGATGGCTTAAAACCAATTGCTGCTAATATTGATCAGATCATCATTGTTTCTGCTGTAATGCCAACACTCTCTCTCAATATTATCGATCGCTATTTGGTGATGTGCGAAAACGCACATATTCCTGCGATAATAGTATTAAATAAAGTCGATTTATTAGATGATAAAGCACGCCAACTTATTGAAAAACAGCTTAAAATTTATCAAAATATTGGTTATAGCGTGCTAATGGTTTCCGCAAAAACAGGTGAAAATATGACAACACTCACTACTCTTTTTTCACAAGGCACTAGCATTTTCGTTGGACAATCTGGTGTAGGAAAATCCAGCCTTATAAATCAAATTTTCCCCGAAATTAACGCTGTAACTGGTAAAATTAGTGAAATTTCAGGACTAGGGCAACATACCACAACTTCTTCATGCCTCTATCATTTACCACAAGGTGGAGAACTAATTGATAGCCCAGGTATTCGTGAATTCGGATTATGGCATCTTACTGAAGCACAAATTACAGCAGGTTACCGTGAATTTCACGACTTCTTAGGTTTATGTAAATTCCGTGACTGTAAACATCTAACTGATCCACAATGTGCGTTACGTGAAGCTGTCAAAGCGGGAAAAATTAGCGCTATACGTTTTGAAAACTATCATCGTTTGTTAATGAGTTTGCAAGAAACAAAATCTCAACGCTACTTTTCAAATGATTCTTAATGAATGGATATTAATTAATCAAAAAGCGATTTTTTCAAGCAAACACTTTATATTTTTTGTGATGTATTTCAAATTTTATCACCTTTAGCCTTGATTATTTGGCATCCACCTTAGATACTCTTATCTTCAATTCATTTTATTAAGGATTCACATTATGTACTCAAAAGAAGTTGAAATCACTGCGGCTAATGGTTTACACACACGTCCAGCGGCACAATTTGTTAAAGAAGCAAAAAGCTTTACTTCTGATATCACAGTTACTTCGGCAGGCAAATCTGCTAGTGCTAAAAGCTTGTTCAAACTGCAAACTTTAGGCTTAACTCAAGGTACAGTTATCACTATTTCAGCAGAAGGTGATGATGAGCAACAAGCAGTTGATCATTTAGTCGCGTTAATTCCAACTTTAGAATAGAGACTTATGCTGTTTATGCTATGAAACATACTTAATTGTTTTTTAGTTTTTTAATTATCACTCAACATTTGGAAGGTTCATATGCTGTCAGGTATTCCTGCATCTCCTGGTATCGTATTTGGGAATGCACTCGTTTTAAAAGATGATGAAATTATTTTAGATGACCGAAAGATTTTAGATTCTGAAGTAGATGAGCAAATCGAAAAATTTTACCAAGGTCGTACTGAAGCTGTTAAACAACTCAATGCTATCAAAGAACGTGCATACAAAAATTTAGGCGAAGATAAAGCAGCTATATTTGAAGGTCATTTGATGATTCTTGAAGATGAAGAGTTAGAAGATGAGATCATTGATTATATTCGTACTCATAAAAATACGGCAGCATTTGCAACAGAAAAAGTCATCACTACGCAAGCAACAATGCTTTCCGAATTAGACGATGAATATCTTAAAGAACGTGCTGGCGATATCCGTGATATTGGTAATCGCCTCATCAAAAATATCCTCGGTCTTAAAATTGTCGATCTTGGTGAAATCAAGGATAAAGTTATTTTAGTTGCAAAAGATTTAACCCCATCAGAAACTGCTCAACTTAACCTTGAAAACGTATTAGGTTTTATCACTGAACTTGGTGGACGCACTTCTCATACTTCAATTATGGCTCGTTCTCTTGAACTCCCTGCTATTGTCGGTACAAATAGTGCAACTAAAGAAATCCAAACAGATAATTATCTTATTTTAGATGCTGTTAACAATCAGATTTATATTAATCCAACTGAAAATGAAATTAAGCATCTTAAAAATCTCGCTAAACGCTTTGAAGAAGAAAAAGAAGAATTAGCTAAATTAAAAGATTTGCCTGCGGTTACTTTAGATGGTCATCAAGTAGATGTCGCCGCTAACATTGGTACTATTCGAGATTGCGAAGGAGCAGACCGAAATGGTGCTGAAGGTATTGGTTTATATCGTACAGAATTCTTATTTATGGATCGCGATACACTACCAACGGAAGAAGAACAATTTAAGGCATATAGAGAAGTCGTCGAAGCAATGAATGGACGCTTAGTTATACTTCGGACGATGGATATTGGCGGAGATAAAGATCTCCCCTATATGAATTTGCCAAAAGAAATGAATCCTTTCCTTGGTTGGCGTGCGATTCGTATTGCACTTGATCGCCGAGAAATTCTTACTACTCAATTACGTGCTGTTCTCCGTGCATCTGCTTTTGGTAATCTTGCTGTGATGTTCCCTATGATTATTTCAGTTGAAGAAATTCGCGAATTAAAGGCTGTGATTGCACAACTAAAAGCAGAATTGAGAGCGGAAAATATTGCTTTTAATGAAACCATGCAAGTCGGCATAATGGTTGAGACACCAGCGGCTGCTGTTAATGCTAAGTTCCTCGCCAAAGAAGTGGACTTCTTTAGCATCGGCACTAACGATTTAACTCAATACACATTAGCAGTAGATCGTGGTAATGAGTTAATTGCTCATCTTTATAACCCAATGACACCTGCTGTACTTAACTTGATCCAACAAGTCATTTCTGCTTCACATGCCGAAGGTAAATGGACAGGAATGTGTGGTGAATTAGCAGGCGATGAACGTGCTACTCTACTCTTATTAGGTATGGGATTAGATGAATTTAGTATGAGTGCAATTTCAGTTCCACGTATAAAAAAATTGATCCGTAATGTTGCTTTTGAGGAAGCTCAAGAGCTCGCACGAGAAGCTCTTAAAAAACCTACTGCCCAAGAAATAAGCGATTTAATCGCAGATTTTTTAGTAGATAAAAGCTAAATGGATATTCCTTCATTTTTCCGCTAAAATAGCGGAAATTTTGTATCAGGAAAGTAGGAGTACAGAATGCGCTTTTTCGATAAGTTATTTGGTTCAAAAGAAAAAAAAACCATCAATGTTGAAATATATGCTCCTGTCACTGGAGAGTTAATTCATCTTGAAGACGTACCAGATGTCGTTTTTTCAGAAAAAATTGTAGGTGACGGCATCGCTATTCGTCCGACAGGAACAACTCTTGTCGCTCCAGCGAACGGAACTATCAATAAGATTTTTGAGACAAATCATGCATTTTCTATGACTACAACTGATGGAATTGAACTTTTTGTTCACTTTGGTGTTGATACCGTAGAACTTAAAGGTAAAGGCTTCACACGTATTGCTAAAGAGAATCAGCAAGTTAAATGTGGCGATCCAATAATTGAACTTGATTTAGATGAATTACAAAATACGGCGAAATCCTTACTCACTCCCATTGTTATTGCTAATATGGAAGAGATCTGTCATCTTGAAAAAAGAGCAGGCTCTGTTGTCGCTGGGGAAAATATCATATTAACAGTGCAAAAATAATTAAAACTTATTTTAAAAGCCTCATTACAATATAGGCTCCAAAAATTGGATATAACTTTTGGAGCCTATACTATTTTGAATAATGAATTTAAATTCATTATTCAAATGTCTTCCTTTGTCAACTTGTTAGATTAATAAGAAGTACTGTGCTTATTCACGCCAACAAAATCGGAAAAATTTTCCAACTAAAATATAACTTTTTTGAGCTTCAGCTTGAACAACAAAATTCATAACGTTTTTTATAAGTAATCTAATGAAATAGATTTTATAGTTTGCTTTTATAACTACACAATTCAGAGTTTAAAACATAATCAGAAAATTTTTCACTTTTAAGCAGGAGATAAATTTGTTATCTTGAGCGAGTTTTGTTAGTTAAGTAACCTTATTGAAGCGATTTATCAAAGGAATCATTATGTCCAGTTCACTTCTTCATTCCAACTATTTACCTGAATTTTCAAAAATCAAGCCTGAATATATTCAACCTACTATTGAAGAAATCATCCAATCTAACCGCATCCAAATTGAAGCTCTTTTAAAAAAAGAGCAACTTAATTGGCAAAATTTTATCGAGCCTTTAGCAGATATTAGCGAGAAATTGCAACGCATTTGGTCGCCTATTAGTCATCTAAACGCAGTAAAAAATAGCACTGAATTACGTGCGGCTTATGAGGCTTGTTTGCCAATATTATCAGAATATAGCACTTGGCTTGGTCAACATAAGGAACTATATCAAGCTTATTTGAGTATCAAAAATAGCCAAGAATTTACAACTTATTCAACAGCTCAGCAAAAAGCAATCAATAATGCATTACGTGATTTTGAACTATCTGGCATTGCGTTAAATGAAACAAAGCAAACTCGTTATGCCGAGATCGTAAGCCGTTTATCAGCATTAAATTCTAATTTTAATAACAACGTATTAGATGCAACGATGGGGTGGGAAAAAGTAATTACTGATCCTAACTTATTAAAGGGTTTACCAGAAAGTGCATTGCAAGCAGCAAAAGCATCAGCAGAAAGCAAAGGTCTTGAAGGTTGGCGGTTTACATTAGAATTTCCAAGCTATTTACCCGTGATGATGTATGCAGAAAATCAAGCTTTACGGAAAGAAATGTATACAGCGTTTGCTACCCGTGCGTCTGAGCAAGGACCAAACGCAGGAAAATGGGATAACACTTTGATTATGCAAGAAATTTTATCACTACGTCTGGAGCTTGCTAAATTGTTGGGTTTTACAACTTACACCGAGCTTTCGCTTGCCACTAAGATGGCAGAATCACCTGAACAAGTTTTGGCATTTTTAGAAAATTTAGCTAGCCGTTCCAAACTACAAGGTGAAAAAGAATTACAGAATTTAGAGGCGTTCTGTCGTACTGAGTTTGATATAGAAACATTAAATCCTTGGGATATCACTTTTTATGCTGAAAAACAAAAGCAAGCGTTATACCAAATTAGTGATGAGCAACTTCGTCCTTATTTCCCCGAAGAACGCGTTATTTCTGGCTTATTTGAACTGATTTCGCGGTTATTTAATCTGAAAGCAGTCGAACGTTTTGACGTAGACACTTGGGATAAATCAGTGCGTTTTTTTGATTTGAAAGATAAGACAAGTAACCAACTTATCGGTAGTTTTTATCTCGACCTCTATGCTCGTGAACACAAACGTGGCGGTGCGTGGATGGACGATTGCATTGGGCGTCGAGTATGGTCAAATCACGTGCAAACTCCCGTCGCATTTTTAACTTGCAACTTTAATGCACCTATTGGTGATCAACCTGCATTATTTACACACGATGAAGTGACTACACTTTTTCACGAATTTGGACACGGACTCCATCACATGCTTACACAAATCGATGTTCCTGATGTAGCAGGTATTAATGGCGTGCCTTGGGATGCAGTTGAATTGCCAAGTCAGTTTTTAGAAAACTGGTGCTGGCAACCTGAAGCCCTACAATTTATTTCAGGGCATTACCAAACTGGTGAACCGTTGCCACAAGATTTACTACAAAAACTTATTGATGCCAAAAATTTCCAAGCAGCAATGTTTGTCTTGCGACAATTAGAGTTTGCTTTATTTGATTTCCGTTTGCATCATCATATTGAGCCGCATAATCAAAACCAAATTTTACAAACATTACACCAAGTTAAATCCGAAATTGCTGTTGTAAAAGGAGCAGAATGGGCTCGTCAGCCACATAGTTTTAGTCATATTTTTGCAGGCGGTTATGCCGCAGGTTATTACAGCTATTTATGGGCAGAAGTGCTTTCTGCGGATGCATTCTCACGATTTGAAGAAGAAGGGATTTTTAACCCAGTTACTGGACGAGCCTTTTTAAACGAAATATTAAGCCGTGGCGGAAGTGAAGAACCGATGATATTATTCGAACGCTTCCGTGGACGTAAACCAAATTTAGATGCCCTTTTACGTCACAAAGGAATTCAGAGTTAATCTATGGCTTGCGATATGAAATATAAGTGGATTTTATTTGACGCAGATGAAACTTTATTTGAGTTTCATGCTTTTCCTGCATTAGTAAACATTGGTGTTAAATATGGTTTTGAGTTCAGTCAACAAGATTTTGCGGAATATGAAAATATTAACCAGCCACTATGGTTAAAATATCAACAACAACAATTGACTGTAGCTCAACTGAAAAATAAGCGTTTTGAACATTTAACTGAAAAATTCGGCGTGGATACTCAAGTATTGAATCAAGAATTTTCAGAACAAATGAGCCGTTTAAGCCCAACTTTCAATGGGACAGTAGCGACATTGGAACATTTACACGGAAAAGTCAAAATGGGAATTATCACTAACGGTTTCAGTGCAATGCAGCAACCACGTTTAGAATTTACTCAAACTGCTAAATTCTTTGATTTATTAGTAATCTCTGAGGAAGTTGGAGTTCCCAAACCACATCCTGCTATTTTTTCTTTCGCTTTTCAACAAATCCAAAATCAAATGCCTACTGAAAAATCACAGATTTTAATGGTAGGCGATAGTTTATCTGCAGATATTGCGGGTGGGAATGAATTTGGGATTGATACTTGCTGGTTGAATCGCCACCAAATTTGTGCATCTCAAGATATTCAGCCAACATTCGAGATTCAAGAAATTTCTGATTTGGTAAATCTTGTAAAAGTAGCTTAAAATATAACACAGTAAGTTCATTTCTTACTGTGCTAATTTTATACAAGGATAATAAATGAAATCAGTCGCCATTATAGGTTTAAATAATTGGGGTCTATCACTAGCAAGGTATCTTAAACACTTTGGATTTGATGTAAAAGGTAGCACACGCACTTTTGATAAAGCAGAAAGTGCCAGATTACAAGGTTTAGAAGCTTACCAATTAGAATTAACACCTGAAATCAATGCTGCTCCTGATGATCTCAATGTCTTGTTTAATGTTGATGCATTAGTTATTAATATCCCTCCCAGTCGTTATTTTTTTCATCATACTGATTACATCGCAAGTATCAAAAATCTTATCAATGAAGCACTTTTACATACTGTTTCTCATATTATTTTTATTAGCTCAACACGAATATTAGGCACTCAATCTGGTATTTTGAATGAAGAAACTCCACCTTGTCCTTATGATGAAGTCACATTTGCGTTAGATGAAATTGAAAAAACACTTATGAGTCTAGTTGATATTGACTGTGATATTCTCCGTTTTGGAAAATTTATTGATCCTAATCTTTCTAAACATACTTTAATTTCTGACAACGAAATTATCTCATCTCTCAATCTAATTCACGCTGAAGATTGTTCACGTGCTGTTTACCTTCTTTTAAAAATGCCATGTGGGCAACGACTCTACCATTTAGTCGCACCTACACACCAAATCCAATATTTTTTGCAAAATCATGCTACACCAAAAGATCGCAAACAAGCAGAACAACAAATCATTGAAGGGACAAAAATCTGTCAAGAACTGGGTTTTGTCTACCAAAACCCAGTATTATGATGTAATTACCTACAAATTATTTTTGATTTTCACATCCTTAAAGGGAAAAGTTTCACCTGATTACCCTACAATGGAGAGTTCTTGCTAACGATTAATGCTATTCAGTCCATAAAAACTAGGAAGTTACAATGTATGCACCACTAAGCATTATTGGGCAATATATCAAGTAACAGCAAATACCTTCTTAGTTCGTTACAATGAATTACGTCATATACTTTATAAGTGAGATTAATCAGATAAAGATTAACTCCTCCTATAAACTTACTTTTTTTTTTGCTAGAATCTTGCGATTATTTTAGAAAATGAATAATTATGACAACGAATTCTGCATATAAATTTCCATCATTCACACAATTTATGCCACAGGAGAAACGTGTACTTAAACGTTTTCGCTCTTGGCTACGTTTTTATTGTGCGAAAATAATGACCCATTCTCAAATTCAAGTATTTGAGACTTTTTTAAATCAAAACCTGCTTTGGTTACCACTTTTTAATGAAGATCCATACCGTTGTAATACATTGTTACGTAAATATTGTGATAATCGTTTTTCAGCAAAAGAGCGCTTACAGGCAATTTGCGATAATTTCGTATTAGCAGAAAAATATTTAGAAAAAAATCTCTGTCAAAAACTTATTGAACAAAAACAAATTTTACTTGCCGATTTGACAGACGAATTGCAAGTTTATTTAAACATTAACTGCATCGATCCCTTTGAAGGTTTTTTCTCTTTAAATATTCTCACTCAAGAAAAAGAGCACATTTATGATGCATCCTTTACTTTCCTTTCTCCAAATAAATTGCTCATTGCAAGCATACAAGGACCTAAAGGCAAAGATGCTTCTCAACGAATAAAAGCGACAACTAAATCTCTTTTTGGCATTCGTCCCATGTTTATGCTTATTAATATTTTTAAAATGATTGCTGAGAATCGACAACTAGACATGTTAGGCATTGCTCACAAAAATCAAAGCAAATATCGCTTTAATGATCACTCTAAATTACTGTTTAATTATGATGAATTTTTTAGCGAAAATCGAGGCGTAAAAACTACAAATGGTTACTGGCAATTACCGCTAGAAATAGAACGTAAACCTTTAGAAGAAATTCCAAGTAAAAAACGTTCAATGTATAAAAAACGCTATGCAATGCTTGATCAAACACAACAACAAATTAAAATTTTTTTTAGCGAGAACATATGACCCCAATAATTATTACTGTCGATGGGCCAAGTGGAGCAGGTAAAGGTACACTCTGTTACGCGTTAGCCGAAAAATTAGGCTATCAATTGCTAGATAGCGGTGCGATCTACCGTGTTTGTGGATTAAATGCATTGCAACAAAAAGTAGATTTAACAAATGAAATAGCCTTGACTAAATTAGTTGAAAATTTAAATTTAAGCTTTCAGGCTCAAAATGGCGAAATGAATGTATTTTTAAATGATGAAAACGTCAGTACCAAAATTCGTACTCAAGAAGTTGCCGAAGCAGCTTCTAAAATAGCTACTTTCTCAAAAGTTAGAACAGCCTTATTGCAATTACAACGTAATTTCGCCAAAGGCAAAGGACTGATCGCAGACGGAAGAGATATGGGAACTATAGTATTTCCGAATGCACAAATTAAGCTTTTTTTAGATGCTAGTGCTAAAGAACGTGCAAAAAGACGCTATAAACAGTTGCAAAATAAAGGAATTAATGCTAACTTTGACCAGATTTTGACCGAAATCCAAGAACGAGATTTGCGAGATAGAAATCGAGCCGTCGCTCCTTTAAAACCAGCTCCTGATGCTTTATTGCTCGATAGCACTGAAATGACTATTGACGAAGTAATTAATCAAGCTTTAGTTTTCATTCAACAAAAACTTACTTTGAGTTAACGGTCAAATGAAATTTTTTCGTTGAGTTTGTTTAAGGATGAATAAACTTGTTTGTTCAACCCCACATTTCATGGACGAAATGTGGTCGTTATTTTTTATTGAAGATCAATTATGACAGAATCTTTTGCTCAATTATTTGAAGAATCACTAAACACCCACCAACCAAACCTTGGCGACATCATTGACGCAACAGTCGTTGCAATTGAAAAAGGCAATGTTTATGTAGATGCTGGTTTAAAATCTGAAGCACGTATTGCAGAAGAAGAATTCAAAAATGCCCAAGGCGAATTAGAAGTTAACATCGGTGATGTAGTTAAAGTTGCCCTTGAAGCTTTTGAAGATGGTAATGGTGAAACTAAACTTTCCCGTGAAAAAGCCGTACGCCATGAATCTTGGATTGAACTTGAAAAAGCATATGAAGAACAGGCAACAGTTGTTGGCTTAATTAGCGGTAAAGTTAAAGGTGGCTTCACAGTTGAGTTAAACGGTGTGCGTGCATTCTTACCTGGTTCATTAGTAGATACTCGCCCATTACGTGACACTGCTCACCTTGAAGGCAAAGAATTAGAATTTAAACTTATCAAATTAGATCAAAAACGTAACAATGTTGTTGTTTCCCGTCGTGCTCTAATCGAATCTGAAAATAGCCAAGAACGTATAGCCGCACTTGAAAACCTTGAAGAAGGAACAGAAGTCAAAGGTGTAGTTAAAAACCTTACTGACTACGGTGCATTCGTTGATCTTGGTGGTGTAGATGGTTTACTTCACATCACTGATATGGCTTGGAAACGCGTTAAACATCCTAGCGAAATCGTTAATGTTGGTGATGAAATCGAAGTTAAAGTATTGAAATTCGACAAAGATCGCACTCGCGTATCTCTAGGCTTAAAGCAATTAGGTCAAGATCCTTGGGTTGCAATTGCTGAAAATCACCCAGTAAACAGCAAATTAAAAGGTAAAGTAACTAACTTAACTGACTATGGTTGTTTCGTTGAAATTTTAGATGGCGTTGAAGGTTTAGTTCACGTATCTGAAATGGATTGGACAAATAAAAATATCCACCCATCTAAAGTTGTTGCACTAGGCGATGAAGTTGAAGTGATGGTTTTAGAAATCGACGAAGAACGTCGTCGCATTTCTTTAGGTTTAAAACAATGCCAACCTAACCCTTGGTTAAAATTTGACGAAACTCATGAAAAAGGTCAAAAAGTTAGTGGTAAAATCAAATCTATCACTGATTTTGGTATTTTCATCGGTCTTGAAGGTGGAATCGACGGTTTAGTTCATTTATCTGATATTTCTTGGAATATGTCTGGTGAAGAAGCTGTTCGCCAATACAAAAAAGGAGATGAAGTTGAAGCTGTCGTTTTACAGGTTGACAGTGCTAAAGAACGTATTTCTTTAGGCATCAAACAACTTGAAGAAGACCCATTCAATAACTTTATGGCAACAACCAAAAAAGGTGCGATTGTTAAAGCAACTATCATTGAAGCAGATGCAAAAGGTGCCAAAGTTGAGTTAGCTGATGGTGTTGATGGTTATATCCGTGCTGCAGATTTGACATCTGAAGTAAAAGCTGGTGATGAAATAGAAGCTAAATTTACTGGTGCTGATCGTAAAACTCGCATCGTTCATCTATCTGTTCGTGCTAAAGATCAAGCAGAAGAAGCTACTGCTCTTGCTAATGTAAACAGAGAAGAAGTAGATATTCCTAACGCAATGACTGAAGCGTTCAAAGCTGCAAAAGGTGAATAATTAATTTATTCTCTTTTATATAAAATTAGCTTGGTTATCGCACCAAGCTAATTATTATCAAGTTTAGGAGCATATTATGACTAAATCTGAACTTATAGAAAAATTGTCTACTGAAAATTCAAATATGTCGTATAAACACATAGATTTAGCAGTAAAAATGATTCTTGACCAAATGTCTGAAAGCTTGGGGAAAGGTGAGCGAATTGAGGTTCGTGGTTTTGGCAGTTTTTCTTTACATTTTCATCAACCTCGTTCAGGCAGAAATCCAAGAACTGGCGAAAGTGTTCAACTTCCCGCAAAATCTGTACCTCATTTCAAAGTAGGGAAAGAATTACGTGAACGCGTAGATTTTTCCGCGTAATAATATGATTTCCTAAAAAAACGACACATAAAGTGTCGTTTTTCTCACATATTTTTGGCATAATGAATCCCCGTATACTTTTATTAAAGAGTTGAAAATGATCAAATATATTCTCATCCTTATCATATTTCTTGTTCTGCTTTTAATCGGCGTAACTATTGGTGCAAATAATGATCAATCAATCACTTTCAACTATATTTTTGCACAAACTGATATTCAATTATCTTCTCTGATTGCGATCCTCTTCACCTCTGGCTTAATTTTAGGTTGGTTAGTTTCCTCTTTCTTCTACGTAAAATTACGTTTAAAACATATGTTGTTAACACGGCAATTAAAACGAAAAATGAATAGGCAGCAAGTACAAGTTCAACCACAATTACCGATGAATCCCTCACAAAATTCAAAGGTGTAGTATTGTATGCTAGAAATTCTCTTCTTGTTACTCCCAATTGCTACAGCTTATGGCTGGTTTATGGGATATAGAAGTGTAAAAAAACAACAAGAAGATGCCAACAACAAATTCTCCCGCGAATACATGGCAGGAGTTGATTTCTTGTTATCAAATCAAACTAACAAAGCAGTTGATTTATTCCTTAATATTATTCAAAAACAAAAAACTAGTTTAAATAATTCTGACGAAGAAACCGTTCACGCTCAGTTTGAAGCACAACTAACACTTGGTAATCTTTTTCGTTCTAAAGGTGAAATAGATAAAGCGATCCGAATTCACCAAAATCTCGATCGTAGCGATGCTTATAGTTTTGAACAAAAACTTCTCACAAAACAACAACTCGCTAAAGATTATGTCAGCGTTGGCTTTTTTGATCGTGCAGAAAGTCTTTATATCCTATTAGTAGATGAACCAGAATTTGCCGAAAACGCCTTGCAACAGTTAGCATTAATTTATCAAAAAACTCGAGAATGGGAAAAAGCGATTGATGTTTCTGAAAAATTACAATTAATTATTCCAGAAGCTAATAATATTCCACTAGCACATTACTATTGTGAGCAAGCTCAAAATTTAATAAAAATGAACTCAACGAACGCTCAAAAGCTACTTCAAAAAAGCTTAGAAGTTTCACCAAGTTGTGTACGAGCTTCTATTCTACTAGCAGAGATTGCAATGATAAATGCTAATTACCCAAAAGCAATAAATTACTTCTTACAAACTCTCGATCAAAATCCCGACTATGTGAGCGAAATTATTTTACCAGTAAAATATCTCTATACAGAATTAGGACAAGAAGATAATTTCGAATTATTCCTCATCCGTGCAGAACATTTAAAAAATGATAGTGCCGTAGAACTTGCACTTATTGATACTATAGAAAAAAAGGAAGGAACAACCGCGGCACAAATGAAACTATATCAACAGATCAAAATTAACCATGACCCAATACTATTTGAGCGTTTTATCCAATATCAGATCACTCAAACGAGAGAAGAGAAAACACAACATAATCTACAATTATTAAAAAATATGATCAACGATTATATCAAACAAAATAGCGAATACCGTTGCACTCAATGTGGTTATCGTAGCCATAAACTTAGCTGGTGTTGCCCTTCTTGTCAAAAATGGGAAAGTATAAAACCAATTTCTAATTTTAATCCTATCCATTAACTTATCTTAAAAAACTATGACTGAGCTTGTTTATTCCACTGAAACTGGTCGCATAAAGCCCCAAACTACCTCATCTACCTCTCTTAAAAAAGACAGTATCGTTAGAATAATGCGTCAAACAAATGGCCGAAAAGGTAATGGTGTAAGCATCATTACTGGATTAGAGTTAGATGAGACTAGTCTCAAAAAAATCGCAAAAGAATTAAAACAACGTTGTGGATGCGGTGGAACCGTGAAAAACGGCACTATAGAAATGCAAACAGATAAACGGGAATTTTTAAAATCTTATTTAGAAGCGAAAAATTATAAAGTAAAACTGGCTGGCGGGTAACATGAATAATTTTATAGAAATAACTAAAATTCACTTTTTTAATTACTATTTATAAAAAATATTCTTCTATACTTCTACAGTATTCTATTTTTTGTCTAAAAAATACTTATCTAACAGCTACAAAATATATCTTTTCTGCTTTTTAATGAATTTTATACGAAAACATACCTATAAATAATTATAAATTTATACCCCTATTTTTGAGATATGTAACACAATACACCTTGTCTTTAAGAAGTTATTTGGTGAAATAATTTCAATTGGTTGCTTGTTTTCTTAACTAACTATAGGAGTATAAAATGGCTTTTAATATAAAAAACAGACATTTACTTAGCTTAGTTCATCACACAGAACGTGAAATCAAATATTTACTTGATCTATCACGTGATTTGAAACGTGCTAAATATGCAGGTACAGAACAACAAAATCTAAAAGGCAAAAACATTGCCTTAATTTTCGAGAAAACTTCAACTCGTACCCGTTGTGCTTTCGAAGTAGCAGCTTATGATCAAGGTGCTCGTGTAACTTACATCGATCCTAACTCTTCTCAAATTGGTCACAAAGAAAGTATGAAAGATACTGCTCGTGTGTTAGGCAGAATGTATGATGCGATTGAATATCGTGGTTTTAAACAGACAGTTGTAAATGAACTCGCTGAATATGCTGGTGTACCTGTTTTCAATGGGTTAACTGATGAATTCCATCCAACTCAAATGTTAGCTGATGTGCTAACTATGATTGAAAACTGCGATAAACCTTTAAACGAAATCAAATATGTTTATATTGGTGATGCTCGCAACAATATGGGTAACTCTTTGTTATTAATTGGTGCAAAATTGGGTATGGACGTACGTATTTGTGGTCCAAGAGAATTATTACCAGATGCTGAATTAGTATCAATGTGTGAAAATTTTGCTAAAGAAAGTAGAGCGCGTATCACCGTAACTGATGATATTGATACTGCAGTTAAAAACGTTGATTTTGTTCACACTGATGTTTGGGTATCTATGGGCGAACCTCTTGATAGTTGGGGTAAACGCATTAAATTATTAATGCCTTATCAAGTAAATTCTACGTTAATGCAACGTACTGGCAACCCAAAAGTTAAGTTCATGCATTGCTTACCAGCATTTCACAATAGTGAAACTAAGGTTGGTAAACAAATTGCTGAAAAATATCCTGAATTAGCAAATGGTATTGAAGTAACTGAAGATGTATTTGAATCTCCTATGAATGTCGCTTTCGAACAAGCTGAAAATCGTATGCATACTATCAAAGCTGTGATGGTTGCAAGCTTAATTTAAGGAGATAATGAGATGAGAATTGTTGTAGCTTTAGGTGGAAATGCGTTGTTACGTCGCGGTGAACCATTAACCGCAGATAATCAACGCCGTAACGTTAAAATTGCTTGCGAACAGATTGCAAAAATCTATCCAAATAATGAATTAGTAATTGCACACGGCAATGGTCCACAAGTCGGTTTGTTGGCTTTACAAGGTGCTGCTTATAAAGATGTCCCAACTTATCCGTTAGATGTTTTAGGAGCTGAATCTGTAGGTATGATTGGTTATATGATTCAACAAGAATTAGGGAATCTCGTACCATCTGATGTGCCTTTTGCAACTTTACTAACTCAAGTTGAAGTTGATAAAAATGATCCTGCGTTCAAAAAACCAACTAAGCCTATTGGTCCCGTGTATAGCAAAAAAGAAGCTGAAAAATTAGCAGCCGAGAAAAATTGGTCTATTGCAGAAGATGGTGATAAATTCCGCCGTGTTGTGCCAAGTCCGCTACCTAAACGTATCTTCGAAATTCGCCCTGTAAAATGGTTGTTGGAAAAAGGTGCAATTGTAATCTGTGCAGGTGGTGGAGGTATCCCAACTTTTTACGATGATAGTGGTAATCTTGTAGGTGTAGAAGCAGTCATTGATAAAGATCTTTGTTCCGCTTTATTAGCAGAAAATATTGATGCTGACGTTTTTGTTATCGCAACTGATGTTTCAGGCGTGTTCTTAAACTGGGGTGAACAAAATCAAAAAGCAATTGCTAATGCTTCGCCAGAAGCGATAGAAAAGCTCAACTTTGCAGCTGGTTCAATGAGACCTAAAGTGCAAGCAGCAGTTAATTTTGTCCGCCACACTGGTAGAGACGCTGTGATAGGATCTCTTTCAGATATCGTTGACATCATTGCGGGCAAAGCTGGTACTAGAATCAGTATCAATGCCAAAGAAATATCTTACTATTAATTAAAAAGTGGCGATTTTATTCGCCGCTTTTAACAGGAATTTATATTAATTTGAGGAAAAATTTTATGCAAAATGATCGTGCTTTAAATGTAACTTCTGAAATTGGTAAATTACGTACTGTTTTGTTACATCGTCCTGGTGAAGAAATCGAAAACTTAACTCCAGATCTTTTAGAACGTTTACTTTTCGATGATATACCTTACTTAAAAGTAGCTCGTGAAGAACATGATATTTTCGCAAAAACTTTACGTGATGCAGGTGTTGAAGTTCTGTATCTAGAGGAATTAGCAGCTGAAGCTATCGCCACAGATGAAAAAGTAAAAATGGCATTTATTCACCAATTCATTGAAGAAGCTAACGTTTTAAGCGAAAGTTTACATGAAGCTCTAGTGAGATATTTGTTAAGCTTTGATAATAAAGCAATGGTTGACAAAATGATGGCAGGTATCCGCAAGGAAGAATTGAAAGACTACCATCGTGATTCACTTTATGAACTAGTAAACGTTACTTACCCATTCGTTTGTGATCCAATGCCAAATCTCTACTTTACTCGAGACCCATTCGCAACAATCGGACATGGTATTACTCTAAATCATATGCGTACTGAAACTCGTAACCGTGAAACTATCTTTGCTAAATATATTTTTGAAAATCACCCACGTTTTAAAAATAAAAACATTCCACTTTGGTTTGATCGTGGTGAAAATACTTCAATTGAAGGTGGTGATGAATTAATTCTTTCCAAACACGTTGTTGCGGTTGGTATATCTGAACGTACTGACAGTATGAGTGTAGAAAAATTAGCGAAACGCATTTTATTCAACGAAGAAACTCAATTTAACACAATTTTGGCTGTACATATTCCATCCAAACGTGCCTTCATGCATTTAGATACAGTATTCACTCAAATTGATTATGATAAATTCACAGTTCATCCTGAAATCTTCGGACCTCTGCACGTTTATTCAATCACTCGTGATCCTGTTAACCCATCACAATTAAAGACAGTGGAAGAAATTGATACTTTAGAAAATATTTTAAGTAAATATTTAAATCGTAAGATCACTCTTATCCAATGCGGTGGTGGTGATGAAATCGCAGCAGCTCGTGAGCAATGGAATGATGGCTCAAATACTTTAGCTATCGCTCCAGGTGAAGTTATCGTTTATTCACGTAATTACGTAACTAACGCTCTACTAGAAAAACATGGCATTAAATTGCATATTATCCCATCTTCTGAACTTTCTCGTGGTCGTGGTGGTCCTCGTTGTATGTCGATGCCACTTGTTCGTGATGAATTACAAGTGTAAAACAACGTTAAATTAACTTATTAACTAAACTATGGAGGGGGAGGTATTTTAAATATCTTCCTTTTTTATTTGGATTTTATGAAACTTTTTAGGAGAAAATTATGGCTGAACAAAACGTAGAACCAAAAAAACTTGGGTTTATTCAACTAGCAGCTTTAATTGTTGGTTCAATGATCGGTGGAGGAGCTTTTAATCTACCATCAGATATGGCACGTAATGCAGGAACTGGAGCAATTATCATTGGCTGGATCATTACGGGAATCGGTATGATTGCTTTAGCATTTGTTTACCAAGCTCTTTCCAATCGCAAACCTTGAGCTTACAGGTGGTGTTTATAGTTACGCTAAGGCAGGTTTTGGTGAATATGTTGGTTTTAACTCAGCTTGGGGATATTGGCTAAGTGCATGGATTGGTAATGTTTCTTATTCAGTATTATTATTCGGTGCATTGGGATATTTTTTGCCAATTTTTGGCGTTGGTAATAACATCGAATCCGTGATCTGTGCTTCAACATTAATTTGGGCTTTCAGCTTGCTAATTTTAAATGGTGTTAGCGGTGCAGCGATTGTAAATGTTATCACCACTGTAGCGAAATTAGTACCAATTTTCCTATTCATTATCATCACGTTGTTTATGTTTAATTTCGATAAATTCGATTTTCAATTTTGGGGCAATCCTGAACTTGGTAGCATTGTCGCCCAAGTTAAAAGTACAATGTTAGTAACTCTTTGGACATTTATTGGAATTGAAGGAGCAGTTGTAGTTTCAGGGCGTGCCAAAAAACAAAGTGACGTTGGTAAAGCCACGGTAGTTGGGCTAATTGGCACTTTAGTAATCTATATGCTAATTACTTTTATGTCACTTGGAATATTAAACCGTGTTGATTTATCTAGTCTCCAAAATCCATCTTTAGCATATGTACTCGAAACTGCAGTTGGTAAATGGGGGGCGGTATTAATCAATCTCGGCTTAATGATTTCTTTATTTGGTTCACTTTTAGGCTGGAGTTTATTAGCAGCAGAAATCCCATATGTTGCAGCTAAAGATGGTGTTTTACCAAAAGTATTTGCTAAGTTAAACAAAAAAGAGGCTCCCATTGGTTCATTAATTATTACTAATTTATTAGTTCAACTCTTTTTAATCATCACATTATTTTCAAATAGTACTTACCAAAGTTTATATTCACTTGCTAGTTCCGCGATCCTCGTCCCTTATTTATTAAGTGCATTATATGGCTTAAAACTTTCAGTTACGGGCGAAACTTATGATGTCAATCCTAAGGGCAGAACTAAAGATATAATTTTGAGTTCAATTGCTACTATCTATGGTATGTGGCTATGCTATGCAGCAGGATTACAATACTTATTACTTTGCTTTATTTTATACGCAATTGGTATTTTGTTCTTTTATTTTGGTAAAAAACAACATAATCCAAATCAAACGGTCTTTATTGGTAATGAAAAACTGATTGCATTATTTGTATTAATTATGGGACTATTAGCTGTAGTTTTAATAGTCAACGGTACTATTACATTATAAACTTTATTCGTTAATTGAAGAGTATCGAACGGTTGAGTTCAATACTCTTTTCCTCGACTCAATCATCCTTTCCACCACAAGGAGGCTTGTTATGAGCAATCCCCAAACTCAAATTAACAGTAAGAAAAAATTCAAATTTCCTACCGCTTTTACTATTTTATTTTTCATCACTATTATTGCTGTTGGCTTAACTTGGATAATTCCTGCGGGATCGTATTCTAAGTTATCTTACGATAGCAAAAATAATAGTTTCATTGTGCACAGTTATAATGAAAAAGATCAATATCTACCCGCAACTAAAGAAACTTTGGACAAACTCAATATCAAGATTGAATTAAATAACTTTACTGAAGGTAAAATACGTAAACCGATTGCTATTCCAGGCTCTTACCGTCGTGTCGAACAAAATCCTAAAGGCATAATGGACATCACTGAGAGTATGGTACATGGTACAATTGAGGCTGCTGATATTATGGTATTTATTTTCGTCTTAGGAGGAATGATTGGTGTCATTAATAAGACTGGTTCCTTTGCTGCTGGGTTATCTGCTCTTAGTAAACGCAGTAAAGGCAAAGAATTTTCAATTGTGTTTATGGTATCAATTTTGATGGCTCTTGGTGGAACATCTTGTGGTATCGAAGAAGAGGCAGTAGCATTTTATCCCATTCTCGCCCCTGTATTCATAGCAATCGGTTATGATGCTATTGTTACTGTCGGGGCAATTTTCCTAGCAGCTTCAATGGGAACAGCTTTTTCTACTATTAATCCTTTTTCAGTAGTTATTGCTTCTAATGCTGCAGGAATCCCATTTACTGAAGGAATTGTATTCAGAACAATCGGTCTTGTGATAGGTTCAATTTCAGTAATTGTTTATCTATATTGGTATGCTAAAAAAGTCAAGGCTAACCCTGAATTTTCTTACACTTGGGATGAACGTGAAAAATTTCTTGCTACTTACCAAGATAATAATAATGGCAAAATTCCAGATTTCACTTTACGTCGTAAACTAATCCTGTTTTTGTTCTGTGTAGGTTTTCCAATTATGATTTGGGGTGTAATGGTTGGCGGTTGGTGGTTCCCTACTATGGCAGCTTCATTTTTGACTATCACTATCATCATTATGTTTATTTCTAAACTTAATGAAGAACAGATCGTTTCCTCTTTCACTGAAGGAGCTTCAAGTTTAGTTGGTGTTTCTCTGATCATCGGTTTAGCTCGCGGTGTAAACATTATTCTTGAACAAGGTATGGTTTCTGACACTATTTTAGCATCACTTTCTGAACTCGTAGCAGAGATGCCTGCGAGTACTTTTATCATCGGACAACTTTTTGTCTTCTTTATTTTAGGATTATTTGTACCATCATCTTCTGGTTTAGCTGTATTAGCTATGCCAATTATGGCACCACTTGCAGATACTGTCGGCATTCCACGTGATATTGTCGTCTCTGCTTATAACTGGGGGCAATATGCAATGCTTTTCTTAGCACCAACAGGTTTAATCTTAGTAACTTTACAAATGCTTTACATACCTTTTAATAAATGGGTAAGATTCGTACTACCGATGATTTTATGCCTCTTAACTATTGCTTCAATTTTGCTATTAATCCAAGTACAGTTGTATACTTAAAAAGGACGAAAATGAAAATCAACAGCCTTGATAATTTAGATCGACGTATTTTGCGGGCACTTCAACAAAATGCCCGCCTTGCTAACAACGAACTTGCTAGTATGATTGGGCTTTCTTGTTCAGCTTGTTTACGCAGAGTAAAAATTTTAGAAGAAAATGGTTACATCAAACGCTATGTAGCTTTGTGTGATGCTAAAAAATTAAAGTACCCATTCTTAATTTTCGCCTATGGTACTTTTCTGGAAGAAGATCACAAAATTCGAGAACGCTTTATTTTTGAAATGAAACTCCTTCCTCAAATCAGCGAATGTTATTTGATTTCTAGCGATTATGATTTTATGTTGAAAATACACGTTCAAAATTTAGAAGAATTTCATCAACTAAAAAAAGACTATTTAAATAAAGGTATTGGCATTAGAAATATTCGAGCTGATATAGTAGTCAAAACTATTAAAAATACTACTGAGCTTCCGCTTTAACGTTTAAAAAAGCCACAATTGTGGCTTTTTTATATTTTCAAACTGTACAAGTATTTTCTAAAAAATTTCAATAAAAGTTAAAGTGTTTCATTCAAATGTATACTCTCATTACTAGAGCAACTATATATTTTTAGAACTTAAAAGTCCGAATATCTAGTCATCATTTCATCTTTTCAACTTCAATACTTGCTTCAATTTTTCCATTCTCTTTAACTTTACCTTTTTTCAACAGTGGATTCGCTTTGATCAAAAGTGCTGGAGTTTGAGTTAAGAGCTTTTGCATATCAGTAATGAAAGTTTTGTGGTCTAATTTATCTAATGCATCCACTAATGCTTGACGTTGAGAAGCAGTTTTGTTTGTCATCAAAATATCATTCCAATAGCGTGCGGCAGCTTCTCTTGAATTTTCAGGTTTTTGTAGAAGTTCAGTCTTGACAATAGCTTTATTATGTTCAAATTCTTGTACTGTTAAATTTGCCAATTTTTGACTAAATTCAAGATTAAAATTTTGAATTGCTTTTAATAATTGAGCATTAGTACTATTTGGCGATTCTACTGCAAAACTTAAACCTGCATAATCATAAAAAGGTTTCGCAAATGAGGTGACAACATAGCCAAGTTGCTTTTCAGTACGTAGTTGGTTGAAAAACGGCGAATGGATCATTTGAGCTAATATAGCGATTTCTGCTTTCGCACTAAACCCTTTTCCTCCTTGTAAGTAATAAGTTACAGCACTGTCGTGATGTGGAACATCAAAAGTAACTATTTCATTCTTGCTAATAGTATTAACTATTGGGCTTTGCCAATTGTTTTTGAGATCTCTATTCTTCAAGCTTATACTTACTTCTTTCGCTAAAGAATTTGCTTGTTCATAAGTAACATCACCATATACCATTATTCGTACATTGAGTTTATCAAGCAATTTGCTCACTAGATGTTGCATCATTTTTTCATCCATCTGACGCACAACTGCTAAAATTTCTTGTGGTAAGGCTGAATCTGGCAACAGTTTGTGATTGAGATAAACAAAAGTTTGGCGATATGGCATTCGAGTGCTAAAACTTTCTAAAGTTTCAACATAAGTTTGTTTAACTCGCTCAAACACGTTTTTAGAATCGGAAAAATTTTCTAAATTTTGTAACATTGTTTGCAATAATAATGGCATCTTTTGCGTGTACCCTGAAATACTCAATTGCAAACTTTCATTATCCGCATCAAACTCCCCTTGTAACCCCGCCAATTCTGCCTCATAAAAAGTATGAATAAGCTTTTCATTCAACACACTTGTCCAAAGTACCATTGCGACTCTGTCTTGTAAAGTAAGATCTTTCTTTGGCTCAAGGCTGATTGCAAGGTTACTACGTGGCACATCAAAATTACCGTCATATTTATAGAAAAGATGAATACCATCAGTAAGTGTTTGTGCTTTTTCTGTCATATTTGATTTTTGTAAATCATAATTATTAGCAATAAAACTATTCTTAGCTGGCAGTCGCATCGTTTTTAATGCTGATGTGTCATTAATTTTAGTGTTCAAAATCGCTTGTGTATCAAGTTTAGTTATCGAATAAGGAACATGGAAGTATTGAGTTTGTTGTTTGAAATCCAGTTGTGGAGCACTTAATTGTACGATAGCATTTTGCGGTATCATCAATGCAAGTGTTTGTTTAATTGCTTGATGATCGTAACCACGATAAATTGCGTCTAATGCTAAAATATCACTCACAGGATAAATATTCATTCTTAAAGCGAGATCAGAAGCTTCTTCTACTGCACCACTTTTTTCAAGGAATTGGAAATTCTGTTTAGCAATAGTTGCTAACTCTTGATAACGCATCTTGCCAAGATCATCACTTTGTTGCTGCAATAAATGCAAATAATTGAAAACGACAGCTAATACGTCATTTTTATGGACAAATCCTTTATCTGTCAAAGTCATTTCAATATTAAATGGACGTTCTACTCCAATTTTTTCTGAAAAATCAGAATTTAATTGAGTAATGTAGCCCATTTTTTTCAACGTTCCTGCAAGGCTATTTACTCCTTCATGATCGATATTATAAGCAATATAAGTCAAAGTTTTTTGATACAAATCTTGTAAACGATAAGGTAACATAAAGCTGATACGGAGAACTTTATCTTGATCTAAAGTTTTATTTTGAATAAAAAGTGGTAAATCTGCTTTTTTAAACAGCGGTTTATCAATCTCTGTACTGGCTAAATGCTCCGCTTTTGGTACTTCAGAAAACATTGCTTTGCCCCATTGCATTAAAGTAGCAATATTCTCTTTACCAATAATGACAACTGACATTCGATCTGCTGAATAATATTGTTGATAAAATTTCAATAAAGCAGGGCGTACTGTTTTTGTTGGTAATGTAGCAAGACTACCCACACTAAAACGTGAGAAAGGATGTTCTGGGTTAGAGGCTTTTTTAAACACATCTAAATTTCGCCACCCTGCTACACGTATTTTAGATTGATATTCTGCATTCACTGCATGACGTTCTCGATCCACGTATTTTTCACTCATTAATGGTGCAACAAAGAAACGTGAAAACCTCTCCATTCCTTGCTTCAAATATTGTGGGTCAATATCGAAAAAATAATTAGTATGTTCAAAAGCAGTGAACGCATTATTACTTCCACCGTGCTGAATAATATACTGCATAAATTCATCAGGTTGCGGATACTTATCCGTGCCTAAAAACAACATGTGTTCTAAAAAATGTGCAAGCCCCAAAAATTCTACTGGCTCATTGCCACTACCAACAGCGACGTCTACTGCCACTGCTGCCCGTTGTGCATTCGGATCAGATACGACTAAAAGTTTTAAGCCATTAGCTAAAGTTTCAAAAGCGTAATCCCGCTTATCATTTTGGCTTTTAATGATCTGTTGATGTTCAGCTGTTATTGTAGGCTTTGTTGATGTATCGTTAAATGTCGTTACATATAAAGGAACAGCAAACAACAATCCTAATCCTATGTATAACCCCGTCAAATTGAATTTCACTTTCTACCTCCTATTCTGGAAAAAGTCTGTAAAATATGATAAGAATCTATAACTTATTCGATAAAGTAAAGCTTTATTTCTAAAAATCTGTGCTTTTTGCTAAAGCACTTAGACGTCTTAACTTTCGAAAAATTCATTTATTTTAAAAAAGGATAAAGAATATGGATAATCACCAACTTGAAACTATTCTAAACCAAAAACTCAATATTCACGCCATCAAAGACTACGCTCCTAATGGCTTACAAATTGAGGGTAAAAAAGACATCAAAAAAATCATCACTGGCGTTACGGCTTGCCAAGCATTGATAGATTATGCTATACATCAAAATGCAGATGCGATTATCGTTCATCACGGCTATTTCTGGAAAAACGAAGATCCACGTTTGATTGGAATGAAAGGTAAACGCATTAAAACGCTAATGCAACAAAATATCAATCTTTACGCCTATCATTTACCTTTAGATGTGCATTATGAACTAGGCAACAATGTTCAGCTTGCTAATGTGCTGGGGCTACAGAATTTACAACCGCTAGAAGATAGCCAACCAAGCATTCCAATGTGGGGTGAATTTGTCCAACCCATCACTAGCGAAAACTTGCGTACAAGGTTACAACAGCTTTTAGGGCAAGCTCCACTCCATTGCCATGATAACGCCCCTCCTCAAATTAAACGCCTTGCTTTATGCACGGGAGGTGGACAAGATTACATCGATCTCGCAGCTCAACAAGGAATGGATGCTTTCCTTACAGGCGAAGTCTCTGAACGTACTATTCACTCCGCACGAGAACAAGGCATTCACTTTTTCGCAGCTGGTCATCATGCTACTGAACGCTATGGAATTATCGCTCTTAGCAACTGGCTAGCAACTCACTACGCTATTGAGGTCGAATTCAAAGATATTCCAAATCCTGCCTAACACTTCAGTCACGTGATAAAATTAGAGAAAACTTTTCCGATCTTAGCTAGTGAAAAAAAGTAAAAAAGCAAACTACGCCTACAAAAACGAAAAAGTTTTCCCGAATTTAGTCGCGTTGGCACAGAAACTTAAAAGAAGAACGCCTGCAAATTCAAGAAAGCAATTTTAAGTTATCAAAAAAAACTGAATTTACTGGCGTAAAACACAGTGATAAAAAATGTTATACCGACAAAATCTCGATTTTATTATCACATCGCATTCCTCTCGGTAGCATAGTACCTTTTCTTGCTCTTTCACCACGGAAATTAGCAAGATCTTGCGATTTGAGAGTGATTTTGCGTTTACCTGCATGAAAAACAAGACTATCAGTATCACTAATCAAGAATAATTTTGTCAATAGATCTGCCCCCGTTTTGGCATCAGCAGTACTAATATTGATAATTTTATTGCCTTTTCCTTTATTGAGAATAGGGAGTTCGGCAACAGGGAAGATCAGCATTTTTCCTGCTTTAGTGATAGCCACTAACAACTTCTTGTCTTCTTTCAAACTAATAGGGCTAAGTACTTTAGCATTTTCAGGTAAACTGAGTAATTGCTTGCCTGCTTTATTACGGGTAGCGAGGTCATCAAGATTACAAATGAAGCCATAGCCTGCATCAGATGCTAGCAACACTTGTTGATTAGCATCCCCCATCAATACATCCACGATTTTTGCACCCGCTGGGAGGTTGAATTTGCTGGAGAGCGGTTCGCCTTGGGAACGGGCAGATGGCAGACTTAGGGGTTCGATGGCGTAGCTTCGCCCTGTGCTGTCTAGGAATAAGGCGTTTTGGTTGCTTTTGCCTTGGGCATGGGCGAGGTAAGCGTCGCCTGCTTTGTAGTTGAGGTTTTGAACATCAATTTCATGCCCTTTGGCACAACGTCCCCAGCCCATTTGAGAAAGCACCACGGTAACGGCTTCAGTTGGCATCAAGTCAACGTCGGCGATGACTTTCGCCTCTTGGCGTTCCACCAGTGGCGAACGGCGTGGGCTGTGGAATGCTTTGGCAGCAGCTTTGATTTCTTGCTTGATTAATTTATTTAATTGGCTGTTGGAAGCCAAAATTTCTTGCAGGCTTTGGCGTTCAGCGGCAAGCTCTGCCATTTCGCCTTGGAGAGCGGTTTCTTCAAGTTTGGCGAGATTACGCAAACGGAGGTTTAAAATGGCTTCCGCTTGGGTTTCACTTAAATTGAAGCTCTTAATTAACTCCGCTTTGGGATCGTCTTCATAGCGAATAATGCGAATTACTTCATCAATATTCAAAAACACCACCATCAAGCCTTGCAAGATGTGGAGCCTTGCTTCCACTTTATCGAGGCGAAACTCAAGGCGGCGAGTAACGGTGGTGCGTCTAAAGGCAAGCCACTCGCCCAAAATTTCGAGCAAATTTTTCACCGCAGGTTTGCCATCAAGCCCAATCATATTCATATTAACGCGGTAGCTTTTTTCCAAATCCGTAGTGGCGAAAAGGTGATCCATCAAGGCGTTTAAATCCACACGGTTGGAACGTGGCACTAGCACAATGCGAATTGGGTTTTCGTGATCGGCTTCGTCACGAATATCTTCCACCATCGGCAATTTTTTCGCCGTCATTTGCTCGGCAATTTGGGCAATCACCTTGCTCGGCGAGGATTGATAAGGCAAGGCGGTAATCACCACTTCGCCATTTTCCTTAGCCCACACCGCTCGCATTTTCAGCGAACCTTTGCCTGTGGCATAAATTTTTTGAATATCAGCAACAGGGCTTATGATCTCGGCGTTGGTTGGGTAATCAGGGGCTTTCACCAATTGCATAACTTCAGCGAGGCTGGCATTGGGCTTATCCAGCAACAGGATTAACGCCTCTGCCAATTCGTTGAGGTTATGGGGCGGAATATCCGTCGCCATTCCCACCGCAATGCCTGTCGTGCCGTTGAGCAAAATATGCGGTAGCTGTGCAGGCAAATATTGTGGCTCGCTCAAAGTGCCGTCAAAATTGGGCTGGAAATCCACCGTCCCCTGCCCAAGCTCCGCTAGCAACAGCTCAGAAAACTTCGCCAGCCTTGATTCGGTGTAACGCATCGCCGCAAAGGATTTCGGGTCGTCCACTGCCCCCCAGTTGCCCTGCCCGTCCACCAAAGGGTAACGGTAGGAAAAGGGCTGAGCCATCAGCACCATTGCTTCATAGCAAGCACTGTCGCCGTGGGGGTGGAACTTACCCAACACGTCCCCCACGGTGCGAGCGGATTTTTTATACTTCGCTGCCGCATTCAAGCCCAGCTCACTCATTGCATACACAATCCGCCGTTGCACAGGCTTCAAACCATCGCCAATAAAAGGCAAGGCACGATCCATAATCACATACATGGAATAATTTAAATAAGCACTCTCCGTAAAGTGCCGAATCGGCATCTGCTCAACGCCTTCGTAGTTCATATTGTTCATAGGTTTTTGGTTGTTGGTTGTTAATTAAATCTGCTTAAAACCCTTCCGAAGATTGGAAAAATTTTCCGAAAATTGGAGTTTAAGTTTGGCTTTGAGCTTGTTCTATTAGTTCAATTAGTTTTTTTACTCTTGGTTCAACATCTCTATACCAATCTTTATCAGTATCAGTTTTAATAAACTCTTTTAAAATCGGAAGAATATCACTAAAGTTACTAGCACGTAGATTTATATTAGAGAAATTTTCTACTAGTAAATCTATAAAAGTGTTTTCCCTACATTCACTAAAAGATTGATTCAAATAATCGGTAGATTTAAATTGTTCAACAATAATTTTTATACAATCTGAATTTTGAAAAAGTTTAGCAAATTCTTTAAATTCTTTGCGTACAAAAAATTGTTGATCTTGTTGGATTTTATTGCGGCATAAGAGTTTGGTGATAGCGTCGAGGTATTTTTGTTTTACAGTTTGCTTCACAAACAATAATTGAGCATTTAATTGAAGATTACTCATATTTAAATCTTTTTTAATACAATATTCAAACAAAGCAAAATTACAGATATTCGGATTCTCAAGAGCATCATCATTATTTATAAGGTTACATAGCACTGAAAAATGATGCTTAATAGGTGTATCAAGATATTCTAATTTATCAAACTCTTGAGGCTTAGGATACTGTTTTGTTTTTATTGCATTTATGAACCCCTGTTCATCTTTAGTTAGTTCAACCTGTGGTGATAATAAAAAACCATATTTAGATAAATACGCATTTAATTGTTCATCTTTTTCTTTTAAAGTATCCTCTCCTCTTTGCATATATTTTCGAAAATCATCTGGGAATAGATTTTTAATTCCAATCAATACAAATAATGCCTCATTACCAACATTACTAATCTTCTGTTTATAGATGTAATATTCATTAAGAATATTGTTTACCACTCTCATATTTTTAGTATATTCTGAGATTTTTTCGATATATTTAATACGAATACCATCAATTATTTCATAAATACGATATTTATCATCTGTACGTTTATTAGCATAATGGTGATGGGGAACGTACTCTATATTAGCTTTATTTTCTTTTAAAATTTTTACAAAATGCTCCTTCGCATTAAACCTATCCGCAATTGGAACAACTGGAATAATCACATCAAAAAATTTAGTCCGACTTTCGCAAGGATCTTTTGCTTTAGTAAACACTCCATCATTAACCATATAAACAAACTTAATAATTCTGTTTTGATTTGTGCTTTTAAAACGATTATTTAAAATAAAATTAATTTCTTGGAGTTTGGTGAAGATGTTTAAACCAATACCTTTAAAACGATCTAAATCTTCAATGACAATAATTTCCGCTTTTGATTTTTCGATTAAATAAACAATTTCTCGCAATTCTAAATCGAAAATAGTTTCGGAAGTTTCTTTGTTTAATTCAAAATAAGGAGTTTTGATGTTGGTTAATTTAGTTAATTTTGATGGATTGTTCTTTAAATAATAATAAACCCAACAACTCACAAGAGCTAAAATCAAAAAATAAACGATTTCAAAACATATATTTGAAGTATGTCTATATAACAATAATAAAAAAGGTAAAGTACATATTACCTTTATCAAATTTACATTAAATTGAATATTATCCTGTTTAAATCGGAACTTACTTTCAGGGATTTGATTAGGATCAATTTGCGAAACTATTTGATTAATAATCTGCCGCTCAAGTCGGTTTTCAATAGTTCTTTTATCTACTTCATCATCCACAACATAATTAGCTAAACTTACCTTAATGATTTTCTTGTCAAAATCAGCATCTTTTTTGTTGTCTTCTCTTGTTTGAACATGATTTACATAATGCTTCCACAAACTAGACTTCCCACAGCCATATTCCCCTGTGATGCCAATATTTTTAAACTTTTCTTTATCATCAATCAAAACCTGATCAAGAAACCCAAAATAATCCTTATAATTTTCTTTATCCGCATCACCAGCACTTAGGGATAGAGGGAGTAATTCAATTTCTGCTCGTGTTGTAGTTTCTTCTTGTTTTTGATCTTGCTTGTTGTTGTCTGTCATAACTTAATACTCATTTATCAAATTTCAGGCTTAAAAACCTAGCTTAAAAGATCCAAAACCCCTCCGACAAAAAGCCAAAGGCTTTTTGAACGTCGCTTGCGACGGGGCTTTAGCCCGAACAAAACGCCCAAGCGTTTTGTGAGTAATATTGAAAAATTTTCCGAAAATCGGAGTTTGGTTGGGTTACTGATCATCAAACAATTCCGCTGGGTTGAGTTTAAATTGTAGCATTTTGGCAGTTTCACGTCCGCCGTCGCCACCTTTGCGTTGCATGGTTACTTTGCCAATTAGCAGTGAACCTTTGGGGCTGATAGTTACTTCGCCTGTGGCATAATGTTGTAAAACTTGGTTGATATTCTTTAAAACCCAACGTGCATATTGTGGTGTCTTTTGGGCGACTAGTACCCATTCTGCGGCAAATTCACCACGACCTTTAATAATATCGCTTAAAATTAACAGTTTATTAGTTTGAAAATAATTTAAAATAATGTGTTGTTGGTGTGGAGAAAATTCATCAATAAACATACGTTTATTATTCCGACTTGGGGCATTGGGTGCTAATTCTCCTGTGAATAGTTGCAGTAAGTTTTTAACTTCATCATTAAATCCCCAAAGTTCTTGATATTTACTAATCCAACGTTTATCAATTTGATTAAAACCTTTCGGATTACTGACTAATTTAACTTGAATATTTTGAATATCTATAGCATCTTTATATTGCACTAATATTTGTAAATTAATATCAGCTTTATGTCCGTGGAGAATAACTGCTTTTACATTTTCGATCAATTCTATTTTGTAACCCATAATTACAAGCCATTTTTGTGCTTCAATATCATCTTGATAATTTTCAAAACGTTGAGCTATCTCTTTTTCATTGGCAAAACCATTTTTTGCAGTTTGTGAACCTAGTCTGATTAAATTAATTCCCATTTTTTGCTCAAATACTAATTAATAATTGTTCGGCAAGTTTGGTGATGACGTTGACAGTCATTGCATTACCTGCTTGAGATAATATTTTGCTATTAGGTAAATTATGAATGATGACTTTATTAGCAATTTCTTCTGGAAATCCCTGTAATAATAGGGCTTCATAGCCACTAAGCTTCCAAAGTTTTCCTGATTTACTGTACAAAATTCCGTGTCTACCTGTGCGTAAAGTTGGGATTTTTTGTGAGTAAAGGCGTAAATCAGATTGTCGCCAATCAATAATTAAATAATCGTCCTTAACTAGCTCGGTTAAACTATATTTACCTTGGTTATATTTATTATTTAAATATTTATGAAAAGTGTCATTTGGATTAAATAATTGCTCTGGTTGTGGATTTAAAATTTGGTTAATTCCGATACATTCCACGGGCTTAGGGAAACAATATTCTTTATGTGGAATATCTTTTCTAATTCCAACAAAATATACCCGCTCACGCATTTGTGGAACACCATAATTTTGGCTATCTAAAACTTGATAAACCACATCATAATTTAACTCATTCAGGATTTTTAAAATTTCTTTTAAAGTTTCACCATTATGATGATTAATTAAACCTTTTACATTTTCCAAAATAAAAAACGGAATATTTTTTATTTTTAAAATTTCACTTAAATAATAAATAATTTGCCCACGTTCATCTTTAAAGCCTTGACGTTTACCAACAATCGAAAAAGCCTGACAAGGAAAACCTGCTAATAATAAATCAAAATCAGGCAGACTTTCTGCTTTAATTTTTGTAAGATCGCCTAAGTTATTATGATCATCAAAGAACAGTTGATAAGTTGTGGCAGGATTGGGATCGTTCTCACTATGGGCAAGACAATCAAACCCAAGCCTCTCCAAACCCAAACGCCCTCCACCAATGCCTGCACAAAAATCAATAAAACGTAATTTGGTATTCATTTGACTTGCTCTTTAAATTTTATTCCTAAATCTTTGTAAGTTACGCCCTTAATTTCGGAAAACTTTTCCGATTTTTGAGGCGTGATTTTACCCAAGCTCCGCATTATCCCCTTTTTCTTGAAGCCATTTTTTACGGTCTTCAGCTCGTTTTTTGGCAAGGAGCATATCCATCATTTCAAAGGTTTCATTATTTTCTTGTTCTTCTTGCTCAAAAGTTAATTGTACAAGACGGCGGGTGTTGGGATCCATTGTGGTTTCACGTAGTTGGCTAGGGTTCATTTCACCTAAGCCTTTGAAGCGTTGGACATTGAGTTTGCCTTTTTTATTTTTAAGGCGTGCGAGGATTGCTTCTTTTTCATTTTCATCAAGGGCGTAGTGGACGTCGTTGCCGATATCAATACGATAAAGTGGTGGCATGGCGACATAGACATGCCCTGCTGCCACGAGCTTTGGGAAGTGTCGGAGGAATAAGGCACAAAGGAGAGTAGCAATGTGTAAGCCGTCGGAGTCAGCATCGGCGAGAATACAAACTTTACCGTAACGCAATTGGCTTAAGTCGTCACTATCAGGATCGATGCCGAGGGCAACGGCGATGTCGTGGACTTCGTTAGAGGCAAGTACTTGGTCGGCAGAGACTTCCCATGTATTTAAAATTTTGCCACGTAATGGCAAGATGGCTTGATAATCGCGATTGCGAGCTTGTTTAGCACTACCGCCTGCGGAGTCACCTTCGACTAAGAAAAGTTCGGTTTTGCTTAAATCTTGCTGGGTGCAGTCGGCTAATTTGCCGGGCAGAGCGGGACCCGAAACGATTTTTTTACGCACTACTTTTTTAGCGGCTTTAAGGCGTTTTTCAGCGGAGGAGATTGCCATTTTGGCGATGAGCTCTGCTTCTTGGATGTGTTGGTTGAGCCAAAGACTAAAGGTGTCTTTGATGATGCCTGAGACGAAAACTGCACTTTGGCGAGATGAGAGGCGTTCCTTGGTTTGCCCTGCAAATTGTGGCTCTTGCATCTTGAGCGAAAGGACGTACGCACAACGATCCCAAATGTCATCGGCAGTAAGTTTAACGTTCTTTGGTAGGAGATTGCGGTGTTCGCAAAATTCTCGTATTGCATCTAAAAGCCCTTGGCGTAAACCGTTAACGTGAGTACCGCCTTGTGCTGTAGGAATGAGATTAACGTAACTTTCGGCGAGCAATTCCCCTCCTGATGGCAACCAACAAAGTGCCCAACTCACGGCATCGGTTTTGGCGTTAAAATCGCCAACAAAAGGAGATGTTGGTAAAGTTTCTTCGCCATTTACAGCTTCACTTAAATAAGCAGCAAGTCCATCTTCATAATACCAATGGTCTTCAGTGTTGTTGATTTTATCGATGAAAATGATCTCCAAGCCTGAACAAAGTACAGCTTTAGCTCGTAATAAATGACGTAGTTGCGAGACAGAAAATGTGGGATTATCAAAATATTTGGGATTCGGTTTAAAATGGACTTTAGTACCTGTAGTTCGCATACTACAAGTGCCGATAACTTCTAATTCTTTAATTTTATGCCCATTTTCGAAAGCGATATGATGCAGCTCACCTTTGCGTTTCACTTCTACGTCTACGCGATCAGAAAGTGCATTTACAACGGAAATCCCTACACCATGCAACCCCCCAGAAATTTGATAATTTTGTTGATTAAATTTCCCGCCTGCGTGCAGTTTGGTGAGAATTAACTCCACACCTGAAATTCTTTCTACAGGGTGAATATCCACGGGCATTCCTCGTCCGTTATCTATCACTTCTAGCGATTGATCAGGATGTAAAATAACTTCTATCTTTGTACAAAATCCTGCTAATGCTTCGTCGACACTGTTATCAATAACTTCTTGGGCAAGATGATTTGGGCGGTGAGTATTGGTGTACATTCCTGGGCGAAGTTGCACAGGTTCAAGATCTTTTAAAACTGTAATTTCGTGGGCGGAATATTGCTTGTTCATTGCATTCATTCTTATTTTAAGGCAAAAAATTGCCGTAATTTTAGCATAATTTTTATAAAGACTATTAGAAAGGCGTGGCGGTTGAGCATCTTTTTTTATTTCGTTTTTTTTTGCTCATTACGCGTTGAAATTAGGAAAAATTTTTCTAATTTTGCGGCGTTAAGAAACCCGCTAAGCGGGTTTCTAATGATTTTAGCTTATCGCATTGTCACGAACTCTTCCGCTCCTGTTGGATGAATGGCGACGCAGTTGTCAAAATCAGCTTTAGTTGCCCCCATTTTGATGGCAACAGCGAAACCTTGGAGCATTTCGTCGACACCAAAGCCGATGCCATGTAAGCCGACAATTTTTTCTTCTGTACCAACACAGACTAATTTCATTCGACAAGCTTGACGATATTCAGGGCTTGATATTGCTGTGTACATTGGTGTGAATTTGCTGGTGTAGACTTTAATGTTATCGATACCATATTTTTCTATCGCTTGTGTTTCAGTTAAGCCAACAGTACCAATTGGGGGGTGAGAAAAAACGACGCTCGGAACAAGACGATATTCCAAATGTTCGTTGGGTTTGTTGTTAAATAAACGTTCGGCTAAACGACGTCCTGCAGCGACAGCAACAGGTGTGAGTTCGATGCCGCCTTCAATGATATCGCCAACAGCATAAATGCCTGCAACATTAGTGTTTTGAAATTTATCAACTTTGATAAAACCTCGAGTATTCGTTTCTACGCCTGTAGCTTTAAGATTGATTCTATCAGTAGCGGGTTGACGTCCAACTGCCCAGATGAGACATTCACTCGTATGAACGTTGCCATTTTCGAAATAAATTTCGTAATGACCGTTTTGATTTTGTGTGACTTTTTGTGGAATGCTATGTGAGTGAATGTTAATGCCTTGGCGGGCGTATTCTTCGCAAAGAGTATCGACAATAAGTGGATCAAAGTGGCGGATTGGAGTGGCTTGGCGTACGAATAAATGAGTGTCAACGCCGAAGCTGTTCATTACACCAGCAATTTCAACTGCGATATAGCCTGCACCGATGATAGCAACAGATTTAGGTAATTTTTCTAAGGCGAAAAAACCATCAGAATCAATGCCGAATTCTGCCCCTTGAATATTTGGGCGTGCAGGACGACCACCGACAGCAATAAGAATGTGATCAGCACTGATGATTTCGCCGTTGACTTCAACATGATGAGTATCAATAAATTTAGCACTGCCGTGAATGATGTCGACATTATTTTTCGCTAATATGTTTTGGTAAGATTGATGAATGCGGTCGATATAAGCTTGGCGGTTGGCGACGAGTGTTTTGAAATCGAAATGCTTAAGTTCCGCATTAAAGCCGTATGCTGGTGCGTATTGATGCAAGGCTTCAGCGATTTGTGCACCGTACCACATTACTTTTTTCGGTACACAACCAACGTTGACACAAGTTCCTCCTAAAGCTTTCGCTTCAATAATCGCACATTTTTTTCCATATTGTGCAGCACGGTTGATAGAAGCAATACCACCACTACCCCCACCAATCGCGAGATAATCATAATGTTTTGTCATTCGTTCTCCTTTTTTATCGTAAACTTTCTTTTATAGAATAAGCGTTGATTTGTTGGATTAATATAGGCAATTCCTGTTGAATTTGAGCTTGATAATCGTTTTCTGCTTTCTCTCGCGTTAAATCCAGTTTTGTCCGTTCTTGACGTTTTAATGTATTGCGAGCATTGTGAGTGGGCATGTCCATCACGATATCATACAAATTTTGCATTGCAGGATAATAGTGAAAATCTAACCCTAACGGTTGAAGAAGCATTTTGATTCGAATCACGCCTTCTGAAAAATTACACGTCCCTATTTGCATCGCTTTAGCAATCATCAAAATGCTTTCTTTTAAACGAGTAACACGCAATTGGCGTGCTTTTTGAAGACTTTGCTTTTGTTGTTTGATTTTTAATAATAAAGAGATCAAATAAGCAAGCATCAATAGAATGATCACAAGGCTTAGCCCGAATAATGCCCATAACATTGTTATTTTCCTATTTAAATTGATTAATATCGATCTTATCAAAATAGTGATAAAGATCTTCGTCACTATCGTCTTTGTCAAGCCCTAACTCTGTCATCAGTTCTTCAATCCGATTTAAGCAGTCGTCAACAAATTTCTTATCTGCACTAGCTAATTTTTTCCCAGTTTCTAAATCATCAAGAAGTTGATTTAGACATTCATTATTCTCCAGTTGCATTAATTCAATGTAAGGGTCTAATGTTGTTGGTTTGACAACTTCGAGCACTTCTTTTGACGTTCGTTTTGTTATTGTTTTGTTATCTACAATCTCTTCGACGATCAGTGGAATTTTTTTACGACTACCAAGGCGTGGATCTTGTATTGTTGTTTGCTGTTTTATTTCTTTTTTCATCATACTAGCATTACGGCTACCTGAGGATAATCCTTTGTGTTTACGCTTTTTCTTATTTTCTCGGGCTTGTGCATCTAATTCATAACGACTTGTTTGACGATTATTCTTTGAGGTCGTAATATTTTTATCTGCTTTACGAGTTGGCATAATATCTGAAATTTTGCGTGTCTTTTTTCGACGAGACATAACAGTTTCACTCTCTCATAATATTCTTCTTCAGTGTGAGATTGTAACACCTCTGCCTTTCATTCTCACAATAAATTTTACCTATTACTGCAAATAAAAAATGCGGCAAAAATCTATTTTCCCGCACTCACTTTTAGAATTTATAAAATTTTTATTAATTCAATTTTTTTTCATCCATTAATGAGTTTTGTGGGTGCCAGCCTAAATAACGTCCTTGAAAATCTTGGCTAGTTTGTTCAAAAAACTCCACTGTATCAAAAATTAAGTTTTCATCTAAATTCACTTCTTGTTCAACTTTTACTAAATAAGCTTTCTCATTATCTCGCACTGGCACTGGCATATTGCTATGCTGTAAAGATAAGAAATCTTTATCCTGTTCAGCCACGTATTCTAGAAATTGCAGCATATCTTGTTCTTGATAAAAGTAAAATCGGTGATCAATTGTATAGGCTTTATTCAATTCTTTTCCATATTGACGCAAAGTAGATAGCATTTCTTCAGTTGCTGTCATCTTTATTTCAAGCGAAGAAGGGAGAAGAAAATCAAAATAAATATCCCAAGCTGGATCAAATTGAGCTTTCAGGTTTTCTACACCTGCGTGTTCTAAAAGTTCAATTAATGCTTGCTTTTCTTCGCTTGTACAGTAAAAGTAAACTTTTGCTTTACCTTTACTCAACCAATAACCAACATAATAAATACTATTTAGACTATTGATCAATGAAGTAATTTTTACTAATGATTTAATAAAAAGTTGAAAATTTTTTTCGGATGGCAATCCATCCTTTTCTGCTTCAAAAGGTAAAATCATTTGCACGACTGTAGATGCATCTATTTTCTGCTCATCAATATAGCTCAAATTTACAGAAAAGAGTGCTTCATCACCATTCACATTCGTACGGTAATGTTGCCATTGTGTTGTCATTATTCACCTCACTCAAAAGTCGCCCAAATAGGTGCATGGTCAGATGGTTTTTCCATATTGCGAATATCTAAATCAATGCCGACATCTACGCAGTGTTTCATTAATATCTCATTTACGAGTATATGATCAATCCTTAATCCTCGATTATCCAATATTCCTTTAGAACGGTAATCAAACCATGAATATTTATCATAAGCAAATGGATTAAGTTGTCTGAAGCTATCTTTCAAACCTGCATCATAAAGACGTTGGTACCATTCTCGTTCTTCAGGTAAAAATGCACATTTCCCTGTTCGAAGCCAACGTTTGCGGTTTTCATCACCAATACCTATGTCCAAATCACTCGGACAAATATTCATATCACCCATAATTAAAATAGGGTTATTTTTATTATGTTCTTGTGTAACATAATGTAATAAATCAGTGTAAAACTTTTCTTTTAGCGGGAACTTTGTCGCATGATCGCGTGATTCACCTTGTGGGAAATAACCATTCGCCACAGTCAATACACCAAATTTAGTTTCAATATCTGCCATAATCAAACGCCGTTGTGCATCAGGCTCGTCAGCACTGAATCCTTTACGCACTGCTAGAGGTTCTTTTTTACATAATAGTGCAACGCCGTAATGTCCTTTCTGTCCGTGATGAAAAATATAGTATCCTAGATTCCCAAATAAATAATGAGGGAAATCTTCATCAGCAACTTTAATTTCTTGTAAACCTATCACATCTGGCTGATGTTTATAAATAATTGCTTCTAATTGATGAGGTCTTGCTCTTAGCCCATTAATATTAAACGAAATAAATTTCATATTTGTTCCTGATCATTTTTCGTTGTTTTTTTATACAAATTATTCTTTAAAAGATTTTCACTCTTTAGCAAAGATGGAGATAAAATTTCTTTTCTTCAAGTTATTACTTCATAATTTTTATCACATTATTCAATGTTTTTCTCAGCAACTAAATTAGAAAACATGATAAAACTCGACTTAAAGTAGATTAATAATGTTGTTAACAATTATCAAAAAATACTGTTTTCTACAATTTTTTATATACAACACTAGAAGTTACGAAATCTTATCAAGATAGAAAGGAAGATCTAACAGAATTTTTTTCTTTCTCTGTTATTGCTCTCGTTTATAGGCAGTGATCTTAAAAAATCTGCCAAATTGTTATATCGAAAAATAAATCCTGCTTCTAACAATTTAGCGGGATAGCCTTTTTGGCTATCTAAAAACAAATCCGCACGTTCGCCAAAGATAAAACGCAACATAAATTCGGGGACAGAAAAAAATGCTGTTCGATGCAGATATTGTGAAAGTTGTTGCGTAAAAGTTTTATTCGTTATCAATTCAGGAGTTACAAAATTAAATGCACCTTCACATTCTGAATGCGATAATAAAAACAAAATACCTCTTACTGTATCAATTAAGCTAATCCACGCCCAATATTGATCACCATTACCTAATTTCCCACCTAAATTACATTTAAATATTTTATATATCCGTTGAAATGCCCCGCCGTGTAATGCAAAAACCATTCCTATGCGTAAAATACAAACACGTGTATTAGCTTGCAAAGCAGTTGCTTCCCATTGTTGGCAAAGTTTCGCTGTAAAATTTTTTCCCGCATCTACTTGTTCTGTGAGTAACGTATTGCTATTACCATAGAATCCCATTGCAGAGCCAGAAATAAATACTCGTGGAGGTTGATTACTTCTATTAATCAATTCAACCAATTTTTCAGTTGTCTTAACGCGACTCTGAGTTAATTTTATCTTTTGCTTATTTTGCCAAGCTTGATTAAAAATCGGCTCACCTGCTAAATTAATGACAGCGTCAACATGATTAAAGTCTGAAAAAAAATCTAAAGTTTCAACCCATTTTACTTCTGAGGAATATTTAATGGCTTTTTCAGCGTTTCTAGTAAGTACATAAAGTTTATGTCCCTCAGCTAACAGTGCTTTCAACAATGCACTTCCGACAAAACCTGTCGCACCTGTTATCAATATTTTCATTTTGCATTCTTCATTGTTTGAAGAGATCACAATGCTGCATCAAATAATGCTTCGATATCTGTCATCAATTTCGCAATTTTACAATTTAAAGTTGGCGTAATAAAAATAGTATCGTCTCCAGCTATCGTTCCTAAAATACCTTCACTTTTTCCGAGATTATCCAATAATCTTGCAATTAATTGAGCTGCACCAGGACTCGTTTTAACAACAATAGTTGCATTATTATGATCAATATCCAAGACAAGATTCTTAATCGGGCTCGTTGTAGATGGGATGCTGAACTCGTTCGGTAGACAATATACAGTTTCGCCTTTTGCATTACGTATACGTACTGCCCCAAAGCGGTTTAACATTCGTGAAACTTTTGATTGATTAATTTGTTGAAAACCTTGTTCGTGTAAAGCGTTGACAATCTCTGATTGCGACGAACAACGCTCTTCGGCTAACAATGTTTTAAAAGCGAGGGATAAGCTATTTGGATTTTTACTCATTTTTTCTTCTCCTCAAATCTATCGTTAGATTTTTGCATAAAAAAGCTAAATTACTAAATATTTTTTCAAAAAATAAAAATTTCTAATTTTAAAAAATAACTTCAGGTATAATGCCAAGCTTAATCTTAGAAAATTCGATGATTATTTTCAGGTTATTCAAGGAGAAACTTGTGTCTGATATTCATATCACAATTGTTTATGCTCTGGCTGAACGTTATTTTTTAAAGAATTACACGGTTTCTGAGAAAACTACGGTTGAGGAAGCAATTTTACACTCGAAAATTCTACAAAAATTTCCAGAAATCAATTTGCAAAACAACAAAATAGGCATTTTTAGTCGTCCTGTAACACTTAGTGAATCTTTGCAAAATGGCGATCGTATTGAAATTTATCGTCCATTATTAGCTGACCCTCGTGAAGTTCGACGTCTCCGAGCCAAAGAACAGCAAAGCAAAGAACAAAAAATGTTTAAAACTACATAATCTAGAAAAATGTAAACTAGAAAAAAATACTGTGTTTGATAAACTCTTAAGATAAGTCTTGCTAAAAAATAAACGTAAGGAAGGTGTAAGTGAAAGAGGATACTCCAAAACAATCTCAGAATCGCAGCTTAACCCTTGTTCCCAATGGTAGTATTGAGAGCTACATTCATCTTGCCTATGAACAACCGATGCTCACACCTGAAGAAGAAAAAGCATTCGCAGAACAAGTTTTTTATGAGGGGGATGTCGAAGCAGCACGTAAACTAGTGCTTTCACACTTGCGTTTTGTTATTCATGTCGCACGTGGTTACTCAGGTTATGGTCTACCACTTGCTGATTTAATTCAAGAAGGAACTGTTGGATTAATGAAAGCGATTAAACGTTTTAATCCTGATATGGGCGTGCGTCTCGTTTCTTTTGCTGTACATTGGATTAAAGCAGAAATTCATGAATATGTATTAAAAAACTGGCGAATTGTTAAAGTTGCGACTACAAAATCTCAACGAAAACTTTTCTTCAATCTACGTAAAAATAAAAAACGTCTCGGTTGGTTTAATGATCAAGAAGTGCAAATAGTTGCGAAAGAACTTGGCGTATCCTCTAAAGATGTAATTGAAATGGAAAGTAGAATGAGTGGTAGTGATTTAGGGTACGATTTACCAACGGAAGATAAAGAAGAAAATAGTTTTTCGCCTATGCTTTATTTAGAAGATAAACGTTCTAATTTTGTTGCTGAACTTGAAAATGAAAATTACGAAACTCAAGCAACTGAGCAAATATCAACGGCTTTGGATGCCCTTGATGAACGCAGTCAAGACATTATTCGTTCTCGATGGTTAGATGATGATAAAGCGACCCTGCAAGACTTAGCAGATAAATATCATATTTCTGCCGAGCGAGTAAGGCAGCTTGAAAACAATGCTTTGAAAAAATTAAAGAATGCGGTTTCCATTTAATTTCTGACGATAACTCTATGCAACAAAAATTTTTTTGGCAATTTAGCCAACTCTTTTTTATTCGTTTTCAACAAAACAACCTCCCTCAAGCAGCAGGTTATTTGACTTATAACACAATGCTTGCGTTCGTTCCTCTTTTAATGGTTGTTTTTTCTATTTTTGCACATTTCCCCATTTTCGCTCAACTTAGTCAATATCTACAAAATTTTATTTACACCAACTTTGCTCCCTCGACAGGTGATATCGTTGGATATTATTTACAGCAATTTGTTGCTAATGCTCACCAAATGAGTAGTATTGGTATCGTCAGTTTAATCATCGTTGCGTTACTCCTTCTAAACTCTATTGATATCACTCTAAATAAAATTTGGCGTAACACACAAAAACGCACTTGGCTATATTCTCTTATCACTTATTGCCTCATTCTAACTATTGGCTCGTTCTTAATGGCAATTATCATCGCTGTCACCAGCTACCTTACACTATTCGCCTCAAAGCTTCTTCCTTCAGAAAGCCATTTACCTTTTAACATTAGCTTTTTAAAAATTATCCCTTTTTTTATCACTTGGCTTATTTTTACTTTCATCTATCTCGTCGTCCCCAACACTAAAACTTACTGGCGTGATTCGGGAATAGGTGCGTTGATTGCTGCAGTATTTTTTACGCTCGGGAAAAGTTGTTTTAACTGGTACATCACAACTTTCCCATCTTATCATCTCATTTATGGTGCTATTGCTACGCTTCCTATTTTACTTTTATGGCTCCAATTAAGTTGGTTAGCCATCTTACTTGGAGCTCAACTTGCTGCCGTACTACAAGAACTACGTCACATAAAAGAGAAAAACCTTTCTTTCGAACTGATTAAGGAATAATTATGATTGCTTTTATTCAACGCGTAAAATCTGCCTCTGTTGAAGTGGAAGAGCAAATTATTGGCAACATTTCCCAAGGGATCCTCGTCTTACTCGGCATTGAAAAAGAAGACAATGAAGATACTGCTCACAAATTGCTCGAAAAGATCCTGAATTACCGTATTTTTGCAGACGAAAATGGCAAAATGAATTTGAGCTTAAAGAATATCCGAGGTGAATTACTAGTCATCTCGCAATTTACTCTCACTGCAAATACTCAAAAAGGTTTACGTCCAAGCTTTTCTGACGGTGCCGATCCTGTAAAAGCTAAAATGTTATATGATTATTTTGTTTCACAAGCACAGCCACAAATAACAACTCAAACGGGCAAATTTGCTGCGGATATGCAAGTCAGTCTCATCAATGATGGTCCTGTCAGCTTTTGGTTACAAGTTTAATTTATAACTGCTTAAACACGCCGCCAATTTGAGAAAAATTTTCTGAATTTTAACGCGTAAGCTAGCCTGATAGAAAATGCTGATCTTTTAACTATGTTCAATAGCATAATCCCTTACTAATCACTTGAGATAACACTATGCATTCAACTTCAATTCATCTCTCACAACTCCACACTGCTCAAGGTGCAATTCATCTGCCTGGTTCAAAAAGTATTTCTAACCGAGCATTATTACTTGCGGCACTTGGTTCAGGACAAGTACGATTGCGAAATTTGTTAGACAGCGATGACACACGTTATATGCGTCAAGCACTAGCAATGCTAGGTGTTGAAATGACTTGGTCATCAGATTACAGCGAAGTCGTCATAACAGGCTGTAATGGCAAATTTCAAGCGAGCAAAAAATCCACTCTTTTTCTTGGTAATGCTGGTACAGCGATGCGTTTTTTAACAGCAGCATTGTGTGCAGCAGGCAACGGCAAAGTTGAATTGACAGGCGATGCGCGAATGCAAGCACGTCCAATTAGACATTTAGTAGATGCATTACGACAAGCAGGGGCGAAGATTGATTATCATGGTGAAGATGGTTTTCCACCACTTGTCATTAATGGAACAGGATTACGAGCAGGCAAATGGCAAGTCGATGGCTCAATTTCGTCGCAATTTTTAAGTGCTTTACTGATGGTCGCACCATTGACAGGTGAAAGTGTAGAAATTGAGATCCTTGGTAAGCTGGTTTCTAAACCATATATTGCGATGACAGTACAAATGATGGCAAATTTTGGTGTGCAAGTGGAATGGCATGAGCAAAATTTATGGATTGCTGGTGGGCAATATTATCAAAATCCTGCGTTATATTTTATCGAAGGAGATGCATCTAGTGCCTCGTATTTCCTTGCCTTAGGTGCATTAGCTGGTAAAGTGCGCGTGTACGGCGTTGGGCAAGATAGCCTGCAAGGTGATGTCCAATTTGCACAAGTGTTAGCACAAATGGGGGCAAAAATCCGCTATGGCGAAGTCGATGGTGAGCAGTTTATTGAAGCCGAAAAACAACAGTTACGTGGGATCGATTTGGATTTTAATGCGATCCCTGATGCTGCAATGACGATCGCTACTGTCGCACTTTTCGCAGAAGGCGAAAGCTGGATCCGCAATGTTGGCAATTGGCGAGTCAAAGAAACCGATCGCTTAGCAGCAATGACGACAGAGCTACGAAAACTAGGTGCGAAAGTCGAAGAAGGAGTAGATTATTTACGTATTGCCCCACTCACATCGAATCAATTCAGGGCAGCGTCAATTGCCACTTATAACGACCATCGCATTGCGATGTGTTTTGCGTTAGCAAGTTTGGCAGGCGAAGGAATTTGCATTCAAAATCCGAGTTGTGTCAACAAAACTTTCCCGACTTTTTTCGAAGAGTGGCAACGTTTAACTACGCCCGAGCACTAAAATACCCCACAGCACAGTAAAACACATTATCCAGAAAAATCAGTGGAATTCGTGAGCGTAACCATTGTGGAACACCTGCTTGTTGCCAGCATTTTTTAAGGCTTTCATGACGACCACTAGCAAGGTGAATTTTACCTTGGTGATAAAATTTGATACAGATCGAAGTTGCCGTAGTTTTTACGATCTCACTTTGTTGACACTTACCATCATTTTGGTGCCAAATGACAAGTAAACTCTTTTCTTTTTTGAAAAGCTCTACTCTACCTAGCTGATCGGGCAAAATCACACTTTCACCAATGGCTAATGGCAACACAATGTCTGTCAAATCTTGAAATTCAGCTGTTAAAAATAAGCGTTGTTGAAAGCGACGCACAACACTATCGCCAAGTTTGAGGCTGGGGTTGCGATCCGCACCCGCAGCAATGATTTCATTTTGAATTTTGCTAAGTTGAACTTGGCTTGGCATCGGTTGTTTGAGATGTTGTAGCCACATTCGTAATAAAACACGTTGTTGTGCTGGGGAAATATCGTTGAAATTGGCAACGTCAAAGCTGAGATCCTTTGAGGAAAAATTTTCCAAAAATCGAGGCGTGATAAGTTCTTCAATCAAAGCTTGTTGCTCAGCACAAAGGCTTGCAGTACGGGCGACAGCTCGGTCAAAACTTTGCCAACGTTGTTGCAAAATAGGTAATACTTCGTGACGTAGAAAGTTGCGTTCGTAATGACTATCATTGTTGCTTTCATCTTCTACCCAGCTTAAGCCTTGAGCTTTAGCATAGCTTTCAATTTGGCAACGGCTTACGTCAAGTAGTGGGCGGTAAATTGGTATACCGTTAAGCTGGCTAAATTCTGCCATTGAGCTTAAACCTTGTACTCCACTACCACGTTTTAATGCGAGAAAAAAAGTTTCAACTTGATCGTTGCGATGATGAGCAGTCAGTAAAATTTCATTCGCTAACATTTGCTTAGCAATCGCTTGATAACGAAGTTGGCGAGCTTGGTGTTCGAGACTAGCCTGACGATGATCGAGCTTAATATTACAAGTTAAAAATGGCACATCAAGGCGTTGGCAATAACTTTGGCAAAAATGTTGCCAATTGTCAGCATTAGGACTTAAACCATGATGAATATGGATTGCTCGAAGTGGAAAAAGAGGTGGTTTTTCTCTATTTTGTTTTTTATTTCCGCTGACAGAACAGAAGTAGGGTAAACTTTCAAACTTTTCGTTATCTCGCAAACTAGCTAGGAGATGCAATAGTACTATTGAATCTATTCCACCACTTAACCCAATCAGCAACGGACGCCCTGTTGGAAAGTAATGAATTAACTTTTTAGCTAATCCTTCAGCCAAATTTTGAGCCAGGAGAGTCAGCATTTGAAGAAAATCTCTTTAGTAAATACGAAGAAAAAAGGCTTTCCTAAGAAAGCCTTTTTCATTTATGCAAATTAGCGACGTAAACCTAAACGTTTGATTGTTTCAGAATAAAGTGCAAGGTTAGTGCGTTTTAAGTAGTCCAAAAGTTTACGACGACGAGAAACCATACGTAATAAACCACGGCGACCGTGATGATCTTTTTTATGCACAGCAAAGTGTTGTTGTAAATGATTAATTTGTGCAGTTAAAAGTGCAATTTGTACTTCAGATGAACCAGTGTCTTTGGCATCACGACCAAATTCAGCAATGATTTGTGCTTTTTTTTCTGTGCTTAGAGACATAAATTTTTCCTTATGAAAGTAAATGTTGACGATACATCAAACGCCGATCCCTAACTCAGCGTTGACAATGGCTAAGAAGTTTAACATGAACTAACAGAAATGCAATGAAATTTTAGCTGAGTCTTTATCTTGTATGATATTGTTTGATTAATACTATCAATATTGAAGTGCAACATTTATCCATTTCTACTTTTTTACCAATTTTTTAAATGTTGCACTTTCAAAACGCTCGTGTGAAATTTTGTAAAATGATTATTTTAAGAAATTAAAATCCAATGACAGCACTATAAAAAATCACAATGATGATAAATGGGATAATATAGCGGACATAAGCAAACCATACTTTGATGAACTTGGACTTTTCAGGATCTTCGCCCTCTTTTAAAAAGCCCAAAGCGAGTTCATTTTTTGCTTCATCTTTTAATACATATCCCACAAAAATAGCAGAGCCTAAAGAAGTTAAAATAAAGAGAATATTGCCACTAATATAGTCAAACGCATCAAAAATACTCATTCCAAAAATACGAATATTTTCCCAAATATTATCACCTAATACAGAAGGAATATTTCCCAAAATAAATACGCCACTTAAAGCCACTAAAGTGGCTTGTTTACGACTTAAACGCATTTTTTCTTGTAGTGCAGTAATCATTACTTCGTAAATAGTCAAAGATGTCGTAAGTGCTGCAACTGTCAGTAACCCAAGAAACATAATTGCAAATAAGCTACCTTGCCACATATTAGAGAACACAATAGGTAAACTTTGAAATACAAGTGTTGGTCCTGCGTTTGGTTCCACACCAAAAGAGAAAAGAGATGGGAAAATCATAAAACCAGCCATTACTGCAATAATGATGTTCAATAAGCCTGTGATTGTTGCCGTTTTAACTAAATTTTCTGATTTACTTAAATAGCTTGAAAGAGTGATGAGAACACCAAAACCTAAGCTTAATGCAAAGAATACTTGCCCTAAAACGAAAATAAATAATTTTCCATTAATTTTAGAAAAATCAGGGACAAGATAGAAACGGATTCCCTCTATCGCACCTGGTAATGTAACATTACGTATCACCATTATAAGTAAAAAAACGAATAAGATAGGCATTAAATAACGTACAGCACGTTCAATACCGTCCATAATACCTCTAGCTAAAATAAAATAATTAACTACACAGAAAGCAAAGGAGGCAATTAAAATACCGACAGGATCGTTTTTTATGTTATTTGTAAAAAAATTAGCTGTATAAGTCGCACTAACAGGGTGAGAAAGATCCATTCTCCCAATGATTAAATTAACAATATAATCTATTACCCAACCTCCAAGTACAATGTAATATGCCATAATCCCAAAAGCACCCAGCATTCCCATATATCCTAAAAATTTCCACTTCCAGTTAATTTTTTTACCTGTGAATGCATCAATAGCATTAACACGCATACGGCGACCAATGATATTTTCGACTAAGATCATTGGAATACCGATTACAATCATTGCTAAACAGAATAGTAATACATAAGCACCACCACCATTTTCGCCGACTAAATACGGAAAGCGCCACGTAGATCCAAAACCTACTGTGGCGCCTGCAACTGTCATAACATAAGTAAGTTGGCTTGACCAAGACTGTCGTTTTTCTCTTTTACTCATATTTAGCTTCTCCAAATAAAAATAGACAGAAAAACAAGCCCTCCACAAACTGAAGGGCTAAGACATTATTGTAACGCAATCTCTGGTGCAGTATATGGTAAATCAAAAGCATCAGAGACACCTTTGAATGTAATATGACCATTATACGTATTTAAGCCATCCATTATGGCTGGATCTTGTAAACAAGCTTCTTTCACTCCAAGTTTGGCAATTGCTAAACCATAACACAATGTAGAATCAGTTAAACCTAAAGTGGACGTACGTGCGACGCAACCTGGCATATTAGCAACGCAATAATGTACTACACCCTCTACAATATAAGTTGGATCATTGTGCGTAGTTGCATGAGAAGTCTCAAAACAACCACCTTGGTCGATCGCTACGTCTACAAGTACAGCACCTTGTTTCATTAATTTTAAATCTTCACGATGTACAAGATGAGGAGCTTTAGCACCTGGAATAAGAACAGCACCTATAACTACATCGGCATCTACTAAGCATTTTAAAATATTACCTCTTGTACTGGTTAGCGTAGTAACATGCATACCGAACATTTGATCTATATAAGCTAAGCGAGCAGCATTAATATCAAGTAAAGTAACATCAGCCCCCATTCCTACGGCGATTTGTGCAGCATTTAAGCCGACAACACCACCGCCGAGAATGACAACTTTACCTTTGGGTGTGCCAGCAGTTCCACTTAACAGCACACCTTCACCATTAAAGGTTTTTTGAATATATTTTGCCCCTTCTAATGTCGCTAAGCGACCTGCTATCATACTCATTGGTGCTAAGCAAGGTAAACCGTCTTTAGTTTTTATAGTTTCATAAGCAATAGATTGTATTTTTTTCGCAACCAGCATCTCTGTTAATGGTCTATCTGCTGCTAAATGTAAATAAGTGAATAATATTTGATTATCACGAAAGTAACGATATTCCTCCTCGATTGGCTCTTTTACTTTTACGATCATTTCGGCTTTTTCAAAAAGATCTTTTTTATCCGTGATGATAGCACCTGCAACACGGTAATCTTCATCAGAGAAACCAACGCCTATACCAGCCCCAGTTTCAATGTAAACAGTATGTCCATTTTCCACATAGGCATACACATTTGCAGGCGTTAATCCTACTCGATATTCTTGAACTTTGATTTCTTTAGGGCAACCAATAATCATAATATTTTCTCCATATTGGGATAGAAAGTTGAAATAAGATCAGTTTTGCTTGATATTTGTACATTATTTAACAAACATGTACATGTTGATTATATTTATATTTAAAAAAATTTACTGTGACTCACTTAACATTTAAAAAATTTCTTATAAAAATATAAGACAAATATCGCATACTGACACTTGCGAAGCTTTACATTTCAACCAATTTTTTAAACATTGGTTTCATAAAGTCGCATTTAAAGATGAATAATTGATTCAATTGAATAAGGATGAACTTTGATACAACAATGATTTTGTGTTGAATTTCTAAATGTTACTGCAATCGTTGGATTTACTTTTTGCTCGCCTTCAACTTGTGGTTGGCTACATTTTACTTTCAAATACGGATTCTCTTGCCAACCATAAGTTTTTAAAATACGCCGTGTCCAATCAGAAATACTTTCCTGTTCAAAAAATGGCATCACTATTTCTAGATGTTCCCAGCCTGTCACAGGATGATATTTTTTAGGAAAAGGTAATTCAATTACACTCACTTTATTTTCAAAACAATTAATTGGAAAATTTAATTTGATAAGATAAATTGGGCGTCCATTGACATGATTTTGGCTAATTACCGTACCGTTTGCGACTAATAACCTTAACCATTTTTTTGCATCATCAATTTCATTTACTCGAATAGCAAGATGGTCTATTTTTTGCTCAGCAAGGTTAAGCTTCATCGTTTGTGCTAACTGCATAATTTTTTGCAAAAAGGCGTTAAATTTGAATAATTCTTCAGGATTTTTGAGGAATATTGGCATTTCTATCTCGTGTTACTTTTCTATCAACATAAACAGCGGTATGATAGCGAATTACTTATTTAGTGTAAATTTGAGGTATGTTATGACTATTCAATCTCTCTTATCTGATAAATTTCAAAAGGCTATGGTCTTAGCAGGAGCAAGCAGTGGATGCAATCCGATGATCCGTCAGTCTGCAAAAGTACAATTTGGTGATTATCAAGCGAACGGAGCAATGGCAGAAGCAAAAAAATTAGGGAAAAATCCACGCGATTTTGCAGGCGAGATTATTCAAAATGTCGATAAGGGCGATATGATCGAAAGAATGGAAATCGCAGGTCCTGGTTTTATTAATATTTTCCTTTCTTCAGAATGGCTAGCTAAAAAAATTGATTATGCAGTAAAAGATGAAAAACTTAGCGTACAACCGATCGCTTTTGAAACTGTGACTATCGACTACTCATCACCAAATGTTGCTAAAGAAATGCATGTTGGACATTTACGTTCTACTATTATCGGCGATGCTTGTGTAAGAACGCTTGAATTTTTAGGCAACAAAGTTATTCGTGCTAATCATATCGGCGACTGGGGAACGCAATTTGGTATGTTGATTGCTTATCTCGAAAAAATGGAAAATGAACATGCCAGTGAAATGGAATTAGCTGATTTAGAAGCTTTCTATCGTGATGCTAAAAAACACTATGATGAAGATCCTGAATTTGCACAAAAAGCACGTAATTATGTTGTAAAACTGCAAAGTGGTGACGAATACTGTCGTACAATGTGGCAAAAACTTGTCAATATTACAATGCAACAAAATCAACGTAACTACGATCGTTTAAATGTAAGCTTGACTAATGACGATATTATGGGAGAAAGTCTTTATAACCCAATGTTGCCAGAAATAGTTGCTCGTTTGAAAGAACAAGGTATCGCTGTTGAAGACGATGGTGCATTAGTCGTTTATCTTGACGAGTACAAAAATAAAGAGGGTGCTCCAATGGGCGTTATCGTTCAGAAAAAAGATGGCGGTTACCTTTACACTACTACTGATATCGCAGCTGCCGCTTACCGTTGCCATACTTTAAAATCTGATCGTGCTTTAGTATTCTCTGACACACGTCAAAGCCAACATATGCAATCTGCATGGCTTATTGCACGCAAAGGCGGTTTTGTCCCTGCTAGCTTTAAACTTGAGCATAAGAATTTCGGTATGATGTTAGGTAAAGATGGCAAACCGTTCAAAACACGTACTGGTGGTACAGTAAGACTAGCTGATCTTTTGGACGAAGCTGCAGAACGTGCAGATAAACTTATCTCTGAAAAATCAACTCAACTTTCTCCTGCTGAAAAAGCAGCAGTTGTTGAAGCTGTCAGTATCGGTGCAGTTAAATATGCTGATCTTTCCAAAAACCGCACTACTGACTATATTTTCGACTGGGATAATATGCTAAGTTTTGAAGGTAATACTGCTCCTTATATGCAATATGCTTACGCTCGCATTCGTTCAATTTTCAACAAAGTTGGAATTGATTTATCTCAAATTGAGAAAGCACCTATCAACTTAAATGATGAAAAAGAGCGTGCTTTAGCTCTTAAATTAATGCAATTTGATGAAGCTTTGCATATTGTTGCTAAAGAAGGTACACCACATATCCTTTGTGCATACCTTTACGAATTAGCAGGAATTTTCTCAAGTTTCTATGAAATTTGCCCAATCTTAACTGCAAGTAGCGAAACATTAAAGTTAAGCCGTTTAAAACTGGCTTTATTGACAAGTAAAACGTTAAAAATTGGTTTAGATCTTCTCGGTATCAAAACTGTAGAAAAAATGTAACTTTATTCATTTACAAACAAAGAAGGCGTGCTAAGCACGCCTCTTTTTTCAGAAAAATTTCTCTTTTTTAGCTTAAACATTCTACATAACTATTCGCCAACTTTTGCAAAAATTGCATATAGCTATTTTTTCCTAGAGGAATATCACTTCCTATTGGATCTAGCACACCGACTTTAACGTTAGTTTCTTGATGTAAGATATCGATCATTTTTGGCGTAAATTGCGGTTCTGTAAACAAACATTGTACTTTATTTGCATTGACTTCTTTTTTGATTGCAGCAAATGTTTTAGCCCCTGGTGTGATCATTGGATTAATCGTAAAATAGCCCAATTGATTTAAATGATAAGCACGATTGAAATAACTATAAGCATCGTGGAAAACATAAAAACCCTTTGCTTTCAATGGCGATAATTGAGCTTGGATCTTCGCATTTTCTACAGTTAAAGCTTGTCGAAATTCAGCAAGATTAGCTCGAATTTGTGAGACTTTTTCAGGATAAAGTTTTTCTAAACGCATCGCTATCGCTTCGCTAATCAGATTAGCAATTTTAGGTGAAAGCCAGATATGCCAATTAATGGCTTCTGCTCCATCATGATGGTGAGCATGTGCATCATGATGGTGAGCATGTGGTTCACCGCTCAATAGGAGGCTTGATTGTTGTTGTAATAACTTAGCAAGTGTTAAAACTTTATCTTGTGGTAGCTGTGTAATTGCATGATCGAGAAAAGCATCTACGTCTTTGCCTATCCAAACTACTAATGTCCCTGATTTCAGTTTTAGCATATCGCTTGGCTTTAAACTATAATCGTGTGGTGAAGCAAAAGCGGGAACAATGATTTCCGTATCTGTTACACCATTAGCAATACCAGCGGCAATAAAACCAAGTGGTTTAATTGAAGTAACGATCGTGGCTTGTACAACACTAGATAACACTAAAACTGTTGCTATTACTATTTTTTTTAAAGTTAACATCTGTTTCTCCTTCTTATCTTGTTTCCAAAACTTATTTCACTAATAACTTTTCTAACACTCTCGATACAGCAAAAAAAGCAAAAGTCGCCGTAATCATCGTTGCTGCACCAAAACCATTTGCACAATTCATACTCGCAGAAATAAGACATCCCTCACTCATTTTGGGGAAAATCAAAGGTTGAGACGAATACACACAATCTACGCCGAATTTCCGCTTAGGATTTCGAGAAAATCCATATTCTTTTCGCAATAAAGAACGGACTTTTGAAGCAAGAGGATCTTGAATAGTACGAGTTAAATCAGAAATTTTTATCTGACTTGGATCAGTTTGTCCACCTGCACCACCTAATGTAATAATTTTGATCTTATGGTATTGACAATATGCGATCATCGCAGCTTTTATCCTAACTTGATCGATCGCATCAATCACATAATCATAACCTGTCGAAAGATACTCGGTGAGATTTTCTAAACTTAAAAAATCATCAATAATACTGACTTCACATTCAGGATTAATTTGGTGAATACGCTCTGCCATTGTTTCTGTTTTGAGTTTCCCAATTGTGCTAGAAAGGGCAGGCAGTTGGCGGTTGATATTAGTGATACAGATATCATCAAGATCGATCATTGTGATTTTGCCAATCCCTGAGCGTGCTAAAGCTTCAATAGCCCAAGATCCGACACCACCAATACCAACCACACAGACGTGGGATTTACAGAAAATTTCTAAAGCCTCAGACGAATACAGGCGAGCAATGCCTCCAAAGCGCTGAGCGTAATCAGACATTGTTTATACCATTAGAGTGATGGGCAGAGGTTGCTTTACTAAGTTGATGCCAATTCCAATAGCCATAAATTGCATTAAGTAAATAAGCAATGTACATCACTACCATCGTTGAATTATCACGCCAAAGTGCAATTGAAATCAGATTGACTAAAATCCATAGCAACCATTGCTCGTTATAGCGTAAAACCATCAACAATTGGGCAGCGACAACCAACACGGTACTTAAACCATCTAAGCCAATTGATTTACCATCCGTTTGCAGCAAAATACTATAAAAAATTACTGTACCAATCACAACTCCTGCGATTAAGGCAACCCAACCTTGAATAGTTAAGGTTTTGGCTTGTACTAATTCACTGGCATCAGTTTGTTTTTGCATATTTTGTTGCCATAAAAAATAGCCAATAAATTGAGCGGGGATGTAAATAAATAACGAGGAAGTCATTTCACCATAATATCGACTTTGCCAAGATGCATAAAAATAGCTGTAGGCGAAAATCAAACCAAATAAAAAATTGCTAATTTTGCCTTTACTCACAAACACATTGCAGATAATACCTGAAAGTCCTGCAATCACACTTAGTGTCGAAATGTTAGAAGGATCATCAAAATAAAACACCACAATTTGAGTAATTAGAAAAATTCCAAGCCAAATCAATTCAAAAGGCTTCCAACCCACACAAAATTCCTGTTTTAATCCTTTAAATGAAAATAAGTGGGATACCTGAGAGACGGGATTCATATTCAAAAACTCCTAATTAAGTGAACACATGAATTCTACAGGAATGTGAAGTCAATACAATACATAATCAAAAAGAAACATAGAAGTTACGAATGGCGCGTCCTATTGGATTCGAACCAATGACCTACGGCTTAGAAGGCCGTTGCTCTATCCAACTGAGCTAAGGACGCATGATCAAATGGACAAAAAGTGGTCGGCGAGATAGGATTTGAACCTACGACCCACTGGTCCCAAACCAGTTGCGCTACCAAGCTGCGCTACTCGCCGATAATTCTGAGCATTATAGTTTCCTTTTTTTTCTAGTCAAACTTTTTTTTCTTTATCTAGGTTTTGACCAAATTTAACTGTTTAATTTTCTAGCATAATGCTTGCTTTTTTAAGCTTTTTTTTGCGACAATGCCCACTCTAATTCTTCAAATAAGTCTACAAGAGTGGATATCGCAATGCTGACAAAAATTCTTTCTGGAACAATATTAAGTGCAAAGATAAAACAACAATTACAACAAAAAATTATGTTCTATACGAGCCAAAATTTGAGACAGCCTGCTCTTGCGGTTATATTAATCGGTGAAGATCCAGCTTCTCAAGTTTATGTACGAAACAAACGCCTCAGTTGCGAAGCCTTGAACATTCGTTCAATCTCTTATAACTTACCTGAAAATACAGATGAAAAAGATTTATTAGCTCTTATCGACAATCTAAATAATAACGACCAGATCGACGGCATTCTAGTGCAACTCCCTTTACCAACGCATATTGATGCAACCAACGTGACTGAACGTATTGCACCTGACAAAGATGTCGATGGTTTCCACCCTTATAACATTGGTCGTCTCTGCCAAGGTATTCCTCATCTTCGTCCTTGCACTCCCTACGGTGTAATGAAACTTCTAGCAGAAACAAAGGTTACATTACGAGGAAAACACGCCGTGATTGTCGGTCAATCTAAAATTGTAGGTCGCCCAATGGCATTAGAACTGCTCGCTGCCAAATGCACGGTTACTATCACTCACAGTGCTACTGTAGATTTGCAAGCTCAAGTTAAAAAAGCAGATATTTTAGTTGTAGCAGTGGGCAAAGCAAATTTCATTCGGGGCGATTGGATCAAAGATGGTGCCATCATTATTGATGTTGGAATCAACCGTGTAGAGGGCAAACTTGTCGGCGATGTAAATTTTGAAGAAGCACAAAAACATGCCCAATTTATTACGCCTGTTCCTGGTGGCGTTGGTCCAATGACAATCGCCATGCTAATGGCGAATACTGTTCAGGCTTATGAACAGCATTTAGGGCTGAATAAAATTAAAGACTAATTGCCGTATTTAATCGTATAAAATCACGCCACGATTTTCAGAAAAATTTTCCGCCAATCGTGGCGTAGTTAAATTAAAGAAAGATTAACTTGTACAGTTTTAGGGACAATCTCTTTAAATCTCAGGATCGCCGTATTTATTAGATTCTGGTTGTCCTTTGAAAAGCATAAAGATCAAAATAACTACAATTCCTACATATGGAATAAGGATCAGCAAATACCACCAACCAGAATGTCCTAAATCATGCAACCTCCTCACACAAACTGCTATTGATTGCCATAAAGTGGCAAAAAATAAAATTGAAATTGAAATTAAATAAATTAGCAAAATGCCCTCATTTGGATACTTAAGTTCACTATAAACACTAAAGGTACCAAAAACGTACAGAATTATTATTTGTAATAAAGTCCATAACCAATATTCCTTACGACTTGCTCTACCTTTGAAACTAAAGTTCTTGAAAGTTCCTAGCCAATATTCACAAATTGTTTTTTTCATAATTTTCCTTCACTTAAAATTGGTTAACAAATAACCACAAATTGTACAAAAAAAAACAATTTAACAATCATTATTTACAATCAATAAGAACTACAACGATCAATATAATGAAATAACTAATGGAAAAATTTTTCGATTTAGCTGGCGTGAAAATTTGGTGACTAAAAAAATTGCAAGCCCAAAGGCTTGCAATTTTTGATTTTGGATTGATAGTGAACGTTGAAATTAACGTTTTGAGTATTGTGGACGACGACGTGCTTTGTGAAGACCCACTTTTTTACGTTCAACTTGACGAGCATCGCGAGTAACGAAGCCTGCTGCACGTAATGTTGGGCGTAAAGTTTCATCGTATTCCATCAAAGCACGAGTAACACCTAGACGTATCGCCCCTGCTTGACCAGAAATACCACCACCTTTTACAGTAATAAATAAATCCAGTTTTCCAGCTAATTCAACTAATTCTAATGGTTGCATAACTACCATACGTGCGGTATCACGACCGAAATAAACTTCTAATGGACGACCATTGATTGTCATTTTACCGCTGCCCGCTTTCATAAATACACGAGCTGTAGAGCTTTTGCGACGACCTGTGCCGTAGTATTGATTCTCTGCCATTTTTATTTCCTCGTGATTAAATGTCTAAAACTTGTGGTTGTTGTGCTGCGTGTTCGTGTTTATCGCCCGCATACACTTTTAATTTACGATACATTGCTCGTCCAAGTGGACCTTTTGGCAACATACCTTTAACCGCAATTTCAATCACCGCTTCAGGGTGGCGTTGAATCATTTCCGCAAAAGTCGCTTGTTTAATTCCACCCACATAACCAGTGTGCCAGTAGTAGTTTTTGTCAGTCGTTTTATTACCCGTGACGACTACTTTTTCTGCGTTGATAACGATAATGTAATCGCCAGTGTCAACATGTGGTGTATATTCCGCTTTATGTTTGCCACGTAAACGGTGGGCGATTTCAGTGGCGAGACGACCAAGCGTTTTACCTGTTGCGTCTACAACGTACCAGTCGCGTTTTACTGTTTCTGGTTTTGCTACAAAAGTTTTCATTAATAAATACCAAAATTTTATTTTAAACCCAGTGCTTGAATTCAAGCACAACCAATGTTATAACCACACCCCTTCGAGTATTTCATAACAAAAAATAATGAGCGGTGGGAATCCGCTCATCAACAGGGTTTTGTGATTATACAGAAATTTTTTCTTAATGCGAGTAAAAAATAACACTTATCACAAAAAATCGTTCTATATAATAAATTAGTTAAATCAAACATGATTTTAATAATGATATCTCGCATCAAATTTACAATTTACTCTATTTTTTATTGAGGATAAATTTGCAATGAAAATCCTTGCTATGCAAGTTTTACGGCGAGCGAAACAATGTTTACAACTCGCAAACATCTATTTTCAAACAGACTTTACACTACCAACTATTAGCTATCGTGTACGAGGACAAAAAGCTGGTGTAGCATATCTTGTGCAAAATGAAGTCCGATTTAATCCCATTTTGTTACAAGAAAATGCACAAGCCTTTATTCAGCAAATCGTTCCACACGAAATAGCTCATATTATTGCTTACCAAAAATTTGGGCGAGTGAAACCTCATGGAAAGGAATGGCAACAGATCATGCAAGTTGTTTTTGGGCTACCTGCGAAAGTAAGTCATCAATTTGATACTAAAAACACGTGTGGGCAACGTTTTGCTTATCATTGCGGCTGTCAAATCCACCAACTTTCACTACAACGTCATCAGAAAATTTATTGTAAAAACTGGCGTTATATTTGTAAAAAATGCCAAGGCATATTGATAAAGATCGCCGAGTAATTTCGCTGAAATTTTACAAAGAATGCGTTTTTTCAACACAGCTAACAATCGTTCCTTTCATCAGATGCGTGCAAATTCGCTCGCCTTTTTGCACTGCATCAATATTCTTCACTACTTCCCCTTGCAAATTGAAAGTAATCCCATAGCCTCTAGCAAGGATTGTTAATGGACTTAGCTGATCTAACTTAGTACAAAGTGTAGCGTATTTAGCTTGTTGTTGATGCAATAAAATCTGTAATTGATTGGCTAATTGACGCTTTATTGTAAGCATTTTTTGCTGTTTATCTTGAAGCTGCCATTGTATTGGATAATGGGCAATACTTTGGATTAACTGCTGAAATTCTGCTGCAACTGCTTGCAATCTAAGCTGAATCGCAGTTTGTAGCTGAAAATCTAGTCGTTGAAAATCGTGCAAACGTTCTGTTAGTTGTCGTTGTGGGTGACATTGTAGCAGACACATTTTAGCTCGGTGAAGTTGATAATTTTTTTGTCCTAAATAATAGTCCCATGTTATATCTAACTGTTGGTTCATCACTTGCAAACGTCTTTTCAATGTTTCTCTATTCTGACTTACTAATTCGGCTGCTACTGACGGCGTGGCAGCACGTACATCAGCAACAAAATCTGCAATCGTTACATCTACTTCATGCCCAACAGCACTAATAATTGGCAAATTTGAACGATAAATTGCTTCTGCTACGATTTCTTCATTAAAACACCACAAATCCTCTAACGAGCCACCACCTCGCCCAATGATCAATACATCTACTTCTTGACGCAAATTCGCTAATTCGATCATTTCTGCAATATTTTGTGCTGCCTCTTTTCCCTGTACTAAACTGGGATAAATCACGATTTCAAGAGTAGGATCACGCCGTCGTAGCACTTTTAAAATGTCTTGCAATGCTGCCCCTGTCGTTGAAGTGACAATGCCGACACGTTGGCAAAAAGGTGGTAAAGTTTTTTTTAATTGGTTTGCGAAGTAGCCTTTTTCAGTAAGTTTTTGTTTCAATGTTTCAAATTGTAACTGCAATAATCCATCTCCTGCAGGCAACATCTTTTCAACAATAAGTTGATAATCACCTCTTGCTTCATAAAGGCTCACTTTGGCACAAACTAGTACTTGTGTACCATTCTGTGGACGAAAATTGGTGCGATAATTTTGTCCACGAAACATTGCTGCTCGAACTTGTGCAGCACTGTCTTTAAGCGAAAAATACCAATGTCCTGAAACAGGCTGAGTGAAATTAGAAATTTCCCCTGTCAACCAAATTTGTGCAAACTCGGACTCCAATTGAAGTTTAACAGCGGTGTTGAGTTGTGAAATAGAATAGATGGTTGGTTGCATAATCGTTAATGTTAGTCAGTAGTTAATTCACAAACGTGAAAGCTATTGCCCCATTCCCTTAACTTTTTTCAAAAAACCTGTTGCAGTTTGGTAACTATCAGCTTTACCTTGGGCTTTGAGTAACATATCTGCAAATTCTCGGAAAGCACCTCGACCACCATGGGCTGTGAGCACTAAATCGGCTTGGGATTTGACATAGGGCATTGCATCACCAACAGCAACACTTAATCCACAAAGAGCAAAGGCTGGGAGATCAATGCTATCATCGCCGATAAAGGCAGTTTGCTCAGGCGTAACATTAGTCGCTTTAATCAGTTCAAAAAAAGCCGTTTGTTTGTCAAGTTTACCTAGTTGGAATTGATGAATACCAATGTCTTTCAAACGACAGCGTAATACAGCAGAATCTCTCCCTGAAAGGGCAGCAATTTGAATGCCATTCTCAATGAGTAAACGTGTTCCTAATCCATCTCTGGCGTTGAAGATTTTAATAGCTTCACCATGAGCATCATAAATAAGACTACCATCAGTAAGAACACCATCAACATCAGTGATAATAAGTTTGATTTGTTTAAGTTTACTTTCAATCATTGTTTGCTCCAATCGTTTAAAATTTAACTGGAAAATTCCACTAAACCTACTACTTTACTTTTGTCAACGACGACTAATGAGTGGATTTTATTTTGTTTCATAAAATCTTCTGCTTGTGCAAGGTAAGCATCTGCTTCGATTGTTTTAGGTTTTGTTGTCATAAAATCTCGTGCAGTTTGATTGAGAATTTCTGCCCCTTTCGCCGTTAAAGCTCGACGGAGATCTCCGTCAGTAATGATACCGAGCAATTGACCTTCTTGCATCACTAAAGCAACCCCCATTCGCCCTTCATTCATCACACTTAAACAATCAGTGAAACTACTCATTGGTGAAGTAATAGGCAATTGAGTTTGCATTTGATCTTTTACGCGGCATAGTAACCGTCGACCAAGACTACCACCTGGATGGAATTTAGCAAAATCCAATGGACAGAAATTACGTGCTTTGATAAGTGCAACAGCAAGCGCATCGCCAAGAGCAAGTGTAACAAGAGCAGAAGTAGTTGGAGCAAGATTGTTTGGACAAGCTTCTCGTTCAACAGAGATATCTAAAATATAATCAGCATAACGAGCAAGCGTAGAGTTAGGATTGCCTGTTAATGCAATAATTTTATTACCAAAATTTTTCAAACTTGGAATGAGTTTATTCACATCATCTGTTTCACCACTGTTAGAAATTAGCATTACGATATCAATAGGCTTCAGCATACCTAAATCACCATGAAAGGCTTCTGTTGGATGCAGAAAAAAACTTGGTGTCCCCGTAGAAGCGAAAGTTGCAACCATTTTTTTCCCGATCAGTCCAGATTTGCCGATTCCAGCGACGACAAGGCGTCCATTACAATGCAAGATAAGTTTTATCACTTCATTAAAGTTTGTATTAAGATTATCGCTCAATCGGGTTAATGCGTTCTTCTCGATCGATAAAGTATCTTTAGCAATTTTTAAATAATCCATCTTTTTTCCCTCATATCAACTTCAAACCAGCTCATTTTACTGTAAAAAAGAAGAAAGAGGAATTCCGCTAAATTTAGCTAAATAGTCATTGAAAAAATTCGAGTTTCTGGCTGATGATGCATTAGGCGTAAATCAAACACCATACAAACATTACGGATAAACATTCGCCCTTTCTCAGTGATGAATAACATTGAGTCGTCAAATGTCACTAATCCATCTTTTTCCATTTCTTGTAATTGATTACGGATTTTGTATTGGAGAATATTTGAAAGTCCAACACTAAGATCCGTTTTTAAATGACACATTAAATTCAAAATATGCTGACGGATGATTAGATCTTCTGTGTTGAGCAAATGCCCTTTCATAATCGGTAATTGATTATTTTCAACACGTTGAGTATAGGCTTTTAACGATTTTTCGTTTTGTGCAAATGCATACCAAGAATCACTAATAGCAGACATCCCCAGCCCAATCATCAATTGTGTTTTGCTCGCTGTATAACCCATAAAATTGCGATGAAGTCGATGATTTTTTAAAGCTTGGTAAAGGCTATCAGTCGGCAAAGAAAAATGATCCATTCCAATTTCAACATAGCCTCCTTCAAAGAGCATCTCTTTCCCTAATTCGTAAAAATAACGTTTTTCTACATCTTTTGGTAAATTATCTTCATTAAATCCTCGTTGCATCACTCCTTTTATCCAAGGTACGTGGGCATAACTGTAATAAGCAACTCGATCTGGACGCAACGAGATTGTTTTTTCAATTGTATCGCGAATGCTTGTCTCTGTTTGAAAAGGTAATCCAAAGATCAAATCGTGGCTGATTGAGGTATATCCTATTTTACGAGATAAATCGTGAATTGCTTTCACTTGATCAAATCTTTGAACACGATGAATCGCTTTTTGCACAGTTAGATCATAATCTTGAATGCCAAAACTATTTCGTCTCGCACCTAATTGGTAAAGCGTTTCAATTTGTTCCACTGATGTGTGATTTGGATGAGCTTCAAAACTCAAGATAAAATCAGGAGCGACGATACTATCTTCAAGCAAATTTTCAATTAAAAGTCGCAAGTTTTCCGCAGAAAAAAACGTTGGTGTGCCACCACCTAAATGAATTTCTTTAAGTTGAGGTTTTTCTGTAAAAAGTTGGCGATAAAGTCCCCATTCTTTTAATAGTGTTTTAATATAAGGCAATTCAACATCGTGAGTTTTACTAATACGTTTGTGGCAAGCACAAAACGTACATAAACTAGTACAAAATGGCAGATGAATATAGAGACTAATCCCTTCTCGCTGATTACTTTCTTGAAAAGACTGATTTACACTTGTTTGCCAATCAATGAGTTGAATTCCTTCGGGATGCCAAAATGGCACTGTTGGGTAACTCGTATAGCGTGGACCTGGAATATTATATTTACGAATGAGTACGTTATCCATTTTATGATCTCAGGCTTCAATTTTCGGTGTAATTTTTCACAGCATCCACAAAAGCATATACATTCTTAAGTGGAGTATTTGGCAAAATACCATGACCTAAATTAGCAATATAGTTGTCTTTACCAAATTGCTGGATCATTTCAATCACCATTTCGTGTATCGTTGTAGGAGAAGAAAATAAACGAGCAGGATCAAAATTACCTTGAAGAGTGATTTTATGTTGAGTAAGTTGACGGGCAAAATGTGGAGATACAGTCCAATCAATACCTAATGCTGAAACCGAGGAATTTGCCATTTCTTCAAGAGCAAACCAACAACCTTTTGCAAAAACAATCACTGGTACTTCATCCTTTAATGCATTAATGATTTGCAAAATGTACTGCCAAGAGAAGATTTGGTAGTCTCTTGGACTAAGCATTCCTCCCCAAGAGTCAAAAATTTGTAATGCATCAACTCCTGCTTTTACTTTCGCACGCATATAAGCAATCGTTGTATCAGTAATTTTTTGTAACAGTTGATGAGCTAACAGCGGATAAGTAAAACAAAAAGTTTTTGCTTGATCAAAAGTTTTTGAGCTTTGACCTTGGATGCAATAGCATAAAATTGTCCAAGGCGAACCTGCAAAACCAATAAGAGGCACTTCATCATTAAGTAAAATTTTGCTTGCTTTCACAGCATCCATCACATAACCAAGACTTTCGCTGATATCAGGAATAATGACATTATCAATATCTTGTTGATTACGGATAGGGCGAGGTAACCAAGGTCCTGTGCCATTTTTCATTTCCACGTTAATATTCATTGCTTGTGGCACGACAAGAATATCTGAAAATAAAATAGCGGCATCCATTTCAAATCGGCGGACAGGCTGAACAGTTAATTCACTTGCTAATTCTGGAGTACGGCAACGAGTAAAAAAATCATATTTTTCTTTAACTGCTTGAAATTCTGGTAGATAACGTCCTGCTTGTCGCATCAACCACACAGGAGGACGTGGAACCACTTTCCCTTCAAGAGCATCAAGAAATAAGCGATTTTTAATCATAGTCAATTTCCTTAAAATTATTCATCAAACTAATGTATAGCCACTTTATACAATGCGTAATCAACAGCATTAGCAACTTTTTGTAAATCAGTTGATGTCATTGCACTACTTAAAAACCAAGATTCAAATTGTGATGGTGGTAAAAAAACGCCTTGTTCCATCATTGCCCAGAAAAATCTTTTGAATTTTTGAGTATCCGCTAGCTGTGCAGTTTTAAAGTTAGTGACATTCTTTGCTGTGAAAAATGGAGTAAACATAGAGCCAAAGCGGTTAAATTGGACGGCGACACCATATTTTTGGGCAGATTGATAAAAGATTTCTTCTAGAAAAGTAGTATTTTTTTCAAATTGTGTGTATGGGTTTTGTTTTTTAAGTTCTTTCAAAGTAGCGAGCCCTGCACTCATTGACATTGGATTACCAGAAAGTGTACCTGCTTGATACATCTCACCAAGTGGTGAAACTTTTTGCATAATTTCATCTCGAGCACCATAAGCACCAACAGGAAAACCTCCTCCAATAATTTTACCGAATGTAGTGATATCTGCTTGAAGATTAATAAGATCTTGTGCACCACCAAATTTAGAGCGAAATCCTGTCATGACTTCATCAACAATCATTAAAATATTGTTCTCACAAGCCAGTTTTTGAATACCTGCAATGAATTCGGGAGTAGGTAATACTACTCCCATATTACCTGCAATAGGCTCAATAATTATGCCAGCAATATCATTCGGAAAAGATTTAACGAGCATCTTTACACTGTCTAAATTATTGTATTCTGCGATAAGTGTATTTTTAACAGCATCAACTGGTACACCCTGACTATCGGGTAAGCAGAAAGTTGCGACACCTGACCCTGCTGCGACGAGAAGAGAATCAGCGTGACCGTGATAACAACCTGAGAATTTAATAATTTTATTTTTCCCACTATAGGCACGTGCAAGACGTAATGCACTGAATACAGCTTCAGTCCCTGAGTTGACAAAGCGAACTTTATCCATATGAGGAAAAGCATCACAGACAATTTCAGCAAGCTGAATTTCAAGTTCAGTAGTAGCACCAAACGCATAGCCTACGTTGAGAGTCTCTTTTAATGCTTTTTCTACTGAAGGCATGCGGTGCCCTAAAATCATTGGTCCGTAAGCTTGAACAAAATCAATATATTCATTACCATCTACGTCATAAATTTTACTACCAAAACCTTTCTCAATAAAAATAGGTGAGCCACCAACAGATTTAAAAGCACGTACAGGTGAATTTACACCACCGACGAGGTGTTGTTGTGCCTTAATATAAAGCTCTACAGATTTTTGTGTTTTCATAATCTTCCCTAAATAATTAACGTTGTTGTAGGTAAGCTGCAACTTCTTTTGCAAAATAAGTGATAATGATATTTGCACCAGCACGTTTCATAGAAAGTAGACTTTCCAGCATGACACGAGTACCATCAATCCAACCTTTTTCTGCAGCAGCTTTGATCATTGCATATTCACCACTGACGTTATAACAAGCGATAGGAAGCGGAAATTGTTCCTTGACATCACGGATAATATCTAAATAGCTTAATGCAGGTTTAACCATCAAAATATCTGCTTGTTCTTCAGCATCTAACATTGCTTCACGAATTGCCTCATAGCGATTCGCTGGATCCATTTGATAAGTGCAACGATCACCAAAAGCTGGTGCTGAATCTGCGGCATCACGGAATGGACCATAAAAAGCAGAGGCATATTTAATCGCATAGGACATAATAGGTAAATTTGGAAACCCAGCACTATCTAAAGCGTAACGAATAGTCTTAATCATTCCATCCATCATCCCCGACGGAGCGACCATATCCACACCTGCTCTAGCGTGTGAAACAACTTGCTTGGCGATATTCTTTAATGTTGCATCATTATCAACATCTTGCTCACAAATCAACCCACAATGCCCATGATCTGTATACTCACAAAAACACACATCTGTAATAACATAAAGTTGTGGATAATGTTTTTTAATAAATTGAATAGCTTTTTGCATAATGCCATCTTCTTGCCAGCTACTAGAGCCCTCGCTATCTTTGTGTTTTGGTATTCCAAAGAGCATAATCGCAGGAATATTCAAAGCGACGATTTCATCTAATTCTTTACTTACTTTGTCTAACGACCAACGTTTAATATTAGGCATTGATGGGATTTCAATTTCAATATTTTCCCCTTCTTCAATAAAGATTGGATAAACAAAGTCATCCACCGAAAGTTGAGTTTCTCGAATAAGGCGACGAATATTGGAATTTTTACGTAAGCGACGAGTGCGTTGGAAATGCATTTTATAGTTCCTTTTAAAGTTGTTTCATCAGGCTTTGTTGTGCTTTAGCAATAACATCTTCGACACAAGGAGAACGTGCAACTTGCACATTATCAAAATATTTTCTAGCCACTTGAGCTGTACTTTCACCAATACAAAATGCCAATTTATTCGTGTTATTTTGTTGAACAAAACTCTCAACAGCAGAAGGACTGAAAAACAAGACAGCATCAATTTCATCTTGAACTTTGCTGGGTAAAAAATGTGTTTGGTAAACTTCAATTTCTTGTAATTCAATAGCTTTGTCTGCGAACTGTTTAGCAATATGTCCTAGGCGTTTATCGCCACAAAAGTATGTAACTTTTTGCCCTTTTAAACGAGTGCTAATAGTATCTACTAACTGTTGAGAAGAAGGTGCTGTAACAGCAACTTTCCCTAATTTCTTTTCGACAAGTTTTGTTGTTTCTTCGCCTACACAGTAAATATTTTTGAAATCAAATGTGTAATGGGGAAAATTTTCAAGCAAAGCGTTGACTGCAGTTTGGCTAGTAAAAATGACATGTGAGTGAATTTGCTTAACTAATTCATTAGTCAATTTATTCGTCTTAGTCTTAATAAATGCCTTACAATGGATCTCAAATTCATCTGAAAATAAAGCACATTGTTCAGGGCTAAGTATTTTAGTGGAAAGCACTTTTACTTTAAAATTGAGGTTATCTTTTTGCATAATTTGCATTCCTCCCAGAGCGATTACTTCATTAGCACAATCTTTTGCAATCATTCCAGCTTCATCGAGAGAAACACGGCGTTTTACTTCAATTTTTTGCGAGCCATCTTGGCTTAATAAAACACCTATAAAATCAATAAATTGTGTTTCTTTATGCAAATATGCACGAGCAGCAATAGGGGCACTACACCCACCTTCTAAAAAATGCAGGAAATCACGTTCAATACGCGAGCAAATCTCAGTTTCAGGGTGATTAATTTGCTCACAGGCCGCCAAAATCGGTAAATTTTTCTCAAGTGCTGTGATCATAATCACTCCCTGTGCGGGAGCAGGAATCATCCAATCCAAATCTAAACTGTTTTCTGGGCGTAAGCCGATGCGTTCTAAGCCTGCCGCTGCAAAAATCGCCCCATTCCAATTACTAGCAGCAAGTTTATCTAAACGTGTTTTTACATTACCACGTAAGTTCTCTACTCGATGTTCAGGAAAACGATTTAACCATTGTGCTTTACGACGTAGACTACTCGTAGCAATAATACTCTTTGTGGCATCAAAAAATGCTAAATTTTCTTTATAAACAAGAAGATCGTGGAAATTAGCCCGTTCTAAGACAGCTGCTTGTACAATACCTTTTGGTAAAATTGTCGGAACATCTTTCATTGAGTGTACCGCAATATCAATTTCTTCTCTTAACATCGCAACATCTAAATGGCGAGTAAAAACACCAGTAATACCAAGCTGATATAGTGGTTTATCTACAATCACATCTCCTGTTGCTTTAAGAGGAATTAATTCTGTTTTATAACCAAGTTTGTTTAGTTTATGTTGTACTTGAGCCGCTTGCCACAATGCAAGTTGACTGTCTCGTGTTCCAATTCTAATAGTGTTCATAACGGGAAAGTTCTGTCAAATTAAAAATATCTTGAATAAGTTGAGTAGTAGCATCAATAGAAGTATTAGGATCTTTTAAATAAGTAACAAACTGATTAAGAATTTTTTGAATAATACGTCCAGATAATACATCTGCTTGTACAGCATTAAAATTTTCAACATTACGAGAAACGCCTGCGATTTCTTTTTGTTGAATATCAGTAAGTACTTGTTTAAGTGCTTGAATAGTTGGAGAGAGTTTACGTTGAGCTACCCAGTCTAAAAATTCTCTTTGATAATCTTCAATAATTTTTTCGACAAAAGGAATTTTCGCTCGACGATTTTCAATTGTCACATCCGTCACTTTAGAAAGCGTATCCACGTTCATCACTGTAATGTTAGAAAAGTTTTTAATTTCAGTTGAGACATTTTCAGGTATAGACAAATCTAAAATAGTAAGATTTTTATTTAAGTTGACGAGATCAGGAGTAATGGTTGGTTTATCTGCTCCTGTTGACACAATAAGAATATCATTTGCTTGAATAACGTTAGCGAGATATGCTTTTTTATACACTTTTAAACGAGGTAATTCACTTTGAAAATTAAGTGCAGTTGCATATGTACGGTTGATAATTGAAATCTGGCTGTCAGTATGAGTAACTAGATGTTTGCAAGTCTTTTTCCCAATTTCTCCAAGCCCATATAATAGAATATTTTTATCGGATATATTTTCAATATTATCTAATAAATACTTAACCGCCACGTAAGCTATTGAAGTTGTCCCCATACTAAAGTGTGTACAAGATTTAACTGCTTTACTGGCTTGTAAAACTGCATTAAATAACCGATCTAAATAGACATTCACTGTTCCTATATTACGTGCTTGTTGAAAAGCAAGTTTTAGTTGCCCTGCGATTTCATGATCACCTAGAATTTGACTATTCAAACCTGCTGCGGTACGGAATAAATGATTAACTGCTTGTGTATCTTTTCGTATAACAGCGACCTCAGAAAATACATCTATAGAACCTTGGCAATACTTTAGTAATAAATTTATCAACTCATAAGGATGATGTGCAAACCCCATAATTTCGGTACGATTGCAAGTTGAAAGAACAAAAAGTGCTGTTAACCCTTGTGATTTAGCATCTTCAAGTAATGCTTTTTGAGCAACATTATTCAGGCTAAAACGCCCTCTAATATCGACATTCGCTTTTTCATAGCTGATACCAATATTATAAAGTACAAGCTTTTTTGCTGGCGTCGGCTGCATAATCAAAAATCCTTCTGCTATAACTGAAAGGAAAAAGTATCCAAAAACGGAGGATAAAATAACACCAAAGTAATTACATTTCAAACTATTTCCAATGAAAATATATTAATGAGTAAAGTTACTTTTTTTATTATTTCGCATTTTATAATGTAGATATAACCAATAGTAGGCATATATTTGGATAACTTACGATAAATTGTTAGCAAATTATTAAAATAATTAGTTTATAAAAATACTCTAATTCATTTTTTCTCTAGGTTTTTTAAACGATGTTAGATATACTGACGGCGAGAGTTGGTTAGACAATCGCTGGTTTATTGAAGTCCTTAACTGTTTTTTAACAAACAAGTGAGACAAATAAACGAGAGGAAAGTCCGAGCTACATAGGGCAGAGTGCCAGATAACGTCTGGGAGGCGTGAGCCTACGACCAGTGCAACAGAGAGCAGACCGCCACAGCTTTGTGGTAAGGGTGAAAGGGTGCGGTAAGAGCGCACCGTGCCTTAGGTAACTAAGTGCAGCAGGGTAAACTCCACTCGTAGCAAGACCAAATAGGTTCGCAATCGGTTGCCCGCCGAGCGAACGGGTAGGTTGCTTGAGCGTTAGTGTAAATTAACGCCTAGATGAATGATTGTCCACGACAGAACTCGGCTTATCGACCAACTCATTTTTCTTATCTATCACTTCATATTTATCGATACAACACTCATATGCAAGGAGATACAAAAGTGAACAGTATTTTAATTTTTATCATTGGGCTTCTTTCACTTCTAGCAGGTATTTTTGCTTTCTTTAATCCTTTAGCTGCAACTGTATCTGCTGAGCAACTCGCTGCTTGGTTATTTTTATTCATTGGATTCATGGAACTCTTTTCTGCTTTGAAGTTAAGACACATCAAAAAGATTTTCAGAACGTTAATTTTTAGTGCTATTATCGCACTATTAGTGGGAAGCTTCTTACTTTTTAAACCACTTGAAGGCGTTGTTGTCTTAACAGCTGCTCTTGCTGTACTTTTCCTTGTTAGTGGTATCATTAAAATTGCTTATGCATTTATGTTCCGCAATGAGAAAAGTTATTTCTTAGGGCAAATCTTATCAGGTCTAATTTCTATTGTGCTGGCAGCATTGATTTTTGGTGATTTCCCAACTTCTGCCGCTTCTATTTTAGGTATCTTACTTTCTATAGAACTTCTTTTCAGTGGTGCATCTTTGATTATGGTAAGTTTATTCTTTAAAAAACAAGAAAAAATGTTAACCAATAATTAAATATTCATATTTTGTAAAAGACAAAAACAGCTACAAAAGTAGCTGTTTTTTTATAGAAATAAAACTTATCTTTTTCGTTAAAATTTCTTCGACTTTCATTTAGGTATTTTCAATGATCTCTATACAAAATAGCATCGCGCTATATTCATCTGCTAACTTTTATACTGCTTTGATAAGCCTTTTGACAACGATAAACAACGCCCACAAATTCCAAGAATATTTCCTGATTTCGCAGGCGTAAAGTGATTGACTATTTCTTCACTTGATTAAGCAAATATTGCATTAAAAGTTGTACAGGTCGTCCTGTTGCTCCTTTCTCAGCCCCCTCTTTCCAAGCAACTCCTGCGATATCTAAATGAGCCCAACGGTAATCTTTAGTGAAGTAAGAGAGGAACGCCCCTCCGTTGCTGGCACCGCCCCAACGTCCACCGATGTTAGCAAGATCAGCAAAGTTAGATTTGAGTTGCTCATTGTATTCTTCACCAATCGGCAACTGCCATGCTTTATCTTGAGTTTCATTTGCAGCATTTAGCAAGGCATCAGCCAAAACTTTATCTTCCGTCATTAAACCTGCGTTATATGCTCCTAATGCGATGACACAAGCACCTGTTAAAGTAGCAATGTCAATCACAATCTCAGGATCAAAGCGTTTGACATAGGTTAGAGCATCACAAAGAACAAGACGACCTTCTGCATCAGTATTTAAGACTTCAACAGTTAAACCACTCATTGTAGTGACGATATCGCCTGGGCGATAAGCTTTGCTATCAGGCATATTTTCACAACCTGCCATCACGCCAATCACGTTAAGGGGTAAATCAAGTTCTACTAAGGCATTCATTATGCCAAATACTGTCGCCGCACCACACATATCGTATTTCATTTCATCCATTTTTTCGCTTGGTTTAAGCGAAATACCGCCGGCATCAAAAGTTAACCCCTTACCGACTAATACAATAGGTTTAGCATTTGGGTTAGGATGGTTGCGATAAGTCAAAATTGACATCTTCGCCTCATTTGCACTGCCTTGAGAAACGGCAAGATAAGATGTCATTCCTAATGCTTGCATTTCTGTTTCACCCACAATTTGGACGTCAATTTTATGCGTTCGTGCAGCAAGTGCTTGAGCTTGAGTAGCGAGAAATGCAGGATTGCAGATATTCGGTGGGCAATTAGCTAAATCCTTAGCTTGTTTAACTCCATATGCAATTGCGACTGCTTGATTGATAATGTGTTGAGCGTTGCACTCTTGCTCAGCTTTAACGTCAAAGATAAAGTCTGTCAACGCCAAAGTTTGCGAATTTTTTTTGCTTTTATATGTTTCAAATCGGTAATTTGCTTCTTGTATGCTTTCAATCGCAAAACGAAGTTTCCACACAAGATCACGATTTTGAAGTACAATTTCATTTAAATAACTGATAACAGTTTTTGCTGACGTTTTTTCAATAGTTTTGAAAAGTTGCTGATAGATTTTTTTGTAATCACGAATACTCAGTTCATTTTCTTTACCACATCCCACTACAAAAACACGTTTCACAGGGCTATTTGGAACATCACGTAACAGTGCGATTTCACCTGTTTTTGGACTAATTTCACCTGATTGAAGAAGCTCTGTTAAATAATGTTGTGTTAAATCATCAAATTGTTTTGCACTAGGGCTAAGTTTTTGTTCTTCAAAAACGCCGATAATAATACCATCTCCTAAGTTTTCAATCGCTTTTTCACTTTTGCTAGCTTGCATACTTACGAGGGGGCGGTTTTGGGCAAGATATTGCATTTTGTCCTCACTTATTACTGATCTTATAAATAAAATACGTTATCATGAACGAGTTTAATTTCGTTTATTTGATTGAAACAAACGGAATAGAACTACCTCTTTTTTTGAATAAAAGCAAGTAAAACAGGGTAATCATGTGATTTTAACGAAATATTTAAGTAGAGAAGTATTTAAGACACAAATTGCAATTTTATTTATTCTTTTAGTTATTTTTTTCTCACAGCAATTAGTGCACCTTCTAGCTTCAGCAACGAATGGCAATGTACCAACTGAGCTTGTATTTTCTTTGCTTACACTTGGTATTCCAACGATGATTCAGCTTATTTTACCACTAAGTTTGTTCATTGGTTTAATGTTAGCTCTCGGCAGACTTTACGCAGAAAGCGAAATCACTGTAATGCGTGCTTGTGGAGTTGGACAGAACATTTTAGTTAAAATTGCACTTATTCTGTCTTTATTTACCGCTGTTTTTGCTGCTTATAATACATTTTACCTTTCGCCGTTAAGTTTAAAAAAGCAAGCTAAGATCTTAAACGAAGCCAAAGCTAACCCAACGATGAGTTTAGTCGCACCTGGTCAATTTGTAAGTCTTAATGATATTGTGTTATTTGTTGATAATATTAAAAAGAATAAACTCCAAGACATCTATATTTTTCAACATTTACCCACTAAAAACCTCCAACCATCCGTTATCACCGCTCGAACAGGAACAATAAATTCACTCCCAAACGGTGATCAAATTTTACATTTAGAAAAAACTAACCGTGTCGAAGGGAATGCAGGTGAAGCAAATTTTAGATTAACTGATTTCAGTATTTATGAAGCTTATTTAAACTATAAAGTTGTTGCTGAAGGGCAAGTCAAAGATGAAGAAATGTTGACACTTCCTCAATTATTAAAAACACATTCTCAAGCGGAAAAAGCTGAATTACATTGGCGAATTACGCTTATTATTTCTGTACCGATTATGGCTTTAATTGCGATTGCTTTATGTCGAGTAAATCCTCGTCAAGGACGGTTTGCTAAAATATTGCCTGCCCTTTTGCTTTACCTTATTTATTTCTTATTACAAAGTTCGCTTAAATCTGCAGGAGCGTCTGCGAAATTAGATGCAAGTTATTTTATGCCATTAGTTAATCTTTCTTTTCTACTGTTTGGAATTTTACTCAATAGCTGGGATAGCCCTTTAATTTATAAATGGCGAGAACAATTCAACACAAGATTTGCTCATAAAGGAATGCATAAATGATATTGAGTACATTGGATCGTTATATTATTAAAAACATTCTGGGGGGTATTTTTTCTACTCTTTTTGCACTGATCGGTTTATCTGCCATCATCAAATTTGTAGAGCAGTTCCGTAATATTGGAGAAGGAACATACGATATTTGGAAAGCAGGAATTTTCACTTTCCTGACAATTCCTAAAGATGTCGAAACTTTCTTTCCAATGGCAGCGTTACTCGGCGGACTTATTGCACTTGGTGGATTAGCAAGTCGTAGCGAATTAGTAGTTATGCAGGCTGCAGGATTCTCGCGTTTTAAAATTACTTTATCTGTTCTAAAAGCAGCAATTCCATTAATTTTCCTCACTATGTTAATGGGAGAATGGGGAGTGCCTCAGTCGGAACAATATGCAAGGAATATGCGTAACCAAGCTTTTTATGGCGGTGCTATTTTAACGAATAAAAATAGTATATGGGCAAAAGATGGAAATAATTTTGTTTACATCCAAAGAGTTACTGATAATTTCCAAATACAGGATTTATCTATTTATACTTTTAACAAAAACCATGAATTAGAAAGCATGACCCACGCCGACATAGCACAATACATAGACGGAGAATGGAAATTAAGTAATTTAAAGACATCTACAATTACACCAAAACAAGTTATCACTTCAAACCAAGCAGAGTTACTTTGGAAAACCAGTCTCACGCCTGATAAACTAGGCATCGCTTCTTTACGTCCTACATCACTTTCGATTTCTGGATTATACCGTTATGTCCAATTTATGAAACAAACAGGACAAGATGCAAAACGCTTTGAACTTACTTTCTGGCAAAAAATTTTCCAACCAATTACTGTAAGTATTATGATGTTATTGGCACTCTCCTTCATTTTTGGACAGTTGCGAAGTGTAAGTGCTGGTGCACGTATTGTAACAGGTATTTGTTTTGGATTCTTATTCTATGTGATCAACGAAATATTTAGCCGAATGAGTATTCTTTATAACTTTTTCCCTGCTGTCAGTGCAATTATGCCAAGCATTTTATTTATTGGTGTAATTTGGTGGCTTTTACATAAAAAATCATAATGTTGACTCGATCCCTCCCTAAAGGAAAAGGATTCTTACAAGTTTCTACTTCGCCGTAAACTATTAAACAAATATATTGAACAACCATATCCTCACTTTTTAAAGTGAGAACATAAGATGCAGTAAATAGCCTAACTAATGCGGTGATGGCTGCCAGTAGCAAGAACTCGCTGAAAGTAGTTTAGTACTATAAAATACATTGAATAAAAAAGGCTTTCTTACGAAAGCCTTTTAATTTTAACAACTGTAATTACCAGTTATATCCAAAGTTAAAACCATAGTTCACATCTCTTTCAGAGTTCACACTTGCACCAACTTTGAACTGGAACCTAGTATTAATTGCATTTACTGCATAACCTACAGCAACAGCAGCCTTATCTCGGTACCCCCCTACTGCAGCAGAAATACTACTTCCGCCTACTCGTATTGGTGATTGAAGCATACCGATCGCTGTTGATGAGGCAATACCTGCTTGCAGACGATCATCCATATTATCAATGTGTGAAGCTAACTTACTTACGTTACCCTCTAGTTTTTCAGCTTGAGTAGTCACTTCTTTTACCATATTAGCAACGCTATCAGCATCATTTTTAGCTGCCATACTGTTCTTATTAATTTGATCAGCTAAGCTTGCTAAATTAGTGTTTAGATCAGCTGTTTTATCAAGTAGATTTTTACTAGTATCAGCCTCATTCTTAACATCTATTCTCACTGAAGTTGCGTCTTTAATCGCACTATGAACCGCACCAGCTTGTGCTAATTCAGTACTCCCCGCTTTAATTTGGCTAGTTCCTACATTGGCACCAAACTTCGCTTTATCAATGACATTATTACCGTCAACTCTGAGATAACCACTTAAGTGTCCAGTACCACCATTTGGGTTCGTAAATTCATCATAGAGTCGTCGAGCAAGGTCTTTTACTTGTAAAAGGTTAACAACTTGATCATCTGTTGCTGCATTGCCAAGATTAGAAACAGTTAACGTTCCCATATTAATACCTTGTGCACCACCTGTTCCAGTTAACTTCATTCCACCCATCGTGATAGAGTCTAACCCTGATAAGTTTTTAGCTAAACGGAACTCAAGCTTGTTACCATTTTTAATAACACCAAAGTTCTTATCGGTTAATGTTGTTAGCATATTAGGATCAGTTTCACCACCTGTAAGAGTCATTGTATTAGCTTTAGCATTAACTTGATTTGCATACACTGTAGTAGAAGTATCTATGTCTCCAGTGAAATCAAAAATACTTGTTTGCTTAATGTGGTCAATTTTGCCTTGCATATGCTTAAAGCCTTTAGCGACACTGCCAGCTTGAACTAATGATGTATCCTCTTCTTTAGTAAGTTCTACGCCAACATTTCCACCTAATTTTTTCCTGTCAGCCTCAGTTTTGATATTACTACCGTCTCTTCTGAGGTAACGTTCATTTAATATACCACCTTGACCTGTTATTCCTTCAATTCTGGTATTAATTGTATTATAAGCAGTTTCAAGTTGTCCGTAGTTGACAGCCTCACCTTTAGCTTGACCATCTGCTAAGCCTGTTATCTTACCGTTACCAATACTAACAGTACCATCACTGAGAGTATCGGCAGTGATTGTTCCTGCTTGAACAGAAGTTAAACCTGTCAGTGTTTTTCCTAATGCAACAGTAAAGGTACCATTTTGATTTGTGACAGTTAAGTTAGCATCATTATCTGCACCTTTAATAGTAACTTTTCCACCAAGCTCTGCTTTATAGTCAGAGGCAGGTTTACCATCGCTGAAGGTTAGCCCTTTATTAACTGTAGCCTGCAAAGTGTCAAATTGAGTACGATCTACTTTATTAGCCACTTGTGTAGTTAAACCTTCCAATTTTGTTGTAACTTGGCTAAATCCTTGAGCCACACTACCGACTTGTGCTAAGGAAGTATCATCAGCACCAGTTTGTGCTGACACTGCCACGCCAACATTTCCGCCAAAAGTTTTCTTCTCAGCTTCTGTTTTGATGTTACTACCATCTTTCTTGAGATAACTACTTAATAACCCTGGATTTTGACCAGTGCCTGAGCCTGTTATTTTCTCAATTTCACTTTGAAGATTATTATAGCCTTCTTGGAGTTGTGCTAAATTGATTGCTTCATCATTTTTGACGGCTTTTACTAAACCTGTAATCTTACCTGTGTTAGCTTGGTCAACGTTTATACCTATCTTACCAACTTGCATACTACCTGCAGCGATTTTGCCAGTGGCAGTGATACTCTCTAAACCTTTAAGATTTTTCGCTAAGTGAACTTCCAAGCCCTCTTTTTTAGCATCAGCAACAATACCAATGTTACTATCTGTAAGTCCTGTAAGTTGATTTTCGTCTTGTTCACCACCTTTTAATTGAAGCGGCATTTTTTTCGCTAATTCAATGTTTAATGGTGTTTGACTATCACTTTCAAGTTTCAAACTAAGAGGTCGCATTTGACCATCTGGAATTGGTCCATTTTGACCTGTAATCGCATTGATTTGCTCTTGGATGGATTTAAATCCTTTCGCTACACTATTTGCTTGTACTAAAGAAGTATCTTCAAATTTAGTTCCAGCTTTAACTTCCACGCCAACATTTGCACCAAATTTTTTCTGTGCAACGACATCGCCTTTGATGTTACTACCATCTTTGCTAAGGAAATTGCCCAATTTATTATTCACTCCAGTGAATTCTTGGTTTAGTTTTCTGAGGTTAACGACCTCATTATTATTCTCAGCATCTTTTAAGCCTGTGATCTGACCATCACTGATAGCGACATTACCACTAGCAGAGAGCGTTGTTGCTTGAACAGAATCTAAACTATCAATTGATTTCCCTAGTGCAATAGCAAACCCTTCTTTACCAGCTGTAGTGTTCGCTTTGACAACTAAATTGTCATAGTTACCCTTAATAGAAACAAATTGACCTAGTTTTCTAGAGAAGTCGGTATTACCATCGCTAAATATTAAGCCTTTAGTAAGTTGTTCTTTTATTTCATTTAAATCTTGGAGGTTTGCTTTGCTTTCCACCACTTTAGTTAAGTTATCTAAACCTGTTCCAACTTGGCTAAATTTCTGAGCAACAACACCTGCTTGTGCTAAAGAAGTCTCGCTAGCTGGAGTTTTATCTGAAATTCCTACACCAACATTTTTACCAAAGTCTTTTTGAGAAGTAACATTATTACCACTTTTTGTGAGATAACGATCTTCTAATGAGTTACCTGTGTTTTGACCTGTTCCTCCTGTTATCTTGTCAAGACCAGCTTTAAGTTCTTTATAACCATCTTGGAACTGCTCATAATTGATCGCTTCATCATTTTTGTTAGCTTTGGCTAAATTTGTAATCTTACCTTGGTCAATTATTACAGTGCCAGCTTTCACGTCACCTGCGGTGACTAAGCCCGTGGCTGTAATATTGTTTAAACCTTTAAGATTTTTCGCTAAGCGAATTTCTACAGCTTCGTCCTTAACAAAAACACCGATGTTTTTATCTGCACGTGTAGTAAGGTTATTTGTGTCTTTTTCTCCACCTTTGAACTTAATAGTGTCACTTAACTTACGAGTTAACTCTTGTGTGCCATCACCAACAAGTTTCAAAGTAAGAGGTTGTACTTGACCTTGACCATCTATATTTGGACCATTTTGACCTGTAATCGCATTGATTTGCTCTTGGATGGATTTAAATCCTTCCGCTACACTACCTGCTTGTACCAAAGAAGTATCTCCAACTTGAGTTCCAGCTTTGATTGCCACGCCAACATTTGCACCTAATTTTTTCTGTGCATCAATGCCATGTACGATGTTATTACCACTTTTTTCGAGGTAATTAGTAAATTGACCTGTCGTTTCAGTGATTTTTCCAGTGAGTTGCTCAAGATTAATAGCTTGATTAGCTTGTGTAGCAGCTGTCAAACCAATGATTTCACTATCTCTAATCTCGACTTTGCCATCAGTGAGTGTTTTTGCAGTAACAGAAGTTAAACGGTCAAGTGATTTTCCTAACTTAATAGTAAAGCTTTTTTCTGGTACGTTCGCTTCAACAGTTAAATTGTTGTCTGCGGCTTTAATCATTACGGTATCGCCTAGTCTCTTACTTGAGCTACTCTTACCATCATTGACTTTGAAGCCTTTTCTAAGTTCTGTACTCAAATTAGTTGAAGCAGTTTTGTCTGCTTTTAGGGCTATTTCTGCTGTTAAGTTATTTAACTTCTCGTCAACCCGACTAAATTCTTGAGCAACACTGCCTGCTTGTACAAGGCTGGTATCACTTGTGCTGTGATTATCTGTTAAAGCAACACCAACGTTACTACCAAATTCTTGCTTCTCAGCATCATTTTGGATATTGCCACCATTTTTCTCAAGCAAGTTACTTAATAAACTACCTGTGTTTTGATCTGTGCCTGTTATTTCATTAATTTTGTTACCAAGCGTATCAACACCTTGCTTGAACTGACTATAATTGATTGCGTCACTATTTGCTGTACCATCTGCTAAGCCTGTAATCTTATTTTGGTTAATTTCTATACCAGAGAAACCACCGATTTCCATGCTTCCTGCAGTGACTTTGCCAGCAGCAGTGATATCCCTTAAACCGTTAAGATTTTTCGCTAAGCGAATCTCCAGACCTTCGTGTCCTTTTTTAGTATCAACAACAACCCCAAGGTTTTGCTCTGCTGATGAAGTAAGGCTATCTACATTTTCTTCACCACCTTTGAAGGTAATCTTCTGAGTTAACTTACGTTTTAACAGTTTTTTGTCATCCCCAGCAAGTTTTAACTCTAGAGCTTGTGGTTTATTACCTGCACCTGGAGTTGGTGGAGTTGGTCCAGTTTGACCTGTAATTGCATTGATTTGGCTTTGAATAGATTTAAATCCTTCAGCTACACTACCTGCTTGCACTAAAGAAGTATCATCAACACCAATTTGTGCTGACACAGCTACACCAACATTACTACCTAATGTTTGCTTATCAGCCGTACTGATGTTTCTACCATCTTTCTTAAGTTTACTATTCAATTGATTATTTATTTCAGTGAATTTTGAATTTAGCTGTTTAACATTAATAGCTTCATCTTCAAATTCAGCATCTTTTAGACCTGTGATCCTACCACCACTAATAGTAACCTTGCCATCAGTGAATATTCTCGCATTAACAGAGTTTAGATTATCAAGTGATTCTCCTAGAGCAATAGTAAAGTCACCTTTTTCATCAGCAGTAACAGTTAAGTTGTCATTTTCTCCTTGAATGTAAACAGTATCACCCAGTCCTGCTTGAGTGATATGATTTTTACCATCGCTGAAATTTAAACCGTTGTTAACTTTATTACTCAAAGCGGTTACAAGGTTAGATGCTGCTTTTTGTCCTAATTTATCTTTTAAGTCTTTTAATTCGGTATTAACTCTACCAAATCCCTCCGCAACACTACCTGCTTGCAGTAAAGAAGTTTCATCAGTTTGCGTTCCTGCTTCAATTCTTATACCAACATTGCCACCAAATTTTTGTCTATCGGCGACAGTTTTGATGTTTTTACCTTTTTTATCGAGCAAGTTACCTAATAAGCTATCTTGGTTTTGACCTGTACCGCCTGTGCCACCTGTGCCTGTTATCTTGCCAATTTCTTCTCTAAGCTTATCAAAATTTTGTTTGAACTGACCATAATTGATTGCATCACTACTGTATTCAGCATCTCCTAAGCCTGTAAGCTTATTATTCATAATGGTTACATTACCAGCTTGCATACTACCAGCAGTGATTTTTTTCTCGACACTGACCGTTTCTAAACCTTTAAGATTTTTTGCTAAGCGGATTTCTAAGCCTTCTTGACCTTTTCTAGCATCAGCTACTACACCAAAGTTTTTTTCTACAGTAAGGTTATTTGTATCCTGTTCCCCACCATGGAATTGAAGCTGCCCGCTTAACTTATGATTAAATGTTTCTGTTGGGCTATCGCCGGCAATTGTTAAACCACCAAAGGCTTGTTGACCTTGACCGCCTTGAGTTGACCCATCATAACCTGTAATCGCATTGATTTGTTTTTGAACAGATTTAAATCCTTCAGCTACACTGCCTGCTTGTACTAAAGAAGTGTCGTCACTTTTAGTCGTTCCAGCTTTCATTTTCACGCCGACATTTGCACCTAATTTTTTCTGTGCAACAGCATCGCCTTTAATATTATCACCATCACCTTTGAGGTAATCGCCTGATTTAGCAGTCACACGTGCAATTTCTCTGTTTAGCTGCCCAAAGTTGATTGCTTCTTTATCACTTGTCGCATCTTTTAGCTGTCGGATAGTTCCTTGAGTAATTTCGATAGTGCCATCAGTAAGCAAATCCGCAGAAACAGATTCTAAATTAGTAAGGCTTTTTCCTAGTGCAACAGTAAAATTGCCATTATTATTTGCGACAGTCACATTATTTGCACCTTGAATTTTAACGGTACTACCGAGCGCTTTCTTAACAGGGAGGCTATTACCATCGCTGAAACTTAAGCCCGCATTAACTTGATCAGCTAAATTTTGAACCTCTGAGCTAGATGCCTTTCCATTCATTCCAGTAGTTAAATCATTCAATCTACTTCCAATTTGGTTAAATCCTTCAGCAACACTGCCTGCTTGCACTAAAGTAGTATCATCAGTTCGAGTATCCGCTGCAATTTTTATACCAACATTTTTACCTAATTTTTGTCTGTCTTCATCAGTTTGGATGTTTTCACCACTCACTTTGAGATAGTTATTTGTTAAACCACCTTGACCTGTGCCTGTTATTTCACCAATTTTATTTTCAAGCGTACTTAAACCTTGTTTGAACTGACCATAGGTGAGTGCATCTTTGTCTCTTGTGCCATTAACTAACCCTGTAATTTTATTATTATTTTGATCATTAATTTTTACATTACCAACATCCACACTTCCTGCGGAGATATTGTTAGCAGTGATAGTTTCTAAGCCTTTAAGATTTTTCGCTAAGCGAATTGCTAAGGCGTCATTCTCAACAACAACTCCTAGGTTTTTATCTGTAGTAAGTTTATTTGCAATTGCTTCCCCACCCTGGAAGTTAATCGTTTGATTTAACTGACGCTTCAATACTTCTGGGCTATCCCCTGCAAGTTTTAAGCCATCAAAGGCTTGACCACCTTGGGTTGGTCCATCATGACCTGTAATTGCGTTGATTTGAGATTGAACGGCTTTTAACCCTTCTGCCACACTCCCTGCTTGAACTAAAGAAGTATCGTTAACTTTAGTACCAGCTTCTATTCTCACGCCGACATTTGCACCTAAATTTTTCTGTGCAACAGTATCTCCTTTGATGTTACTGCCATCTCTATTGAGGAAATTTCCCGATTGAGTAGTCACTTCAGTGACTTTTTGATTGACCTGTGCAAGATTCACTGCACCTTTGTCATCGTTAGTATTTTCTGCTAAGCCTGTGATCTTATCACCACGAATAGCAACCGTGCCATCAGTGAGTTCTGTTGCACTAACAGAGGTTAAATCTGTCAGTGTTTTTTCTAGTGCAACAACTAAGTTTTGACCATCAACTTTAACAGTTAGATTATTATCGGCTCCTTTAATGGCAACACTAGCGCCAAGATCTTTCTTAACAGCGGCACCTTTACCATCGCTGAAATTTAAGCCTTTTGCCATATTAGTTTCTAAAGGTTGTAAACGGTTTTTAATACCAGAAAATTCTCCCGCTACACTGCCTGCTTGAGCTAACGAAGTTTCGGAAGCATCCGTTTGTTTAGATACAGCCACGCCAACATGGCGACCAAATTCTGCTTTAGCTGTCACATTACCACCTTCTTTCCTGAGGTAATTTTTTAGCAACCCATCTGTGTTGCCTGTGCCAGTTATCTTGTCAATCTCACTTTGAACTTCAGTAGATTTTTCTTGGAGTTGACCATAGGTGAGTGCGTCTTTCTCGGCTGCGGCATTAGCTAACCCTGTGATCTTATTTTTATTTTGATCATTAATTTTTACATTACCAACATTCACACTTCCTGCTGTTAGTTTGCCGTCAACCGTGACGGAGTCTGCTCCCACAGAGTCTAAATTTGTAAGCGATTTTCCTAAACTAACAGTAAAGACACCTTCTTGGCTAAGATTGACCGCTAAATTATCATTTGCCCCTTTAATGGTAACATCTTGACCTAGATTTCTATCAACAGTCACAGTACCATCGCTGAAGACTAAGCCTGTGCCAAGATCTGTAGACATCCCATCTATTGTTTGATTAAGTGTTTTAAATTTTGTTGCAACACTTCCTGCTTGAACAAGGCTTTTATCCGCTTCGTCAGTGCCTAAGACGACGCCAACATTTTCGCCTAATTTTTTCTTCGCTTCAGCTTCAGTGCTGATGTTACTGCCGTCTTTTAAGAGGATATTGTTTAATTGTGTTGTTACCTCAGTGATTTTTTTATTTACTTGTCCAAGGTTAACAGCACCATTCTCACTATCTGTATTTTCTGCTAAGCCTGTGATCTTATCCTTGCTAATAACTAATTTACCGACTGTCACTTTGCCAGCGTCAACGTTACCTGTTGCCTTTAAGCTATCGGTATTCACAGAAGTGAGCCCTGTAAGACTGTCTGCTAAGCGAAGTTTGAAAGCATTGCTTGCTGTGTCCGCAATGACAGTAATATGTTTATTGCCCTCAATCTTTACTGTTCCCCCTAATCCTTTGGAGAGAGTTTGATTGTTAGCATCCTTGAAAGTCAAGCCTACTTGAAATTTATTATTTAACTCGTTAAAAACATCAAGACTTGCTTTCTTATCTATGTTATCTCTTAATGTGGTGAGGTTGCTATCAATACTTTTGAATTGTTGTGCGAGGCTACCTGCTTGCACCAAAGTGGTCTCTGCTTCTTGAGTCGTATTTATATTAAAGGCTTCGCCAACTCGTGCGCCAAATTTTTTCTTTTCATCAGGGGCATCAAGCAAGTTGGAACCATCTTTTTTCAAGAAGTTGTTATAAACAGCACCTGCAGTGACATTGTCATTGTTAGTTGGTAGACCAATCCCCACTAAAGCGAGGTTGCGAGCTTTCAATTGCTTAAGGCTAATAGCATCGGTATCTAAAGTGCCTTCTCGTAAGTTAATAATTCTTTTGTTCTTACTAGCATTTTTGGAGTCCCCAACAGAAACGACTTTGTCATTCTTATCGCTTGCATTCATATCTGTTTTATAAACTTTTGATTCTGACCCTAAGGCTACCGACCATCTTACATCCTCAACTTCGGCACCATTACCTATGGCAGCAGAGTACTGATCGTAATTATCGCGAGTCTGTGTTACGCGACTTCCATACCCTATTGCTATACCGTGATTCCCCTTTACGTAACTACTGGCACCGATTGCAACAGATCGAGTAAAATCAATTGTAGAACCAGCACCAAGTACTGTTGACTCTGTGTAAGCACGACTTTTATAACCCACGATAGTGATTTGTTCGCCTGTCGATTGGGTTCTTGCACCAAGCAAAGCATTAAACTCTGGCCAAGAATACGGGCTCCTTAAACCTTGAGCCTGGTAACCTATTAAAACGTCTCCACAGTAATCACTACTATTAACCGCTCCCCCAGTAATATAATTTGGTTGGTTCCAACAGCTTGCATAGGCATCACTCATTAAGGCAATATTTATACTTGCGGCAAGTGTTAGTAAGGTAAGGGCTTTGATTGATGTGGATGTGAATGTGGATGTGGATGTGGATGTTGATTTTGTTTTGCTTTTAGCAAATTCACTAGCAACAACATAAGCGGCATGTGCTACGCTGTAAACCACTTTGTAGATGTGATTCATAATATGACTCCGATATAAAAATAAAAAAACGTCCAAAGACAAAAGGAACAGCAAGAAAGTCCCATTAAAACCTCGCCATTTTATCCTCTTTTTTGATAGTTTTAATCTATGTATGCCATTGTTTTTTTCTATTATTATGAATTTTCACTGTTATTTTGACGCCACACAAATCTACAAAAATTTGCCAATATTGACTTTTCGCCCACGAAAAAGGGAAAAGTCAATCCTTTAGTTAATAACATTTTCCGCAGGAGTTAAGTCAATCCTTTAGTTAATAACATTTTCCGCAGGAGTTAATGCATTAAGTAAAGTTTGGATAAACTCTAAACGGGCTTTAGGATCTTCATTTGTTTGTTTAAAACAAAATTTATTTTCGCCATTAAAACGATAAAGATGTGGGTTTTGTTGAATAAGCGTTAGGCAGGCAATAGGATCTACTTTAGTTTGTGGATGAAACTCAATAAAGCCTCCTTTGGCATTCATTTTAATTTGCTTGATGTTTAATGGCTTGATTTGTAGACGTAGTTCAGCAATGGTAAAAAGATTTTTAACCGATTCTGGCAATAAGCCGAAACGATCAATTAATTCAATTTTTAATTCGTCTAACCCCTGTTGGCTATCGGTTGCGGCAATACGTTTGTAAAATGAGAGGCGTAAATTGACGTCGTTAAGATAATTTTCAGGAATTAAGGCAATAATACCTAAGTCGATTGCCGTTTGATTAGCCTTGAGTATATCTTGTGTTGGCTGTTCACCATTTTGTAAGGCGTTAATCGCTTTTTCAAGTAGATCCATATAAAGCCCAAAACCAATGCTTTCAATTTGTCCACTTTGTTCATGCCCGAGCAATTCGCCCGCACCACGGATCTCTAAATCTTGAGTCGCTAAGAGGAACCCTGCCCCGAGAATATCTAAGCTTTCAAGTGCAACAAGGCGTTTTTGTGCATCTTTGCTCATTAATGTTGGCGGTGGAGTTAAGAAATAAGCGTAAGCTTGGTGATGTGAACGCCCAACACGTCCACGTAATTGATGCAATTGAGCAAGCCCAAATTTATCTGCGCGTTCAATGATAATAGTGTTCGCTGTTGGGATATCAATGCCCGTTTCGATAATGGTGGAGCAGACAAGCACATTAAAACGCTGGTGATGAAAATCTGTCATTACTCGCTCTAATTCACGTTTACGCATTTGACCGTGTCCGATAATGATTCGGGCTTCAGGGACAAGATTTGCTAATTCTTCAGCACAAAGTTCTATCGTTGCAACATCGTTATGCAAGTAATAAACTTGCCCGCCACGGAGAATTTCGCGCAAGATTGCTTCACGAATAAGATTTTTGTCTTTTTCACGCACAAAGGTTTTGACTGTTAAACGGCGAGCAGGCGGCGTGGCAATCACGCAGAGATCACGAATGCCGTTCATTGCCATATTTAGCGTGCGTGGAATTGGTGTTGCCGTCAAAGTTAAGATATCGACATTGCTACGTAAGGCTTTAATCATTTCTTTTTGCCGTACCCCAAAGCGATGCTCTTCATCAATAATCAATAATCCAAGATCATCAAATTTGACATTGTCTTGCAGTACTTTGTGAGTCCCAATCAAAATATCCACTTTGCCAGCAGCAAGATCTGTCAAAATTTGTTTTTCTGCTTTCGTTGAATTAAAGCGAGATAGCATTGCGACGTTAATCGGTAATTCCGCAAAGCGATCACGAAAGGTTTCGTAATGCTGTTTTGCCAGTAAAGTTGTCGGCACAAGAATGACAACTTGTTTGTGATTCATCACTGCAAGAAATGTCGCACGAATAGCAACTTCAGTTTTGCCGAAACCAACATCACCACAAATTAAACGATCCATTGGTTTCGGCTGAGTCATATCGCTGATGACAGCGTTAATTGCACGTTTTTGATCTTCAGTTTCTTCAAATGGGAAAGTTGCTGAAAATTGTTGGAAAGCTACTTTATCATAATGAAAAGCAAAGCCTTTTTTTAACCCTCGTTGGGCGTAAACATCCAGTAGCTCAGCGGCGACATCACGAATTTTTTCTAATGCTTTGTTACGTGCTTTTGACCAACTATCATTCCCTAATTTGTGTAAAGGGGCGTGTTCTTCATTGCCACTTAAATAGCGGCTAATGAGATTAAGGTGAGTGACGGGAACATAGAGTTTCGCATTATCGGCATATTCTAATAGTAAAAATTCTGAAGCGATGCCTGCGTTTTCGATAAAAACTAAGCCTTGATAGCGTCCGATGCCGTGTTCTAAATGAACAACAGGTTGCCCAATTCGCAATTGGGCAAGATTGCGAATCAGTGCATCAGGATTTGTCAAAACGCTTTGTGTTTGGCGATATTGGACTTTAGCACCAAGCAATGCATTTTCACAAATAAAGGCAATGCGTTGCTGTGAGGTTGTCAAAATAAAGCTTGTTTGCAATGGGCTTATCCAAAGATTATGTTGAGCCGTTAAGTCGTTTAGGCTAGTAATTTGCGTTAGTGCTAATTTAAGCGGAGAAAGCAATTCGAGAAGCGTTTCGCGTCGCCCTGCTGTTTCAGCAATAAAGACAGTTTGACCATCAAAATCTTGTAGAAAAGTAGATAAGTTATGCAAGGGTTGTTTGCTTTGGGCTTGCAAGGTGATATCAGGCACGCTGGCAAGCGGTAAATTTTGTTGGCGTATGTTGGTGCGTGCAACTTTTTCAGCTTTCAAACTAAGACGAGGGTAAGCTTTGAGCTTTGCGTTGATGGCGTCTATTTTTAGCCAAAGCGCATCTGGCGGAAGGCAGGGGCGCATGGGATCTACGCCCCGATTTACGAAATATTTTTCCGCCTCTTGGTAAAACTGTTCACCTTTGCATTGATTCTCTGCCCAATCAATAAAGAGGGTGTTATTAGGCAAATAGTCAAAAAAGCTTGCTAAAGGAGTGGCTTCGTCAAAAAACAACGGTTGCCAATATTCAATCCCTGCAACCATTGTGCCTTTGCTGACTTGGTGATAAAGGTGTTCGTCATCACGGCGAATTTCAGGAAATTTTTTGCGAAAATTCAGGCGAAAAGTTTCGATGCCTTGTTTATTCGTTGGAAACTCATGAGCAGGGTTGATGTGAATTTCGTCAATTTGGCGTAAGCTACGTTGACTATCTACATCAAAAATACGAATAGAATCTATTTCGTCATCCAAAAAATCAAGGCGATAAGGCTTGTTGCTGCCCATTGGAAACAAATCTAAAAGGCTGCCACGCAGTGCATATTCGCCGTGTGATAATACTTGTTCAACTGCACGATACCCGACGTTGGTAAGCCTACGGCATAATTGGATAAAATCTAGTTTTTCACCTTTTTTGATTTGAAAAACATTTTGGTCTAAAAATGCGGGCGGACATAAGCGTTGCATTAACGTGTTAATTGGTAAAATAAAGATGCCCTTTTGCACAGAACGTAAAAAATGTAGTGCATTTAAACGTTCAGAAATGATCGTTTGATGAGGGCTAAAATTGTCGTAAGGCAAGGTTTGCCAATCGGGAAAGCAGACTGTGGGTAATTCACTTAAGCTAGTAAGCACTTTTTGCAGGTAGAGTGCTGTTTGGGTGTCGGGTGTTACTACGCAAGTTATGCTTTGATGTTGTTGGCTGGCGTTGGCAATGATAAAACTTTCAGCCCCTTTGACAACATTCGCTAAAATTTTATGATCTGCTTGGGATTGGGGGATTAGGAAATTAAAATAATTCATCGTGTTAAGATAAGCTTAAAATCAAAAATGCAACGATTTCTCACACTGTTTCGCCTTAGCAACAGTATAGAACGCACTGTTTAAACAGCACGTTCTAAGGGAGGCAAATAAAACTGTTAAAATCAACCCATTCCGTATTTTTTCAATTTTTTGCGTAATGTACCACGATTGATCCCCAGCATGTTGGCAGCACGAGTTTGGTTACCACGTGTATATTGCATAACCATATCTAGCATTGGGTGCTCTACCTCAGATAAGACCAATTCATAAAGATCATCAACATCTTGCCCATCTAACTGTGCTAAATAGTTTTTTACTGCAATCTTTACTGAGTCCCGTAATGGTTTTTGCGTTACTTGTGATTGAGAATTTAACACTGATGTGGTTAATGCTTCAGTTGAATTATGTTGTTCTAACATCGTTTATTTTCCAAAATTTGTAATTTAAAAAAATCCTCTAATGCGTTCAATTGCTGTGTAGCGTTTTCGATTGCATTAAAACTCTGTTTAAAATCAGTTTTAAGGAAAAGACCATTCAAGTACCAAGCAACGTGTTTCCGTGCGATGCGATATCCTTTCGTTTCACCATAAAACTGGTGAAGATGGCGAATATGCCGAAAAATGACAGCAAATTTTTGTTCTAAATCTAGCTTTTGTGCCACTTCTATTGGTGTTAACCTCGCAACCATTTCTTGAAAAATCCAAGGATTTCCTAAAGCTGCTCGCCCGATCATGACACCGTCAGCTTGGGTATAATCTAGCACAGCCAATGCTTGCTCTGCAGTTTGGATATCACCATTTGCAATCACAGGTATACTCACTTGTGATTTTACCGCTTTAATATTCTCGTACTCAGCTTGCCCATTAAATAAACAGGCTCGTGTTCGTCCGTGAATCGTTAACGCACTAATTCCTGCGTGCTCAGCAATTTTGGCAATTTTCACACAATTCTGATTTTCTTTGTTCCATCCTGTCCGTATTTTTAAGGTGACAGGAACATCTACTGCTTTAACGACAGCGTGCAAGATCTTTTCAACTAATTCAGGGTACTGCAATAAAGCAGAGCCTGCTAATTTGCGATTTACTTTTTTAGCAGGACACCCCATATTGATATCTATGAGATCAGCACCATTCTGCACATTAATTTGAGCAGCCATTGCCATTTCATTGGGATCGCTGCCGACAATTTGCACGGCATTAATCTCCGTATCATTAGCTCGAGTCAATCTTAACTTTGATTTCTCTGTCTGCCATACTTGAGGGTTGCTTGACATCATTTCAGAAAATGTCAGCCCTGCCCCAAATTCACTACAAAGTTGTCGAAAAGGTTGATCGGTAATGCCTGCCATTGGCGCTAAAAAAACGGAATTCCGTAATTGATATGAACCAATACGCATTTCTTTTCCTTCGATTTAATAAGAGAATAGCAACCCAGTGAGAGTTGCTACTATGTTATTTTTCGCCTAACGACAGGGGTCGATATAATACGCATTTTTAAGCATTTTGCAAAGAGTATTTTGTGAACAAATTTGTTTTTTATCGCTTATTTTTCTTGATAAATTTCATTAGACGTTTACGTTTGCGCAGTTGACTTGGCGTAAGTTTGTTGTGTTTGCCTGCAAATGGGTTGTCGCCTTCTTGGAAGAGGAGGCGAATCGGTGTGCCGATGATTTTAAGGCTTTTGCGGTAATAGTTGGATAGATAGCGTTTGTAGCTTTCGGGTAATTTATCTATTTGGTTACCGTGAATCACGATAATCGGTGGGTTGTAGCCACCTGGGTGGGCATATTTGAGTTTAATGCGTCGCCCTTGTGCCAGTGGCGGCTGGTGTTCACTTGTAGCGATTTGTAAAATACGAGTCAGCATCGAAGTAGTCATTTTTTGCGTGGCACATGCGTAGGCTTCTTTTATTGCACTAAACAAGTTGCCTACACCACTACCGTGCAGAGCTGAGATAAAGTGTATGCGGGCAAAATCTAAAAAGCCTAGGCGACGATCGAGTTCTGATTTTATTTGAGCTTTTATGCTGCTGTCTAAGCCATCCCATTTGTTGATGACGATGACTAACGATTTGCCTGCATTTAAGATAAAAGCGAGAAGTGAAAGATCTTGATCTGTTATCCCTTCACGCGCATCAATTGTTAGTAATACGACATTGGCATCTTGTATCGCTTGTAACGTTTTGATAACTGAAAATTTTTCTACTGCTAGATGCACTTTGCCACGTTTACGTACGCCTGCGGTGTCAATCAGAGTGTAGTGTTGCTCATCACGAACCATTGGGATATAGATGCTATCACGTGTTGTGCCTGGGAGATCGTATACAACAACTCTTTCTTCTCCAAGAATACGGTTGGTGAGGGTGGATTTGCCAACATTTGGGCGTCCAACAATGGCGATTTTGATGTTTTTGTCTTGTGATTCTTGCTCTTCGTTTAGGACTTCATCTAGCCATTCGGCGTTACTTTCAAAATCAAAATCTTGTGTGTATCCGCTTTGTCGCTCGCCTTTTTCGCCTACAAAATCGGTAAAATTTTCTGGATTTGTGGGCGTAGCTGGCGAGATTAACGGAGCAAGTAGATTTTCGATGAGGCTATTCACGCCTCGCCCTTGACTTGCAGCGATTTGGGCAATTTCACCTAAGCCGAGCTGATAAAATTCGCCACAATGTGCATCAGCATCAATGCCGTCAATTTTATTTGCGACTAAAATTGTAGTTTTATGCTGGCGTTGGCGCAAGTATTGGGCAATTCCGATATCCGCAGGTACTAGCCCTGCTCGAGCATCGACAAGAAATAAGACGATGTCTGCTTCTTCAATCGCTTGTAGCGATTGACGTGCCATTTTTTCTTCTACGCCTTTTTCACTACCGTCAATTCCGCCTGTGTCAATTACGAGAAAATCATAACCGTTGACATGAGCATGTCCGTATTTACGATCACGAGTCAATCCTGGGAAATCTGCCACTAATGCATCTCGTGTACGGGTTAAACGATTAAACAGTGTGGATTTCCCTACATTTGGACGCCCAACAAGCGCCACGACGGGCATATTCATAGATACCTCATTTAGATGTTAAAGCGATGAAATTTGTTCATTATAGCGGAAATAGTGAGTTTTTTCGTGCTTTGATAAACAAAAGTACAGGGCGATGAGCAAGATCTTTAAAACTTGCTTGCCATTCTGGTGTATTTTGTAACATTGGTTCTTGCATTTCTTCAAGTATAAAGCCTGATTTGATCAGTGCGTTCACGATAGTTGAAAGCGTTCGATGATAGGTTTTAAATGTTTTTTTAAACCAATTCCGTTCTCGTTCTCCTTCGTGGCGATAATGACTTAGGCGATAAGCAATTGGATTTTTATTTTCGTCTTTTAGCCAACGCTGCCCTGTCTGATGACAACTCACAATAGGATGCTCTTGTGAAAAAATTAACACGCCATTGTTCTTAAGCTGGTGGGCAATTTTTTGAAGCAATGCGGGGAAATCAGCAATGTAATGAAAAGCAAATGAGCTAGTAATGATGTCCATTGGCGGTAACGCAAGAGTGTCAAGTTGTTCCAAAGCTTTGTGATAAAGGCGGAAAGTACTGGGATCACGCCCTGACTTTCGGCAAAATTTTGCTAAATTTTGCTGAGCAATCTGTAACATTGCAGTGGAGAGATCTACACCTGCGACATGTTTGGCATTTTTTTCGAGATAAAGTGTGAGATGCTCGCCCATTCCACAACCTAAATCTAACAGTGTTTTGCCTGCAAGCGGTGGTAACATCGCTAACATTGTTTGCTTTTCAACAAGTTCATTTAAGCTATGCGGGTTTTGGCGTAACTTTTGATATTGTTGAAAAAATTCAACTTCATCATAAATTGAAGTGGAAATGGCTGTTGAGTGCATAGACTATCCTGTAAATTTCGGTAACCAGCCAAGCTGCTGGGCAAGTTGAGCAAAAATATTTAAGCCCGCAAAAATGAAAATAAAATAAATCATTAAATTGCCGCCATAAACTTGATAATGGATGTCAGTAAATTTTTGCCTTGCTTTACGAACTAAAAGTGCGGGAACAATCCCTGTCCAGATCGTGGCAGCTAACCCTGCGTAGCCAATTGCCATAACAAAGCCATAGGGAAAAAAGAGGCTTAGGAGCAAGGGAGGCAGGAAAATTATAGCACAGATTTTAGCACGTCCTCGTTTGGTGTGATCAGGCAATTTAAATAGATCCGCTATATAATCAAATAAACCTAAGGTTACACCAAGGAAGGAGCTGGCAATCGCCATATAAGCAAAAAAACGCAATACCGTTGTTAAAGTTGAGACGCTCACTACTTGTGAAAGTGCTAAGAGGAGTGCATTAATGTCACCGTCTTTGGCAATAACAGGAGCAAAATCAGCACGGGGTAAGTTGCCTTGGATAGCCAATTGCCATAATAAGTAGATGATTAAGGCAAAAGTAGTGCCGAGAAACAGGGCGTTAGCGACTTTGTTGGCATCTCGATGATAATATTTCACTAAGCTTGGGACATTGCCGTGGAAACCAAATGAAACTAAGCAGACTGGTAAGGCTGTCCATAAGTATGGAGCATAATGTTGAGGCGTGTCTGTTAATGTATTTAATAAAATATGCGTTTTGGCTGTGCTTATTAATCCAATAGTGGAATATAAAAATGCAATCACCATTCCTGCAATCAAGATTACGCTAATACGATCTACTGCTTTGGTTGAGCAAAAAATCACGCTGGCTAATATCATGCAAAAGAGCAAAGAGCCTATTGCACGTGGCACAACAAGGTGGGGAATAAATTGCTGTAAAAGCGTTTGTGTAATGCCACCACCTGATGTGATATAAGCATAGGTTAAAATATACAATACAAACGCAACCGAAAGCCCTGTGATGTAATTCCATTTATCACCAAGCAGATCTTTTACTATCGTGGAAAAACTTGCACCATATGGATAATGCATATTTGCCTCTAATAGCATTAAGCCAGAAGTTGTCATACTAAACCAAGTATAAATTAATAACACAACAGAACCCAAAAACCATACGCCTGCCATTGATGTCGGGTTCGCTAACATTCCTGCACCAACAGCGGTCCCTGTAATGATCATTGCACCACCTAAAAGTGAGGGTGGATTTGAAACTTTCTGCATATTTACACCTTGTTTAATTTATTTCGATTTCATGAAGCGTAAACTTTATTTTAATAAATTGTAAATATTACTTCACTTATATGATAATAAATTGTAAACGTTACTTTACTTATGCAATGTTGTAAAGCGGTGGTTATTTATTTTTGCATTGTAAACAAGGCTAAAATTACAGATTGATCAGAATAGTAATCAAAAAAGTGTTGTGGAAAAATTGAAGAGAAAAAGATGGCGCACCCAAGAGGAGTCGAACCTCTAACCGCTCGGTTCGTAGCCGAGTACT
>JAHHRA010000020.1 GCA_020026055.1 Actinobacillus sp.
CACCATTATGGATATTAATGTTTTGAGCGGAGATTAGTGAGGTTTTATCGCCGTAAATTCTTTGTTTGGTAGTGGTATCGTAGTAAAAATTATCTTTACAAGTATCATTGTGCCAATGATGTTTACAGCGGTAACTATATTTTCGAGCGAATTTTAATTTTATATTCTCTTCTTGGAAAAGAAGAGAATTGTTCATTTTGAGCGTGTCAATATCAAGCTTGCCATTGGCTAAAATATTGCTGTCGAGGTTGTTCACCTCTTGGCTTTTAATATTTAGGTTGGCTCCTGATTTAATACTGGCTTGGTGGCTTTTTAAATGCGAAATAATTTTTTCAGCATAAGTTAAATAAGCCTCTGGTTCGTCCCAAACTACGTTCTTTTTATGTTTCGATTTCTCCTTTAATTGAGCTTCCAACGCAGCATTAACTTTCTGTGCCAACTCTGGATATTCACGCCAATGAAAATCACTTTCATACCCTTTGACCCATTTTTTCTCAAAACTACCAGTTAACGCCCCGATATTGTTCACTTTATCCATGATAATGTTCATATCGCCCATACTTTCAATATTGGCTTTACGAGCAATAGCTCCTGCAGGCGTGACTTCAATTATTTGTGGTGGCAACTCATCAAGTGTCGGTTTACAAGGACGAAATAAGCCACAACGCCTAAATGTAGTTGCAACATTGCTTAGCGTCTCACTTTGAGTCGATGCTGGTTGTACATCAGTAAAATCCAACAACGTTTTATTATTCAACGTCCCGCCCGTTAACTGCATCGTTCCTTGACTTAAGAGGTTACCACCTAAGTTATTGATGGTTTGAGCGTTGAGTTTCATATCTTGTTTGGCAAAAATCGTGCCGTCGTTAGTGATATCGCCTTGGGCGTTGATGTTGAGATATTGGTTGCTGGCAAAGGCATGTCTACCTTGGTTGGCAAAATTACCTACCGCATTAATCTCAATCCCCGCATAGCTTTGATAGTCTTCTAAAACACTGACATCATAAGCCTTAAGCTTGAGGCTATTGTTGGCGAGGTAATGCTGATTAAGTTCAAAATTTTGATTATTAACATCAATCGCTAAATCATTGGCATTCATCTTGCCTAAGTTGATAAGCGAATTTTGAGTATTGAGGTTAAGTTTAGCATTCGCCACCATTTTGGCATCAGCTTGGTTGTTAAGATTATGAGCATTCAGTTCTAAATTATTAGTTGCTAATAATTCACCCTGATTAATCACTTCTTGAATGGTTTGATTGGTATTTTTAATCAGTAAATTATTCGCCTGAATTTGGCTATTTTTACCCCGATTTTCGAGGCGTTGCACCTGTGCGTTAATATCGCCATTAGCCGCAATTTTACGCAGATTAATTAAATCTTGCAGGTTAAAATAAATATGCTGATTACTTAAAATTTGCCCTCGGTTGGTTAAATTTTTAGCAAGTAAATGTATGCTTTCAATCCCCAAAATATCGCCCTCGTTAGCAATATCTTGTCGATTATTAATGCGTAACACCCCAGCTTGAATTTTACCATTAGCTTTATTAGTGAGACTGTGGCTATTAATTTTACCCTCTTTATTTGCAGAAACTTCACCACTATTAGTAACATCTTGGGCAGTTAAGTTGAAATCATTCACTGCCATTATTTTGCCCGTGTTATCTAAATTATGCTGGTGATTATTTAAACTGAGATTAGTGGTGATAATTTGCCCCGCATTGTGCAACTCAGATTGATTATCTAAATTTAGATTATGGTTGGCTTGAATTTTGCTGTTAGAGCCTTGATTGTTTAAAGAGGCTGTTTGACTGTCAATATTATGGTTGGCAAAAATCTCTCCACTATTGACGACTTTATTCGCTTTAAGGCTAATGTTAGCTTGATTAGAAGCAATTTTCCCACTATTGCTTAAATCATGCACTTGGATATTGAGGTTTTTGTTGGCAATGATTTTACCCAACGAGCTGACATCTTGGGCTTTGAGTTTAAGGTTTTCCGTCGCTAACAATGAACCTTGATTATTAATATTTTGCTTATTCTCAATATTGACATTTTGAGCAATGATTTTACCGTCATTGTTGAGATTAGTTTTATTATTGAGGTTGATTGTTTGATTAGCTTGAATTCTGCTCTTCGCCCCTTGATTGTTCAAGCTGTGGCTATTGATTAACACGTCCTTATTAGCTAATACTTCGCCACTGTTGATTACATCTTGGGCTTTAAGCTTAATATTTTGATTCGCCAGAATAACCCCTTCATTTTGGAAGTCCTGAGAGCTGGCAAGCTCAAGCTCGGACGCCTGAACTTTACTGCTTTTACCTTGGTTTCTAAACGACTGAGTTTGCGTTGTAATCCGTTGATTAGCAAGGATTTGACCTTCATTTAACAGACTATCAGAAGCAATTTCTAGCTTGCGTTCACTTAAAGCTTGGCGTTGAATATGAGCCTTTTTAGCTTTGATTTTTAAATCACCTTTGGCTTGGGCATTTTTAACCACCAAGTTGCCATTTACATCTAACTCTAAATCACCAGCTCCAGCCAGCATATCGCCTTGGCTGTTTACCCCTACACCTTTTTCGGTGCTTTTCAAGTAAATGCGTCCTGCATACATTGACCCTAATAATTTAGAATCCACTAAAACTTCTTTTTTATTATCAACCTTAGCGTGTGTTTCTAAATCTTCGTGTTTAACTTTGTTTTTACCCAAAATTAGATTGATGGCTTGGGTATCACTTTTGCCATCCGAACTTTTGCCATACAAATCACCGTAAATCTCAGCCGTGCGTGCAATAATGTCAAACATCGACAACCCTCGCACATCTACACCAAGACTGCCTACCTTGATTTCACCTTGGTTAACGTCCAACCACAGCTTACCATCACTATCAAACTCAGCTTTCCCAGTGGTTAACGTCGCACGGTTGACGTTAATAAACCCTGCACCATCTACATAAATCCCATTCGGATTAGCTAGAATATAATCCGCACGCTTGCCCGCAATTTCGGTAAAACCTAATAATTTACTTTTATTCACCCCATTAACTTCATTTAAAATCAAACTCGCTTCGACTTTACCCTGTAAGTTCGGGTTACCGTAAATCAAACCACCTAATTGCGACTGCACTAAATCTTTACTGTTATTTAAAATCACTCCATCTTTACTAACATTAAAATCCTGATAAAGATTGTGCGAAATCCCATTTTGATTCGGTGCATTAATATTCACCAAATCCGCTTTCCCATTCGCCGCTTTATCCACACCCACCTGCGGATTGCTATTCTTATCTACCACAATCCCATCCGCAAAAACAAATTGCAGACTTAAGGCTGTGAAAATACTTACTAATAAACTTTGTGCGATCGCATTAATTTTAAATTTATTACTCATTGTCAATCACTCCCAAAATTAAAAAGTCAAACTTAAACTAGCATAAAATTCGTGATTATTTTTAATCAAATAAGCTGGGGAATTAATATGTTTGGAATAAGTTAAACTTGCAAATAATGCTTTATATCTTAATCTGCTACCGATAGAAGCACCTGACATAAAATTAGTGTAATAAGGTGTATTCACCTCATGATAATTCTCTTTGACTTGCCCAAAATCAAAGGCAATAAAAGGCTCAAGGAAATATGGACTGTGGTAACTAATTTCATTTCGTACATAATAACCCTTGTCACCCAAAATGGAATTATCCTTAAACCCTCGCACTGTTGTGTCATCACCAATAGCTAATTTTTCTGAAGGGTAAAGAATATCGGGTGAATACTGTCCGCTTAGATTGAAACTGTAAGCAAATTGTTGCTTTTTAATCATAAAAGGGCGGTAAAAACTCAATTCAAAGTTAATCTTATTAAAATGTGCTTTGGGTACACCATCATCACGAGAAAGATCGTTTTGAGCATCAAACCAAGGTAAGCCTCGAGAATAAGCGAAATTAATGTTCATCACGCCACCTAATAATTTTTGTTGAGCATTAATGTCTAATTTGCCTACGGTGAGTTTGCGTGAACTGCTGATTAATTTTATATCTTCTAAATAGTTTTCTGTTTTCTTATGCGTTAATCCTAAACCTGCATCAATTTTGCTGTTCGCATTGCGATGAATTAAGCGACGTAACCCAATATCAAGATTATTTGATACTCCGTGACTGCGATAAGTTTGGTTTAGAGCTCTTACTGCTGTTGCATATTCAGACTGACTCTTTGCCACGCTAAATTGCCAGTAACGCCAAGGAAATCGGAAATAAAATCCAAAATTTTGGTTGTCTTTAAACTTATCCTTATGGGCAATACGACGCTGATAATTTAAATTAAGAAATTCATTAATCCCCAAAATGTCTTCAAAATTCAAATTCACTTTGCCACGATATTTGCCCGATGAATCTTGTCCTAAATTATTCAAATTTAAACTACCAGAAATAAAAAGCTTAGGCTCATTTTCAACACTGACTACTGTCCCACCTAATTTTTCACCTGCTAATAGTTTGAAAACTGCCTGATTCCGTGAAAGGGTATTGATATTTTCAATGCCTTGGTCGAGTTCGTTAATGCGGATTGGGGCATTAGTGTTAATGGGAAAAGTAAAAAAAGTGCGTATTTTATTCGCTTTTGGCGGATTTTTGCCATCCGAATAAACGATGCTTTCCAAATGTCCCGCAATAATTTTGTACACGACTTTACCTTTTGCTAAATCAGAATGTTTTAAATCGATCCGTACTCGAGTCGCCACATATCCTAATTCTAAATGCTTGTTTTCTAAAGTACGCATCAGATTTAGAACTGGCACCCCGCCTTTACGCCCTTTAAAGGGAGCAATGATCTCTGCTAGTACTTGAGAATTTAATGGTGTTTCTCCTTCTACATAAATCGAACTTATTGGCGTACCTTTTTCAGAAGCAACAACTATTTTTTGCATTTGTTGTTGATTTTTTGAAGGCTTTTGTAATGCCTGTTTTTGTAAACGCTGTAGTTCCCTAAGCTCTATTCGGCGTTGCTCACGATTCAGCTCCAGATCCGAATGCTGTACAGGATTAAGCACAGCTAAACTAATAGGGGTGATAAATAATAAGATACTAAAAATAAAACTACACTTAATGATAATGCGTAAGAATTGAAAACAATAGACTAACAAGATTTATACTCAAATCTAAGTTGGGTAGAAAGTGTATATTATTTGTCCGAAAAATTTTACTGTCAAGAGAAAATTACTAAACCCAACTCACAAAACGCCATAACGTTTTGTGAGCTGAATGAATACAAATGTAGCTGAAACAGTGGTTATAAAAACATGTTTGCAAACAACAAGCCGAAACCTAAGCTAAATGCCATGCTTAATAATCCTGGCAACATAAAACTATGGTTAAAGACATATTTACCAATACGAGTCGTCCCTGTAGTATCAAAATCAATACTCGCAATGATCGGACCATAGTTTGGAATGAAGAAATAGCCATTTACTGCTACGAATACCCCAATTAAAATTGGTGCAGGAATACCAATCGCAATCGCAATAGGGAATAAAGTTGCAACTGTCGCACCTTGGCTATTAACTAAAACAGAAAGCAAGAAAAGTGCGAAGGCAAATGCCCAAGGTGCTACTTCAACAAGGCTTGAAACAGCTGCTTTGACTTCCGCCATATGAGCATGCATTAGTGTGTCACCAAGCCAAGCGATACCAAAGATAGCAATCACTGCACGCATGCCTGCATGAAAAACAGAGCCTTGCGTAATAGCATGACCATTTGGCTTACAAAGCCCAATGATGAGTGCACCAACGCTAAGCATAATAATTTCGATCGCATGTGCCATTCCCATAGGTTTATTGTCAAATACTGGGCGTAAGCTTGGAAGTGCCCCCATAATAACAACTAATACAGATCCCAAGATGAAGCACCAAAATGAAATTTTGGCACTTTTACCAAGAGTTTCTTCTTTAATATCATTATTATCAAAGCTTTCTTCAACATAGTGTGGGTCTTTTAATAATTTTTGATATTCAGGATCATCTTTGAGTTCTTTACCCATTTTATTGACAAAAATACAAGCACAGAATAAACCGAGCAGTGTACTTGGAATCGTTACTGAAAGTACATCCGTCAAAGTAATACCCTGAGGTTCTAAATATGCTACTACGGCGACTACTGCGGCAGCAATTGGGCTGGCGACGATAGAAAATTGCGAAGCGATCACTGCCATTGAAAGTGGACGTTCTGGGCGAATACCATTATGACGGCTAACTTCTGCAATAACAGGTAAAACAGAGTAAGCTACGTGCCCAGTTCCCGCCATGAAAGTAAATAGCCAAGTTACAGCAGGGGCAACAAAAGTAATGTATTTTGGATTTTTACGTAGCATTTTAGTAGCAATGCGGATCATATAATCCAGTCCACCTGCTGCCTGCATCGCAGATGCAGCAGCAACGACAGCCATAATCATTAACATTACATCAATTGGCAAACCACCTGGTTGCAATTGGAAACCGAAACATAAAATAGCAAGACCTACGCCCCCCATCACTCCTAATCCAATGCCACCAATGCGTGCACCAAGCAAAATACACAAAAGCACTAAGGCAAATTGTAAATAAAACATCATTGACATAAAAATAACTCCTGAGATACAAACTAAAAACTGCTAGTAAGGTTAACAGATTTAGTTGTTTTTTTTGTGAATTTGATCACAGTATTTAAATTTTTTTATTATTAATCAATTGATTAAGCTTTGAACAAGCTCACTTTTTTTATCAAAATTGATTTGTTAAAATTAACTAATTTTTATACTAAATTTCAATAATAAATGACATTACCCATCGCTCAATACCCACAATTACTCAAGAGTAAAGCTGAATGCTTACGCAAACTATTAATGCCTTTTGATCCACCAAACTTAGCAGTTTTTGCCTCCCCAACTGAACATTTTCGAATGCGAGCAGAGTTTCGCATTTGGCACGAAGGCAACGATTTGTATCACATTATGTTTGATCAAACAACGCGACAACGCATTCGCATTGATCATTTTCCACAAGCCAGTCTTTTAATTAATCAAATGATGGCAATCTTAATCCCTCTGCTCAAAATAAACTCAATTTTGCGTCAAAGCTTATTCCAAATTGATTATTTAAGTAGCTTAAGTGGGCAAATTATCGTTAGTCTGCTTTATCACAAACCACTTGATGAAGCGTGGCAAACTGAAGCAAAACAACTGCGTGCCAAACTTCAATCGCAAGGTTTTGCAGTGCAATTGATTGGGCGAGCTGCAAAGCAAAAGATCTGTTTAGATCAAGATTATATTGATGAAAAACTTTGCATTGCAGGGCGGCAATTGATTTACCGTCAAGTTGAAAATAGTTTCACCCAACCGAACGCACAGATCAATCAACAAATGCTTGGCTGGGCATTAGATTGTACAAAAGACAGCGAAAATGATTTGCTAGAACTTTATTGTGGTAATGGTAATTTTTCCATAGCGTTGGCACAAAATTTTCGTAAAGTATTGGCGACAGAAGTAGCGAAACCAAGCGTTAAAGCAGCTCAATTCAATATCCAAGCTAATCACATCAAAAATTTGCAGATTATCCGAATGTCTGCTGAAGATTTTACGCAAGCTATCAATGGCGTGCGAACATTCAACCGTTTACGAACTTTCAACTTGCACGATTATCAATGCGATACTATTTTAGTCGACCCACCTCGAGCGGGGCTGGATCCTGACACGTTGGCATTGCTACAAAATTATGCACGAATTTTATATATTTCCTGCAATCCGCACACTCTGTGCAACAATTTACAAACACTTTGTCAAACCCACCGCATCGCACGAGTAGCATTGTTTGACCAATTCCCTTACACTGATCACATGGAAACTGGCGTATGGCTCATCAAAACTGCTTAATTCAACTTTTGTGCGAAAGTTCATGCCCTGAAATTCAGAAAAATTTTCCGATTTTGGCAGCGTCCGTTGGCTTGACTCATCATAGCGATGCAACTCTCGCACTCGTTCAAACAGACGATTGTTTAGAATTACGCAAACTTGACGAACCCAAACTGGGAGCGATTGTTGTAGATTTCCTGCGTGGCACTCTCGCTCATCGGCGTAAATTCGGTGGCGGACGTGGAGAAGCTATCGCTAAGGCTGTTGGAGTCAAAAAAGATCAACTCCCCAGTGTTATTGATGCTACCGCAGGCTTAGGACGTGATGGCTTTGTGCTGGCGTGCTTAGGTTGCAAAGTGTTGCTAGTAGAACGCCATCCCGTCGTACGTTTACTGTTAACAGATGGCTTAAATCGTGCTTATGCCGATCCTGAACTTGGTGGTTTTTTGCAAACGCATCTCCGTCTCGCTAACGTTACACATATCAATCAATTAACGGATAAAGCAGATGTAGTTTATTTAGACCCAATGTTTCCACACAAACAAAAATCGGCATTGGTCAAAAAAGAAATGCGTGTTTTCCAAGAACTCGTTGGTGCGGATTTAGACGCTGATTTATTGCTCTCTCAGGCTCTGTATCTCGCTAACAAACGTGTAGTCGTTAAACGTCCTGACTACGCTCCATTTTTAGATAAAAAATCTCCTAATATTTTTCGAAAAACTAAAAACCATCGTTTTGATATTTATGTTACGAGTTAACCCTATGAAAGTATTAAAAAATTATTTTATATTAGTCTTCAATTTCCTATTGCTAAGCTGGGTAGCAAAGTTTGTCTTTGCTCAAGTCGAATTTGATGATGTAGGCTTTTACCAACAATGCTATGCGATTTTCTATGGCTATAAGTTTGATCTTGCTATCAGTGGCAGTTTAGCGTTTTTAATTTGCTTAGCCGATTTTAATCGCAAAGCGTTAATCTATTTAAGCCTAAGTAGTACATTTATTTTGAGTGCGATCTTATTTGGTGACATCATTTATTTCCAAGAATCTGCCCGCCACGTCAGCTATGAAATTAAAGATTTATTTTCTGAAAGTGTTGGTTTAATCGGCACGGCGTTTGCCAGCCATCTCGATGTCGTGCTTATGAGTATAGCGATCACATTTATTTGGTTAGTAGTGGCAAACAAGGTTTTCCAACGCACTTTATCCGCACTACCATGCAATAAATTTTATCCTCTCCAAAAACTCGTCTTGATTGTATTGACTATCTTTTGTATCCGTGGTTTGTTCCAAAATATTCCACTCAATCCTTATCAAGCTTACAAAATCGGAGAGAGTCGTTTAGCTATGCTGAGTCTAAATTCAGCATATAATCTTGCGTTTAATCTAATAGATCGTCGTGGCAATATTCAAGCCACTAAGCCTTATCAAGTAGCAAATGAAAAACAACATTTGCGGGAAATTTTTGCCGAAAAAGCGAGCGTGAAACCATCGCTACCTGTGTTAAATAAGCCTAATATCGTAATTTTCTTTTTAGAAAGCTGGGGTGCTGCTTTGTTGAAAGACTATGGTGGCGAACACGACGTTGCACCACGATTCCATCAACTTCTCCAAAAGTCGCTTCGTCCTAAAGGGATGCTTGCGGGAGGTCATCGTACAGCAGAAGGGATTTTTACAACATTAAGTTCTTGGCAGAATCCGCTGGGGCAAGCTGTAGCAGGGACAAAATTACAAGATTTTCAATATCCAAGTCTCATTGAATTGTTGAAACAAGCCCACTACAGCACTGCTTTTTTCCAAGGTTCTAACCCCAATAATCGTGCAGGTGACATCGCTTTGAAACTCGGCTTCACCGCGTCTTACGGTAGACACGACATCAAAAAACGCCAATACGAGGAAAATCACTGGGGAGTACATGATCCTGATTTGTATCAATTTGTCTTAGAAAAAGTAGCTCAAATGCAAAAGCCTTTTGTCATTGGTATCAATGGCACGACTACTCATGACACTACGCTGCCAAAAGGTTATCCAATGAAAAATTACACTACTGATGAAGCAGAAAACGGTTTTTTAAATGCTTTGCATTTTTCAGATATGGCAACTGGTGATTTTATTGCTCAAATGGAAAAACGTTATCCAAATACAATTTTCGTGATAATGGCAGATCATACAGCGAACTTGAAAACTCAAAGCAATTTCTTGCAATATTTGATTCCATTAGCAATTTATTCAACAAAATTGAAAGCATCTTATATCGACGAGTTCGTTTCTCAACGTGATGTTGCTCCAACTCTTGTCGATCTAGCACTCGGCGATTATCACCAACTCGCTCCAAACTTTACTGGTAAATCACTCATCCAAGAACGGAATTTCTTAGCAGATTATTATCACAATGGTACGCTTGGTTTAGCGTATAAAGATGAAGCACTGGAATTCATCGCCGATCAATTACATTGTTTTGATCTAAAAGATTATCATCCAAAACCGAAAACTTGCGAAAATAAACAACAAATTGAGAAGCTAAAAGCGTTGACGAATTTCCAACAACGACAATTATTTGAAGGTAAAACACGAGAGTTTAATCGCTTAAATAAGTTTGCCTTTAAATAAAAATTTCACTATTCTTTTACCGATCATTATTTTCTTTTTATTAACTCAATGGAGAAACATATGAAAAAGTTAAAAACCACATTTGCAGTAATTCTTGCGCTCTCAGCTTCTGCTCCTCTTTTTGCCTTGAAGGCAGACAGCAATACGCCAACACAGATGGCTCAAATGACGGATGTGATTAACTTCCGTGTTTCAGTAGATAAAGATGTTACTCACAACTATTGGCGTGCCGTGGTCTTCACTCAAGCAAAAGATGCTACGCTAGGCACAGCTAATGAAGAGGTAAATAAAACTTTGCAAAAAGCCTTAGAAATCTTGAAAAAAGAAGATGTTAAAGTTGAAACAAGCAATATTTATACTCAAACTATCACCGATAAAAATCAAAAAACAACTTGGATCGTAAATGGCAGTCTAAAATTACGTGCTAGTAGTGACGTTGCACTTTCTAAAGCACTCACTGCACTGAAAAATTTAATGGCTGTAGAGGATGTACAATCTGGTATTTCTAAGAAAAAACTTGAAGCCTTAGATGACGAGATGATTAAAAACGCCTTAGCCAAATTTGAAGAAAAGGCAGCTTTTATCACTAAAACCAGCCACGCAAAGGGGTATAAAATCATTTCATTAAATATTACGAGCCCAATGTCTGATGATTTTGCTCGCCCATATCGTTTGATGGCATACGCAAACCGTGGTTCTGAAACGCCTGTTGTTGGCAATCAAATCACTGCCATTAGAGCGAGTATTGATGCACAAATTCAATTAATTAAATAACCATTTGAAACGAAAGAAGGATGTGTTTTAATCACATCCTTCTTTAGAGACTAAAATAACTACGCCACGAAATTCAGAGAAATTTTTCTACGATAACAGCAACTACTATTTTTAATATCGCCTTTGTCAACAGAACAAAGTTCAAATTCGTCTACTACAAAACCGACAACTTAATAATCGCAATCCTTCCCATATATCTTGTGAAAATTCAGCTTTAATTTTGCGTTCCAAATTAGCTAATTCTTGCACAATTTCAAATAATTGCCGATAGCTAAAACATTTTAAGGCTTGCATCAGTAAATGGCGCCGATTCTGCCAGATTTTCAGTTGATCACAGCGTATTTTAAATTTAGATACATCAAGTTTAGCATCAAGATGAATGCGCCGTTCCTGTTGAGAAAGTCGTAATAGCAACAGAATCTCACGCTGTAAAGTGCGAAGTAAAATCACGCTTTGAATATCAGTTTGTTGCAAAGTGGTCAAAATCTGCTGTGCACGTTGTACATTCCCTATCAACAAAGCATCAATCCATTGATAAACATTAAATTGAGCTGACTTTTCAATCACTTGCTGTACTCGTGGTAATGTAATTTTGCTTTTAGGATACAACAAATTGAGTAATGACAATACTTGCTTTAATGCAAGCAGATTACCTTCATAACTATAGCAGAGCAGCTGTACGCTTTCTTGATCCAAGTGCATTTCCATTTTTTTGACACGAGCATTAATCCACTGTGGGAGGAAATCAATACTAGGTGTTTGGCAACTAATTATCCAATTTTGAAGGAAGTTATTTTCTAATAAGCTAAACCATTTTTGCTTTTCAAGGCTTTTGTTAAGCTTAGCTAAATGTAGAATAAGTAAGCAATCTTCATTTAAACATGCAATCAGCCTTTGTAAATGCTCCTGTAAAGAGACATTAAGATTTTCAGGAAGCTGTAAATAAAGAATTTGCCGTTGGAAAAATAACCCCATTGATTGAACACGTTCAAAAATACTTTCCCAATCACTGGTATTGTCAATAGTCTGACGATACTTTTCATCAAACCCTTGTGCATATGCACTCTGACAAATCATATCTTCTGCTTCAATCAATAAAAGTGGATCCTCTCCTGTTAATAAACACACAGAAGGTAATCCTTTTTTTAACGCTAAATCAAGCTGATCGCTTGCTATTTTCCTCATTTTACGGTGCTACTTTAATTATTTGAGGGTGAAGTTTTTCTTTTAATGCCATCAGACGATTAATAAGCTGATTAGCCGCTTGTTCTTGCATTTGTTTCCAAATCACTTCTTTTTGTGTCGTTTTTGCTAACGCTTCTTGAGGGCTGTCGAAAAAATTATGTACAACTTGTGTCGAAAGTGGATAACTTTCTCCGTTTGGCATAATAATTTTGGCATTCGCTTTTACGACAAGTAGCTGTTCTGCTTCTTTCCCTGTTGAAAAAAGTGCAGAAACACTACTGCTTTGCGTCATTCCATCAAAATAAAACGTCGGTACATTTTGGGTATCATCTTCGACTAAATTAATTGCATTAAGACGTAGAGTTTGTCGCATAATTCGAGTTGTTTCCCCATATTTGTCTCCTGCTTTAAATTTCATTGTTCGCAATTCAGCTGGTAGCAATTCGCCTGTTTTAAACTGAAAACCACAGCTTGTTAAAAGACTAATTAGACCTATAATGAATAACAGTTTTCTTGCCATTTTTTACCTCGCTTTTACAAGCATTATTTCGCCACGATACTGACTAATTTATCTTTCACAAAGAGTACTTTCATAATTTCCAAGCCGTTCAAGAATTTTTGAACATTATTATCATTGAGTGCTTGATTTTTGATGCTTTCTTCATCGAGATCAGCCGTCACGGTGAGTTTGGCTCGCACTTTGCCATTGACCTGAACGACAATGGTTTTTTCCTCTTCAATCATGGCGTGACGATCAGCCTCAACCCATGGGGCAAAATCAATAGTGTCGGGGTAGCCTAGAATTTGCCATAAAGTAAAGCAGATGTGTGGTGTGATTGGTGCTAGCATTCGCAGTACAGCGTTGAGTGCTTCGTTCATTAAGGCTTTATCTTGGTCAGTGTTTAGTGGGGCTTTGGTGAGTTTGTTCATCAATTCCATCACCGCAGCAATGGCAGTATTAAAGGTTTGGCGGCGACCAATATCATCGCTGACTTTGGCAATTGTTTTGTGTAAATCGCGGCGTAGCGCTTTTTGCTCAGCGGTGAGGGCGGTGAGATCGAGTGCAACGCAAGCTGGTGCTTGTTGGTAGGTGAACGCTAAATTCCATAAGCGACGCAAGAAGCGATTGGCACCTTCAACGCCTGATTCTTGCCATTCCAGCGTCATTTCCGCTGGTGCGGCAAACATCATAAATAAGCGAACGGTGTCGGCACCGTATTTTTCGACCATTTCTTGAGGGTCAATACCGTTGTTTTTGGATTTTGACATTTTGGTCATGCCCGCATGAACGAGTGGATGACCTTCACGATCCACTGCGCTTAAAATGCGACCTTTGTCATTGCGGACTAATTCCACTTCAGTTGGCGAAACCCAAATGCGCTCGTTAGTTGGGCTGGTGTAATAGAATGCGTCGGCGAGCACCATGCCTTGGCAGAGTAATTTTTTTGCAGGTTCGTCGGCGTAAACAAAGCCCGCATCGCGTAATAATTTGTGGAAAAAGCGGAAATAAAGCAGGTGCATGGTGGCGTGCTCAATGCCACCGATATATTGATCGACAGGGAGCCAATAATTCGCTTCTTCTTTGTCGAGCATGGCCGTTTCGCAGTGAGGGCTGGTGTAACGTGCGTAATACCAACTGCTTTCCATGAAAGTGTCGAAAGTATCAGTTTCTTTCCACGCTTTTTGCCCATTGAATTGCGTTTCCGCCCAAGTCGGATCAGCCTTGATTGGGCTTTTGACACCATCCATCACCACGTCTTCAGGCAAAATAATCGGTAAATCAGCCATCGGTGCAGGGACGACATCGCCATTTTCCAAGGTCAGCATTGGAATTGGCGCCCCCCAATAGCGTTGACGGGAAACCCCCCAGTCACGTAAGCGGTAATTGACTTGGCGTTTGCCAGCGTGCATTTTTTCCAATTTCGCGACGATTCCTTCAAAGGCAGCCGCAAAGTCGCAACCGTCAAATTCGGCGGAGTGACATAAAATTCCATGCTCAGTGTAGGCTTTTTCGGAGACATCTAGCACGGCACCATCTTGAGGGCGAATGACAGGCTTAATTGGCAAGCCATATTTGTTTGCAAATTCATAATCACGCTGATCATGTGCGGGTACAGCCATCACCGCACCGGTACCGTAGTCCATTAACACAAAGTTTGCCACCCAAACTGGCAAACGTTCGCCCGTGAACGGATGGATGACTTCTAGCCCTGTCGCCATTCCTTTCTTTTCCATTGTCGCCAGTTCAGCCTCAGCGACTTTGGTGTTTTTGCATTCTTGAATGAATTTTTGCAAAGCTGGATTGGTTTGAGCCGCTAACTCAGCCAAAGGATGTCCTGCCGCAATGGAAACGTAAGACACGCCATAGAAAGTGTCTGGTCGCGTGGTATAAACGTGCAAAGTTTGATCGCTATTGGCGAGCTTGAAACTGATTTCCGCCCCTTCCGAACGCCCGATCCAATTACGTTGCATCGCCTTGACCATTTCTGGCCACTCGGCAAGCTTTTCCAGCCCGCCTAGCAACTGCTCCGCATAATCGGTGATTTTAATGAACCACTGCGGAATTTCTTTCTGTTCCACCGGCGTATCACAGCGCCAGCAGCACCCTTCGTGAACCTGCTCATTCGCCAACACTGTTTTGTCATTCGGGCACCAGTTAACAGTAGACGTTTTTTTGTAAATCAACCCTTTACGATATAGTTCGGTGAAAAACCATTGTTCCCATTTGTAATATTCAGGGCGACAAGTGGTGATTTCACGACTCCAATCGAAACCAAATCCCAACATTTGCAGCTGTTTGCGCATGTAATCAATGTTTTCATATGTCCATTTTGCGGGTGCTGTCTTATTTTTGATGGCAGCACCTTCGGCTGGCAAACCAAAGGCATCCCACCCCATTGGCTGCAACACATTTTTCCCTAGCATCCGCTGATAACGTGCGATCACATCGCCGATAGTGTAATTTCGCACGTGCCCCATGTGCAATCGACCAGAAGGATAAGGGAACATAGCTAAGCAATAATATTTTTCTTTATCTTCGTTTTTAACGGCTTTAAAAGTTTGATTTTCTTTCCAATATTTTTGAACAGCGGGTTCGAGTAACTCGGGGCGATAATGTTGTTGCATAAGATTTTAACCTTGAAATTTGTATAAAAAAATATAATAAAAATGTCGCATAGAATAACGGAAAATAGCTAAAAATGACAGTGTGATTTGCCTTTATCCTCAGAATCACTGAAGGTGGAATTTTGGAAAATTTTTGAGAATTTGCTGGCGTAATATGTCAACTTGATTGTGAATTTCACAATACAATAAAAATGTTTTCCTCAACGTTCGCCAAAAATCCTTGTTCCAACTCTCACCATAGTCGAGCCACATTCAATCGCTGTTTGCAAGTCGGCTGACATTCCCATTGAAAGAGTATCAATATTTTGATCGGGGAATTGCTGTTGTAGTTCGTAGAATAATTTCTGCATTGCTTTAAAATCACGGCGTTGAATACTATGGTCTCTGCTTGGGGCAGGAATGCACATTAGCCCTCGCAAACTCAGATTTGGCAAAGTTACTATCGCTTGAGCTAAAGCCTGCATTTCTTTAGGGGCAATCCCTGATTTGCTGGCTTCAGCACTAATATTAATTTGGATGAGAACATTGAGCGGGAGTTGGTGAACAGATCTTTGAGTGCTCAAGCGTTGAGCAATTTTAAAGCGATCAACAGTTTGGCACCAATCAAAATATTCGGCAACAAAGCGAGTTTTGTTGCTCTGGAGCTCGCCGATGAAATGCCATTCCAACTTGTTCTCTGTTTGATGAGTAAAAAAATGGCGAAAATATTGAATTTTCTCAACACCTTCTTGTACATAATTTTCACCAAAAGCAGTTTGCCCAGCCTGAATAGCTTCTAAAATGACTTCTACTGATTTGAATTTACTCACAGCTAATAATTGCACAGTTCTATCAACACATTGAATTTGTCGATGAATTTCAAGCAGATTTTGAGCAATACTCATATATAATTCCAACTAACTTTTGCTAAAAAAATGACGTAATTTACTCAAAATACTGCGTTCAATACCACTATCATTCAATGCTTTTTTAACTTCTTTCTGCCCATCTTCAGAAAGTGGTGTCAGTGGTAAACGTAAATTCGGTGAAGCAATTAAGCCAAGCTCGTAAGCTGCCCATTTTACTGGAATTGGATTACTTTCAATAAAGAGTTTTTGGTGTAATGGCATCAACTTTTGGTTAATTTTATCTGCTTCATCAATTTGACCTGTCAGTGCTAATTCGCACATTTTTGCCATTTCAACTGCCGCAATATTATTAGTTACTGAAATAACACCCTGCCCTCCAGCTTTGATGCTATCCAGTGCTGTAGCATCATCACCACTCAGCACAATAAAATCTTCAGTTGTCAATTTTTTAATTTTTTGTACACGACTAACATCACCAGTTGCTTCTTTGATACCGATAATATTATCGATTTTAGCTAATCGTCCTACAGTTTCAGGTAATAAATCCACCCCCGTACGTCCTGGTACGTTATATAAAATTTGCGGTAATTTAGTGCTTTCAGCAATTGCTTTAAAATGTTGATACATTCCTTCTTGAGTAGGTTTGTTATAATACGGCGTGACACTTAAGCAAGCATCAATACCAACATTTTCAAGTTTACGCGTCATCTCAATAGCTTTCTGTGTACAATTGCTGCCTGTGCCTGCAATTACGGGTATTTTTTTAGCGGTGTATTCCACTACTTTTTTAATAATATTTAAATATTCATCATCTACCATCGTTGCTGTTTCGCCAGTAGTCCCCATTGCTACAATACCGTGCGTCCCTGAGTTAAGATGGTATTCGACTAAAGACTTTAATGTAGCAAAGTCAATTTCACCCCTAGAATTCATTGGCGTAATCAGTGCGGTTAAACTGCCATGAAATAATGGTAACATTTTATTCATACGTACTCCTTTTTTAGTTTATTTTATTATTAAATAAAGATTAGGATCGCAAAATTCTTAGTTTTTGCAATTAATTTTTTTGATTTCTTTCTAATAAATGCAATAGTCAAATTTAACTGCTCTTTGCAAGTCAAACGGCTTACGAAAATCACTTTAATTAAGTCGAACTATATTTTAACTGACGTTTAAATTCAAACCAAGATTAGTCAAAAACATCTCTGTGATTGATAGCTATCCAATTGATTTTCACTGCAATACGCCATTGTTTGTTTGGCTTATTTTAAAACTTAATTCTTATAAAAGAAGAACCTGTAAATATTTTTATTGGCAGTTATTTTTTTTTAGTGTAACCTCCTCGTTCTACGTCTGTAGAGGTTGCGATTGTTATCAGTAGTTTTTAAGAGTGGATAACGTTGAGGAAGAATGAAAGGAATAATCGCCGAAATCATTTAAAAGTCGTTTTAAGTGATTGGGGGCATTGCCGAAAAGGTTTGTCACTGTCATAGTCTATTTATAACTATGGAGCACTACTGATTAGGTGAGATATTTTCCTACCTATTCCTTTAGCAAATCTAAAGAATTTTCAGTAGTTCTCTCTTACAACAAAGGAAGAACAAAATGACGCTTATTGATTATTCTCATATTTCAATGACTCTCTTTGACTATTCTGATAGTATTTGTTCAATTGTACCTGCTCTTCTAGCTTTGGTACTGGCAATCACAACACGCCGTGTAATTTTATCATTAAGTGCTGGTATTATTGCTGGTGGCGTAATGCTCGTTGGGTTTCACCCTGTCAATACTATCACCTATCTTTTTAATAACTTTATTTCACTCGCTTATAAAAATGCTTCTTTCAATTGGAATACTATTAATATTGTTATTTTTTTATTGCTCCTTGGTATTTTAACTGCACTATTGAGTGAGTTTGGCAGTAACCAAGCTTTTGCAAATTGGGCCACAAAGCATATTAAATCCCGTCGTGGGGCAAAACTTATGGCAGCATCTTTAGTATTTATCACTTTTATCGATGACTATTTTCACAGTCTTGCAGTAGGTGCAATTGCACGCCCTGTTACTGATAAATTCCGTGTTTCACGTGCAAAACTAGCTTATACACTAGATTCTACAGCGGCACCAATGTGTGTCCTTATGCCTATTTCAAGTTGGGGAGCTTATATTATTACTTTAATTTCTGGATTATTAGCTTCATATGCTATTACTTCATACACGCCAATGGGAGCATTTATTGTAATGAGCTCAATGAATTACTATGCTTTATTCTCAATTATCGTAGTGTTTGTTGTTGCTTATTTCTCCTTTGATATTGGACCAATGGTAAGACAAGAACGTGAAGCAATGGCAAAAACAGAAAGAAAAGAAGAGTTAGAATTCACTCAAGGTCGTGTTCGTAATCTTATTTTGCCAATCGTCACACTTTTGTTGGTTACTGTCGCTACAATGATTATCACTGGTGCTATTGAACTACGCGAAGGTGGAAAAGAATTCACTTTGCTAGGTGCTTTTGAAAATACAATTGTCGGCATTTCACTTGTTGTTGGTGGTAGTTGTTCAATTTTAGTAGCAACTTTCTGTATCATTAGAGATAAACTAGTAGATTTCCATAGTTACTGGAAATCATGGTGGCTTGGTATTCAATCTATGTCTGGTGCGATTTTAATTTTAATCTTTGCTTGGACAATCAATAATGTCGTTAGTGATATGAAAACAGGTGTATATTTGTCGCATTTAGTTTCAAATAGTTTACCGATTGCTATTATTCCTGCATTACTCTTTTTGCTGAGTGCTATTATGGCATTTTGTACAGGGACGAGTTGGGGGACTTTTGGAATTATGTTACCTATTGGTGCTGCTATTGCTGCAACAGCTTCAATGGAACTAATGATTCCTTGCTTATCTGCAGTGATGGCAGGAGCAGTCTGTGGAGATCACTGCTCACCGATTTCAGATACTACTATCCTCTCTTCTACAGGAGCACGTTGCGATCATATGGTTCATGTCATTACTCAATTACCTTATGTAATAACAGTTGCATTCGCAAGTTTTATCGGTTACCTCACAATTGGTTATGCCATCATTGTAACGAAATCATCGCTTGGTATGGCAAGTGTCTTTGGTTTTAGCACGACTGCAATTGTATTGTTAGTAGCTCTCTTGCTGATTAAAAAACGAGATTAAATAATATATTTACAAAAAGGCAAAGTTTAGTCTTTGCCTTTTTTTATTTTTTAGCGTTAAATAGACGCTTAATTTTTTATCAACAGGACTATCATGCAAATATTTGCTCCTATTTATCGAAAAACATTGCAATGGTCACAACATCATTTTGCACCATTTTGGCTTGGGTTTGTAAGCTTTATTGAAGCTATTTTCTTTCCCATCCCCCCCGATGTGATGCTAATGCCAATGTCTATGACTCAACCACAAAAAGCACTTCGCTTTGCAATAAATGCAAGCATTTTTTCCACGCTTGGTGGTGCTTTTGGCTACAGTATAGGATTTTTTGCAGCCGATTGGGCAACAACGACCATTCAACACTTTGGCTACAGTGAACAATGGCATAGCCTTTTAATTTGGTTCAATAAATGGGGTGTCGTTTTTGTGTTCGTTGCAGGTTTTTCACCGATTCCTTACAAACTCTTTACTATCTCTGCAGGCATATTACAAATGGCTTTTTTTCCATTTTTAATCGCAGCTTTTATCTCACGTTTAATTCGTTTTGTACTGGTTGCTAAGCTTGCTGCTTGGGGTGGAAAACGCTTCGCAGATAAATTACAACACTTTATTGAAAGTATTGGCTGGATAGTAGTAGGGCTGGCAATAATCCTAATTTTAATATTTCGTTAACGAAAAGATTAAAGTGAGCATTCACGCCCGAAAAATCAGGAAAATTTTCCAACAAAAACAATATGTTTTTACATTTATTAAGCAAAACGCTTTTGTATTTTAGAGATATAATACATTCATTTTCCGATACAAAATGAGCTAAAGATATTCCCCAATAAATCATCTGAAGTAAATTTACCTGTAATTTCGCTAAGATTATTCTGAGCCAACCGCAATTCTTCTGCCAACAATTCCATTGCGTGAAATACTGTTAATTGAGTAAGTGCCGCTTCTAAGTGAGTTAAAGCATGCTTTAAAGCGTCTAGATGACGACGACGTGCGATAAAACTACCTTCTGTACTACTTTGATAACCCATTGTTTGTTTTAAATGATTTCTTAAAAGTTCCACACCTTCTCCCGTTTTGGCAGAGAGATGGAGGATTTTTATTTTACCTAGATCCACAAACCCTGTAGCTTCACCACTGAGATCGGCTTTGTTACGAATTAAGACAACAGGAATATGAGCGGGCATTTTTTGGAGAAATTCGCTTTGCATACTTTCAAGAGTTTGACTAGGATCATTGCTGTCAACCATCAATAAAATAATATCAGCTTGCTCAATTTCTTGCCACGCTCGTGCAATGCCGATTTGTTCTACTTTATCAGCAGCTTCTCGAAGACCTGCTGTGTCAATGATATGCAGTGGCATTCCATCTAGATGGATATGTTCGTGAAGTACGTCGCGAGTAGTCCCTGCGATATCAGTGACAATAGCGACCTCACGTCCTGCTAAAGCGTTAAGCAAACTTGATTTACCTGCATTAGGACGACCTGCAATCACAGCTTTCATGCCCTCTCGCAAAATACTACCTTGTTTGGCTTCTTGCTGGACTGCTTGTACTTGAGAGATCATTTCATGTAATTTTTGTTCAACTTTCCCCTCGGCAAGGAAGTCAATTTCTTCATCAGAAAAATCAATACTAGCTTCTACATAAGTACGCAAATTAATTACATTTTCAACTAATACATTAATTTTGTTAGAAAATTCACCCTGCAATGATCTTAGTGCTGAACGAGCAGCTTGTTCAGAATTGGCATCAATGAGATCTGCGATCGCTTCTGCTTGTGCGAGGTCAAGCTTATCGTTGAGAAAAGCTTGTTCGGAAAATTCACCTGGGCGAGCAAGACGCACACCTTTAATTTGCAAAATACGCTTGAGAAGCAGATCTAAAACCATTTGCCCACCATGACCTTGCAATTCCAACACATCTTCACCTGTAAATGAAAAAGGAGCATTGAAAAAAAGAGCAATGCCTTGGTCTAAAATCGTACCGTCACTATCTTTAAAAGCAGTGTATTCAGCGTATCTTGGCTTAGGGCATTTTCCCAAGACATCTACTGCAACTTGGCGAGCGAGTGAACCAGAGATGCGTAAAATACCGATACCGCCACGCCCAATCGGAGTGGCTTGAGAAACGATTGTATCTTGCATAATGCTTTCCTTTGATGTTAAAAAACGCCCGAGAAATCAAGAAAAATTTCTCTATTTTGCGGGCGTGGATATTGTCAGATATAAAAAGAAAGGTATCTTGCGATACCTTTCAGAGGAGGGTCGTTATTTCTTTTTCTTCTTATGGCTAGTATGTAAGCCCTTTTTCTCCAATTCATGATAAATAACTTGTTGTTGAACAATAGTGATAATGTTAGAACTTAACCAGTAAAGCACTAAGCCCGCAGGGAACCAGAGGAAGAATATAGTAAATAATACAGGCATGTATTTCATGAGCGTTTGCGTAGTTTGATCACCAACAGCTGTAGCGTTAGTTGGCGACATTTTTTGCAAAACAAGCATTGAGATGCCCATTAAAATCGGTAGGATGTAATACGGATCCTGTGCGGATAAATCCTGAATCCAACCAAAGAATGGAGCGTGCCTTAATTCCACGGCTTCCATAAACATATAGTAAAGAGCAATAAGAATCGGCATTTGTAAGAAAATAGGTAAGCAACCCCCTAGCGGATTAACTTTTTCTTCCTTGTACATCCGCATCATTTCTTGTTGTAAGCTTTGTGGATCGTCTGCAAAACGCTCACGGATTTCTTGAATACGTGGTTGTAACATCCGCATTCTTGCCATCGAAACATATTGAGCTCGAGTTAGCGGGTAAAGCAAAGCTTTGACGATGATAGTGACGATAATAATAGCAATACCCCAGTTCTTCACAAGACTGTGAATGAAATTAAGTAATGAGAATAGTGGTTTAGAAATAAACCACGCCCAACCATAATCAAGCGTAAGTTCTAAATGATCAGCTACTTTTTCCATTGGTTCTTGCAATTTAGGTCCTGTCCAAAGCTTAGTTGTAATAGATTTATCCGCTCCTGCTGGGATAGTCACTATTGCCCCTCTAAAACCAATTATGCCAATATTTGCTTTTTTATTAAAAGATGTATAAAGATGGTTATTTTCATCTTGCGGTGGGATCCACGCTGAGACAAAATAATGTTGCAGCATTGCCACCCAACCAGCTTTAGTATTTATATTGAGATTAGCTTCTTCCATATCACCGAAAGAATACTTTTTGTAATTCGTTTCTGACGAGGAATAAGCTCCCCCTGTATAAGTCGGCATTACAAATGAGCTCTTATTTTCAACTAATGTATGCTTAAGTTGAGCATAGGGTTCGACTTCAATTGCATGATCAGTATGATTAGCAATGTTGTAATCAACATCAACAACATATTGGTTTGGTTTTAGTATAAAAGTCTTAGTGTAAGTGACGCCATCTTTAGTCAATACAAATGGAACACGAAGTTCTTTTTGCGAAGCATCTAACTTAAAGTTGTCACCATTTACTTGATAATTTGCTCGACCATTTACGCTGTCACTACCATTTTTACCAACTAATCCACTTTGTGCGATATACACTTCTTTACTGTTATCTTGCAGAAGAGTGAATGGTTGTTTGGAATGCAAAGTCTGATTATATTTTAGAAGCTGTACATCAACAATATCACCACCTAATGTATTGATTTTCAATCGGAATACATCATTTTCCAAAACAACAATACGTCCTTGTTTATCTGTAGCAAGATCAGCGACTGTGTTTATCGAGGAAGTAGCAGGAACATTCTCTGATGGTTGCATCTTCGTTGTTTCTATCGATTTCGGTGAGTGATAGTCTCGGTTCCATTCTTGATATATAAGAAATGAAAGAAAGATCAATGCCAAAAGAAATAGACTACGTCTTGAATTCATTATTTTTTCTCTTTTTTGTTAAACTGAACATTAGGCGGTACAGGATCATAACCACCGTCGCATAAAGGGTGACATTTTAATATACGTTTTGATGTAAGCCAACAACCTTTTAACACACCATGCATCTTTAATGCTTCAATCGCATACTGCGAACAAGTGGGAACAAAACGACAACGTTGCCCAATTAATGGACTGATAGTTAATTGATAACCACGAACTAAACTGATTGCGATTTTTGTAGCAAACGAATATGTCTTTGCCATAACTTATCTAACATCATCGTTAATGTATAGTTATCCAGCTTACCTATTCCCACCTTAGCTATTACAACGAAATCAAGTGCTGGAAACTGATGCTGATGGGTACGAAAATATTCACGACAGAGACGTTTAATACGATTACGGTCATGAGCAAGTTTAAGATGCTTTTTCGGAACAGCAAGACCAAGGCGTGGGGTGCCTAAATGATTGAGGCGAGCAAGTATAGTTATTTCAGGCGTACTCGCACGTTGCGGAGCTTGAAAAACATACTTAAATTGAGCGGGGGTTAACAAACGTAACCCCCGACTGAAATCTAGCTTAACCAAAGTGGATAGATTAAGCAGACAAAGACTTACGCCCTTTAGCACGACGACGAGCTAAAACTTGACGACCGTTTTTAGTTGCCATACGTGCACGAAAGCCATGAGTACGGCTACGTTTTAAAACTGATGGTTGAAATGTACGTTTCATAAATTAAATCTACCTAAATGAATTTACTATATGTTAAGCAAAGGCTTAATAAATAGAAACAAAAGTTAATTAATAAAGAGTGGCAATTCTAATTGGAAAATTTCTCTTCGTCAAATAAGAAATAAACAAAACGCTGAATTTCCTTATCATTATTTAAACTTTCATAAAGTTGAAAAACGTTATCCATTTTATTAAACAATCTTTTTTACTTTTTTCCTTAATCTCTTAAAGATCTTTGCTCAACTTTATTGTAAAATTCATAGCTACTTTGCACTATTCTAAAATATTTTTAATTAATGTTACGCTAACAATACTCGCTAAATGAATATGATATCGCCAACGCTATGGCAAGATTGCCATTTACCTTTGCAAGATCAGCTATCTATTGAAGATTTCAATATGTGGCTTAAACCATTACAAGCAGATTATATAGAAAATCATACTATGGTACTCTATGTTCCTAACCCGTTTGTAAAAAAGCACGTTGACAGCCAATATCTTGCTATCATCACCGCTATATGTCGTGATTTCACTCACAATGATACGTTTACAGTAGAAGTATTAGTTGGAGAGAAGCCGAAAACTTTTGTTTCTACACAAATACCGACAAGAGAAGAAAATAAAAAAACATTTCAACAAACTGAAAAAAATAAATTCCGTTCGAATTTAGATCCCAATTATGTATTTGAAAATTTCGTAGAAGGTAAATCCAACCAATGGGCAAAAGCTGCAGGAGAACGCGTTGCTACTAATCCAGGTGATAAAATGTCAAATCCACTCTTTTTGTATGGCGGAACAGGATTAGGAAAAACTCATCTATTACACGCAATTGGCAATCAAATTATGCAAAGCAAAGAGAATGCTCGCGTCATCTATTTACACGCAGAGCGCTTTATGCAGTCTTATATCAAGGCTCTCAAAGATAAAAAAATGCCTAATTTCAAAGAATTCTACCGTAACTTAGATGCGTTATTAATTGATGACATTCAATTTTTTGCAAATAAAGAGACAACACAAGAAGAATTTTTCCATACATTTAATGCACTTTTGGAGAATAATCGGCAAATTATTTTAGTTTCTGATCGTTATCCAAAAGAAATTGAAAATATTGAAGATCGTTTAAAATCTCGATTTGGATGGGGGCTTTCAGTTCCCATTGAACCACCCGATTTAGAAACACGTGTTGCTATTTTACTCAAAAAAGCGGAAGAACGTAATTTTGACTTACCGATCGAAGTTGCTACTTTTATGGGACAAAAATTACGTACTAATGTACGAGAACTAGAAGGTGCTTTAAACCGTGTTCAGGCTAATGCAGAATTTACTGGCAAATCAGTTACGATTGATTTTGTGCGTGATGCACTGCGAGATTTGCTTGCATTACAAGATAAATTAGTGACTATTGAAAATATTCAAAAAATTGTCGCTGAATATTACCGCATAAAAGTTTCTGACTTAAAATCCAAAAGCCGTAAACGTACTGTTACGCGTCCACGCCAACTTGCTATGGCATTAGCCAAAGAATTGACTAATCGCAGTTTACCAGAAATTGGTAAAGAATTTGATGGTCGTGATCACACTACTGTATTACATGCTTGCAAAAAAATAGCTGAATTACGTGAAGAAGATCCAAATGTACAAGAAGACTGGACGAATCTCATTCGTACTTTATCTGTATAACGCCATAAAGAGGACCAAAAAATGCAATTTATTATTTCTCGCGAAGGTTTATTAAGACCATTACAACAAATTTGTGGCGTATTAACTAATCGCCCAACAGTACCTATTTTAAGTAACGTATTATTGAAAATTCAAGGCAATTTACTCTCTATTACAGGAACAGATCTTGAAGTTGAGTTATCTACTCAAACTCAACTTATTTCAGCAACAGAAGAAGGTTGTTACACTATCCCAGGTAAAAAGTTACTCGATCTCTGTCGCAGTTTCCCAGAAAATGCTGAAATCACGATAAGTTTTGAAAAAGAGCGTGCCATTATTCGTTCAGATCGCATTAAATTTGCATTATCAACCTTACCTTCAGAAGAGTATCCTAACCTTGCAGATTGGCAATCAGAAGTAGAATTTAATATTCCAGAAAACCGCTTATATCATCTTATTGATGCCACACAATTTTCAATGGCAAATCAAGATGCTCGTTACTTCTTGAATGGTATGAAATTTGAAACTGAAGGCAACTTACTCCGTTCAGTTGCAACGGATGGACATCGTTTAGCTGTTTGCACGATTTCCTTAGAAAAAGAACTGCCAAACCACGCAGTCATCGTACCACGCAAAGGAGTTTTAGAATTATTGCGTCTATTAACTAACAGCGACAATACTACTGTTGTACAAATCGGTTCAAATAATTTGCGAGTTAATTTAGGCAATATTACTTTTACATCAAAATTGATTGATGGACGTTATCCTGATTACCGTCGAGTCTTACCACGCAATGCTACTCATCTTATTGAAAGTAACTGGGAAATGTTACGTAATGCCTTTGCTCGGATGGCAATTTTATCCAATGACAGAGTCAAAGCGATACGCTTACTCATCAGTGAAAATCAACTCAAAATCACTGCAACCAACCAAGAACAAGAAGTAGCAGAAGAAACCATTGATGTAAATTATCAAGGTGAAGAGATGGAAATTGGCTTTAATGTTTCTTACTTGCTTGATGTACTAAATGTCTTGAAATGTCAACAAGTTCGCTTCCGCTTAACAGATGCAACTTCAAGCTGTTTAATCGAAAATATCGAAGATGATACTGCAGAATATGTCATTATGCCGATGCGTATCTAATTTATGTCTATTTCACGCATTATTATCCAAGATTTTAGGAACTTGATCGCAGTAGATCAACATTTTGCTCCAGGCTTTAATTTTATCATCGGTGATAATGGTAGTGGTAAAACAAGTCTCCTTGAGGCACTTTTCTACTTAGGACACGGTAGATCTTTTAAAAGCAGTGTTCAAAGTCGCATTATCCGCTACCAACAAGTGGCTTTTACTCTCCACGGTCGCATTCAAGAACAGCATCACGAATGGTCAATTGGCTTGCAAAAATCACGCCAAGGTAGCATTAAAATGAAGCTAAACGGCGAAGAAGCTCAAAAACTTGCTGATCTCGCCCATCTTCTTCCTATTCAGCTCATTACTCCTGAAGGACTCAATCTGCTCAACGGCGGACCTCATTTTCGTCGTGCTTTTTTAGACTGGGGGCTTTTCCATCACTATACTGACTTTTTTCATGCTTGGAGCAAATTCAATCGCTTACTCAAACAGCGGAATGCTATTCTTCAACAAGTTCATCATTACCAAGAACTTCTACCTTGGGATAAAGCATTGTCTACTATTGCTCAGCAAATTAGCCAATGGCGAGAGGATTATGCACAAAATCTCCAACAAACTATTTTAAAAAGTTGTCAATTATTTTTACCTGAAATAGAGATTCAGGCAAATTTTTACCAAGGTTGGGAAAAAGACGAAGATCTTAGTGTAATTTTCGCCAAAAATTTTGAACGTGATAAACAACTGGGCTACACTTTTTCAGGTCCTCATAAAGCCGATTTCCGTTTTCGTAGCTATGGCTCCCCAGTAGAAGATTTCTTGTCACGTGGACAACTAAAATTATTGATGTGTGCTTTACGCCTTGCACAAGGAGAACACCTTATGCAACACAAAAATCGCCATTGTATTTTCTTAGTCGACGATTTTGCCTCAGAGCTGGATGAGAAAAAACGCACATTGCTTGCCGAACGTTTGCAACGAAGTGGCTCACAAGTCTTTGTTACTGCTATTCATCACGATCAACTCAAACAAATGCAACCACAGCAATCACAATATTTTTCTATCCATAATGGTGTACTTCGCCAAATTTAAAATTAACTTTCCAATAGGCTTCCGTTCGTTAGCAGTACTGACTTTCAAAACATTGTATTTTTTGCTGTGGGAAATTTTTCTGAATTTGTGGACGTCATCGCCAATCACAGCGGCTGAATTAACTCTAAAATAATTCCATCAGGATCTCGAAAATAAACGGCTTTGCTTTTACCTAAATTTTCATTTGAAAAGTCAAAATACTGAGGTTCAGATAAAAATTCTACTCCTTGTGCACAGAGTTTTTGATAGCTATCTTCAATATCCTCAACATAAAAACAAAGCTCTGAAATACTAGTTTGCGTAAGGTTTGGTAAAAATTTTTCAGACTTAGGATGGACAAATTGAATCAATTCGATAGGTGGTGAAGAGAGTGCATCACTCCCATTCAAATAGGCAACATCTACAATACAATCTTGTAGACGAAAAAGCTTATCCGTTGCTTCACCTTGCATCCGCATTTTCCCAATAAAATGTAGACCTAACACATCACGATAAAAGACAATTGAGCGAGCTAAATCACTGACAGTTAAGCCAATATGTAAAACTTGTTTTAACATAAATTCTTCCAATTTAATTTCAGTTAAAATACTTCAAAATAATTCACAAAACGTTGTAACGTTTTCTTCAGAGTTCATCCCATCAGCCAAACTGGCTATAAAAACATCAGTATGCTGACAGGGCTATCATTATTTTAATAAAAAGAATGTTCTCCACGTTGATGTTCAGTCACATCTTGCGTGCCTGACAACTCATTTGGAAATTGGTTGAGCAATTCTTTTTCAATGCCATCTTTTAGTGTCACATCCACCATTGAACAACCGTTACAACCTCCACCAAATTGCAGAATTGCTATACCTTCTGGCGTGATATCAATCAGTGTAATCCGCCCTCCATGGCTTGCTAATTGTGGATTGATTTGAGTTTGAATCACATAATCTACACGTTCAATCAATGGTGCGTCATCTGCGACTTTTTTTATTTTAGCGTTCGGTGCTTTTAAAGTAAGCTGTGAACCCAAATCTTCTTCTACAAAATCAATTTCTGCTTCCGCTAGAAAGGGTAAGCTTACTTCGTCAACGAAAGCAGAAAAACCATCATAAACCATTTCCACATCAGTATCCTCTACTGTGTTCGGCGGACAATAAGATACGCCACATTCTGCGTTTGGTTTACCAGGATTGACGACAAAAATACGAATATGAGTTCCTTCTTCTTGATGAGCGAGTAATTTCTGAAAATGTGCTTGTGCGGCGAGAGAAATTCTGATGTTATCCATAAATATGCCTTAATAATTGACTTTTTTAATCAGGTTATAGCAAAAATTTTAACAGTGCCAATAAAAAATGCAAAGCAATATTTATGCCGTAGCAACTACCCATATATAAATCTCTTTTACTCCTGCACGCCTAAAAAGACGACATATTTCCATAGTCGTTGCTCCTGTCGTAAAAACATCATCTACAATCGCAATCCGCTGATAATTTTGAGGATTCTTCAAATTCAACTTAAACGCATTACAGATATTTTTATGACGTGCTTTTGCCGTCAATCCACGTTGTGATGGTGTATTTACTTGGCGTTCAATCCAAGCCATCTCCACAGGAATATTCAACCATTTCCCCAATTGAAGAGCAATTAATTCACTTTGATTGTACCCTCTTTGCCACCATCGCTTATGATGTAATGGCACAGGGATAATGACATCAGGCATTGCAAAATACATCTCACGCCGAGCATTTTTGATCGCCAACAACAAAATCCGTGCTAAACATCGATCTAAATAATAGGCTTTATGAAATTTAAATTGGTGAATAAGAGAAGAAAGCGGTGGTAAAAATTCTCCACCTTTCACAAGAAAATCCCAGTTTTGCTCAGCACGACATCGCCCACAGCATTTTGTATAACAATGTGTTCTATTTCCACAACTAAAACAATATGATGATTGTGAAATCGTAGCTTGACAAAAACAACAAATCCCATTTTTGCCAATAAAAATTGTTCGCTGACACACCCAACAACAAAATAGAGGAAACATTTTTTATCCTTCATCGTAAAAATAACATAGCTTAACCTTTTTATGATATTTCGCTATTTACTTTGCTATTATTTCGATCTTGATCACATTAATATTAAAATTCATTCATTAATTTAAATAAAATAACTTATGAAAAAAATCAATCTTATTATTGGAAATACTTATTGAAATTGAAAACATTTTAGTTTTGAAGCATGAGGCGTTTCTAAATCAGAATAATAAATATTATTTAATAATTTTAATTATGGAAATGACTATATAACTTATTTTTAAAAACTTCTTAAATTGAAATTTAATTTAACTTTTAGTTTATTAACTATAATTAATTTATTGTTTTATTTAATATTATTAGAACAATAATTAAAAATATAATTATTGCATGTCTACGAGCTAATTCTAATGAAATGATTATTTTGGGTATTTTTGGCGAATTGTATGATTATATTAAATAAGTTATATTTAACTTTTGTGATAATAAAATTTAAAATCGTTAATAAATGAACAAAATATTGTAAATTATCTAATCAATATTTTCTATTATTGGATACCAATAATATTAATTGCTTTAATATTCAGTGAATAATCTTTAGCTAAAATTTATGTCATAGATAGATAAATAATAATTATACAAAATTATTTGATAATCATGAAGTTACACAACAAAGAGGATTATAAAAATCAACTTATGAAGCTCAAAAACAATTTTTCTTCCAACTTAGGTATTTTCCAATTTCAAAGATGTGATACGAAGAAGATGTAATAATCATCACGCCGTCAAATCAGGAAAAATTTCCCTAATTTAGAGGCGTGATGACTGTTAAGTAGAAACAAAGTTACTTTTGATAAATAATTTCAACGCCTTCGTCATCCTCTTCTAACCAATCTTCATCCCAATCTTCTTCATCAATATTTTTGAGTTGTTGTTGATGATAATCGTCCCATTTGAATTTAATTTCTTCGTGGATCGCTTCTGACATTTCTTCAGTAATAGGATGAGCATCGATGAAATCCATTATTTCACGACACAAATAAGGAATATTTTCTCCTGTCGCAGCAGAAATGCAGTAAATTTTTTCTTTATTGTTTTCATCAATTCCAAGTTGTTCTAAAGTTTCAGCAATGCGTTGTTCAGCATCCTCTGCTGTTAATGTGTCGACTTTATTAAAAACTAACCAGCGCGGTTTTTCGGCTAATTTTTCGCTATATTGAGTAAGTTCGTTTTCAATAATAGCAATGTTATTAGCAGGATTGCTTTCATCAATCGGGTTAATATCTACCAAATGCACCAGCACGCGACAACGTTCTAGATGTTTCAAGAAGCGAATGCCAAGCCCTGCTCCTTCAGCAGCACCTTCGATTAAACCAGGAATATCTGCGACGACAAAACTGCGTTTTTCATCAACTCGCACTACGCCAAGGCTTGGGACGAGTGTAGTGAAAGGGTAATCAGCAACTTTCGGTTTGGCGGCAGAAACCGCACGAATGAAAGTAGATTTACCTGCATTCGGTAATCCTAGCATTCCGACGTCAGCAAGAAGCAACAATTCTAATTTGATATCCCGTTTTTCGCCCGCAGTTCCGTTCGTTTTTTGACGTGGAGTGCGATTGACAGAGGATTTAAAACGAGCATTGCCCAAACCGTGATAACCTCCTTTGGCAATCAGTATTTTTTGTCCATGCTTAGTCAGATCACCGATGATTTCTTGAGAGTCATTGTCGATCGCACGAGTGCCAATAGGGACGCGTAAAGTGATGTCTTTGCCACGTTTACCAGTACAATCACTACCACGCCCATTTTCGCCACGTTCAGCGGCAAAGCGTTTTTCAAAACGGTAGTCAACTAAAGTGTTGAGATTTTCGTCAGCTTGCAAATACACATCGCCACCGTCGCCACCATCGCCACCGTCAGGACCACCTTTGGGAATATATTTTTCACGGCGGAAGCTCACACAACCATTACCACCATCGCCCGCCTCAATACGTACTAAGGCTTCATCAATAAATTTCATCTTTTCTCCTTAAGCTTTCTGCTTAATAAATTTGTGTCCAATAGCAGAGCTCAAGGCTCCAGCGACTACAGTAGCAGCACCTAAATAACTGATTAAATTAAGATCTTCCATTTCAAAAATACTCGGTGCAATTGTTGCTAAAACAGCAGAGAAGATCATTGTAAAAATGGGAACTTGAGTCGTTACTGCACTGACTTTAGCAACATCCCAGCGGTTCAAAGCTTCTGCATAACTACCGTAAGCAATTAAAGTATTCGCACAGGCAAAAGCAAGACAGCTAAGTTGTAATGGTGTTAAATTAGCTAATTCGCTCGGGTGTGCAGTAGGCGTAAAAACGAGAAAGCAACCAAAATAAATGATCAATAAAATCTGTTGGGCTTTAAATTTGATGAGCAATATTTTTTGAGCGATGCCATAACACACCCAAACGAGAGAGGCACAAAATCCAATCAACACTCCTTTGAAATATAGACTGAAGTTTAAGAAATCTCTTAAATGTTGATTAAAAAACAACCCTAAGCCAAGAATTAATAAACCAAGCCCAATTTTTTGTGTGATTAACATCTTCTCCTTAAAAATCACTACACCTGCTAACAACATCAAGAACGAAGCGACGGGCATCAAGATTTGGCTAGTAACTGCTGGAACATATTGCAAAGCAGCGTTAAAGAGGTAAAAGTTGCCTGCGAGTCCAAATACTCCTAAGATTAAAAAACACCAATAACGACGATGCAATTGATGAAAACTTGGAAGTTTACTTTTGCTCGCCAAGACAATAAATAACACAAAGCTTGCAGTAAAAAAGCGAAACCAAACGATGGTTTGCACTGACATTCCTGATAAAAGTTGCTGCACTGCAATCGGCAAAGCTCCCCACATCATGCCAGTAGTGAGAGCAAGAAAAAAGCCTGAAATTGGGCGTTGGGCTTGAATTTGATTTTGCACGGAGATATATCCTAAAATTTTTTGAATTTATTTGCTATTTCTATGTTCAGTCTAAAAGTAAGTGAAATTAAATCTTATTCTGCATTCAAATTTACAAATTGCAAATAAAACAAAATGCCCCACCACGTTTTAGACGTTGCGGGGCATTGTCATTCATGTAACAGTAAACTATTCAGTAACAATACTTACGTATTTACGACTTTTTTCGCCTTTTACTTCAAATTTAACTTTACCGTCAGCTGTAGCGAACAATGTATGATCACGCCCCATGCCAACGTTACTACCCGCGTGGAATTTAGTACCACGTTGGCGAACAATAATGCTTCCAGCTAAAACAGATTCTCCACCAAAGCGTTTAACACCGAGGCGTTTAGCTTCTGAATCGCGTCCGTTACGAGTCGAACCACCAGCTTTTTTCGTTGCCATCTACTTGATCTCCTCTTAAATTATGCTTGGATCCCAGTGATTTTCACTTCTGTGAACCACTGACGATGCCCTTGTTGTTTACGGCTATGTTTACGACGACGGAATTTAACGATTTTGATTTTATCGCCACGACCGTGTGCTATAACTTCTGCCACGATTTTACTACCAGCAATCACTGGTGTACCGATTTTTACGTCTTCGCCGTTTACAACCATTAATACTGAGTCGAATTCGACGGTTTCGCCTGTTGCTTTTTCAAGTTTCTCTAAGCGAATCACTTGACCTTCGCTTACACGGTGTTGTTTACCACCACTTTTGAAAACTGCGTACATAAATACTCCGCTTATATGTGCCAGTAGTATAGTCATTTATCTAGCACATTCAAAATAAATACAAAATAGGTCGCAAATTCTACGGAAAAATAGTTCCCTTGGCAAGCGATTATTTAGCCTAATTAAAAAAATGTTGTTTTTATTTTCTTTCCTTTTAGTTCAGTCTAAAAATCAAGTACAATGCTTTACAATTTTTTACAAATAAAGAACTTATCCAATATGAGCGATGTAAAAAAACAAATGGATCTCTCTGAAATCCATACATTAATTCTCGATGATATGAATATCGTAAATGAAATCATTTTATCGCAATTAGACTCTAAAATTCCTCTTATAAATCAAATCGGTTTCTATATCGTCCAAAGTGGTGGGAAGCGGATCCGTCCGATGATTGCTCTACTGGCAGGACGGGCTTTAAGTGGTGAAAATAAACATATTAGTCATTGTGCAGCCTTTGTCGAATTTGTTCATACTGCGACTTTATTACATGACGATGTTGTCGATGAATCTAATCTTCGTCGTGGCAAACCCACCGCGAATGCTGAATTTGGTAATGCCGCAAGCGTATTAGTGGGCGATTTTATCTATACACGCGCATTCCAAATGGTAGCTAAATTAAACTCACTACGTATTTTGCAAGTGATGGCTGACGCAACTAACATCATTTCCGAAGGAGAAGTCCAACAACTCATTAACTGCAATAATCCTGACACAACTGAAACAGATTACATGCGAGTAATTTATAGTAAAACAGCTCGTCTGTTTGAGGTCGCTACACAATGTGCTGCTATTGTTGCAAACGCAACTGAAGAACAAGAAAAAGCACTTCAAGATTATGGGCGTTATGTTGGAACGGCTTTCCAATTAGTTGATGATGTATTAGATTACAGTGCTTCCAGTCAAGCACTTGGAAAAAATATCGGTGATGATCTTGCCGAAGGTAAACCAACATTGCCATTATTACATGCGATGCGACATAGTAATCCTCAACAAGCCGCAATGATTGCTGATGCAATTGAACAAGGTGGCAAACGTGAAATTCTACCTGAAGTATTAAATATTATGGCAAAACATCATTCTTTGGATTATGCGATGCAACGAGCTCGTGAAGAGGCCCAAAAAGCAGTAGATTCAATTCAATGCCTACCCGAATCCATTTATAAAGATGCACTGATTTCTCTTGCTTATATTTCTGTAGATCGACATTACTAATGAAAATATTATCCGAATTTATTCGCCCAAAGTTAGTACTACCTAAAGGTTACAACAAATTGCTTCTTCATTCTTGCTGTGCGCCTTGCTCAGGTGAAATTATAGAAGCTGTTATAGCATCTAACATTGATACCACAATCTTCTTTTATAATCCCAATATTCACCCACAACGCGAATATGAAATCCGTAAAAATGAACACAAACGTTTTGCCGAAAAATGGCATATCCCATTTTATGATGGCGATTATGATCGCAAAGAATGGTTTGAACGTATCAAAGGGCTAGAGAATGAGCCAGAGCGTGGCGAGCGTTGTACAAAATGTTTTGATATGCGTTTAGAACGAACGGCATTATTTGCACACGAACAAAATATTCCTGTATTTACAACTAGCTTAAGCATATCTCGATGGAAAGATATTAATCAAGTAATGAAAGCCGCACATCGAGCCGCAGCACATTATAATCTCATTTTTTGGGACTACAATTGGCGTAAAAGTGGTGGATCTCAACGTGGTATTGAAATTAGCAAACGTGAACGTTTCTATAAACAAGAATATTGTGGTTGTGTTTATTCATTACGTGACACAAATAAATGGCGGGAACAAAAAGGTTTGGCTTTAATTGAAATCGGCGAACATTACTATGGTGATAGCTGATTATTTTGCTTAATTATATACAAAAAAAATTAGATGTTTTAAAATATGTATTATTTGCTTATAACAGTAAATTTTTATGTCATATCATTAGCTTTTAGAGGATTATTATGAAATTAAATAAGTCAATTATAAGCGTAGCCATTCTTGCTACAACTTTGTCACTAGTTGCTTGCCACGATGATAAAACTCAAACTGCTTCATCAAATTCAACGCAGCCAACAAAGAATGCAATGAGCAAAGTCGAAATGGCTAACACACCAAAAACGACATCATCAGTGCAACAAGAAAAAGAAGCACTTACTCAGTTTAATAAAACTGTACAAATCATCCCTGTCTCATATATTCTTTCAGAAAATGAAGAAAATAAAGAAATACTCTCGTATAACTACAACATTGTTAATAAAGGACAAGAAAATATAAAATCAGTGAAATGGTATTCACTTGTGACATTCAATAAAAATTTGATTGATATTTTTCCTATTTCTGTCACTTTAAAAAAACCGTTACCACCACATTCTCAAATTAGTGTAACGTTTAATAAACCATTAACAAGTTACCCTGGCGTGATCCAAAAAGAATTTTTAAGCAATAAAAAATTGCAATTGAATTTGACCACTGTTGCAGGTGGAATTGATTTCGATAATGGTAAGTCAATCATCGTAACGACCGACCAAGCTGTTGTAGCTAGCTTCAAAAATATTACAGCTCCCACAGAACAACAAAAAGCTAAATAACAAAAATAATTCTATTTACATTCTTTCAAAAAGGTGACTGCTGTGTCGCCTTTTTTGTTTAATATTTTTATATAAATTTATGTTATCATTAAAAAATTTAATTATCCGACAATATTCTCTATGGAAAAGACTTCAGAACAAATCCTTCATCCCCAAGTTAAGCTTATTACTATCACGGAAGAAGCTGGACAACGTGTTGATAATTTTCTATTAGCACGTCTTAAAGGCGTGCCAAAAAGTTTAATTTATCGCATTTTACGCAAAGGTGAAGTGCGAGTGAATAAAGGACGAGTTAAGCCTGAATATAAATTACAACTTGCTGATATTATTCGTATTCCGCCAATTCGAATACCACAAAAAACGACTTTTAAAATTTCAACAAAACTCAATAAAGTGAGCCAATTAGAGGCAAACATTTTATTTGAGGACGACACACTAATCGTACTCAACAAACCTTCAGGAATAGCAGTACACGGAGGAAGTGGAGTAAACTTTGGTGTAATTGAAGCATTGCGTGCTTTGCGACCTGATGTCCGCTTTTTAGAATTAGTACATCGTCTGGATCGCGACACCTCAGGAATTTTGCTAATTGCAAAAAAACGTGCTGTTTTAAGAAATCTCCACGAGCAATTACGAGAAAAACGCATTCAAAAAGACTATCTCGCTCTCGTGCGGGGACAATGGCAATCATATACTAAAAGCATCCAAGCTCCGTTATTAAAAAATGAGTTAAGCAGTGGCGAACGGATAGTAAAAGTAAGCGAACAAGGGAAACCTTCAGAAACACTTTTTAAAGTAGAAGAACGCTACGCTTTCGCAACGCTTGTCAAAGCAAGCCCTATCACTGGGAGAACTCACCAAATTCGAGTTCATACGCAATATGCTGGTCATCCGATTGCAATGGATCTTAAATATGGTAATAGCGATTTTGACAAAAAAATGACTGCTTTCGGATTAAATCGACTCTTTTTGCATGCGTTTGAAATTGCTTTCTGCCATCCTAAAACACAAGAGCCTATGCGGATTCAAGCTCCATTAGACAACATGCTCAGTAGCATTTTGGCAAAATTACGTAAAGCATAATTACGCACGCCAGCAAAATTGAAAAATTTTTCCAATTTTACTGGCGTAACTATCAATTAAATCTACTTTGAATGCGATTTAAACAGCATTATTTCATTCTTCCCACACTACAAATTTCGAGAAAATTTTCCTGATTTTTAAAGCGTGATTAATACTGAAATAAAAGAAAAATGCTTCTTTTAGCTCTTTATATCAACTCGCTTTCACGACTGGAGATTTTTATTTGTAGATCAAAAAACATCTTTATGAACAAACTATTTTAACGGCTAAACCACCTTGTGAAGTTTCACGGTATTTCGCATTGATATCTTTGCCTGTTTCGTACATCGTTTCAATCACGTCATCAAGTGAAACCACTGGGCGAGAAGTACGACGTAACGCCATACGGCTGGCATTAATAGCTTTTACTGCAGCAATTGCATTCCGTTCAATACAAGGGACTTGTACTTGTCCTGCTACAGGATCGCAGGTTAAACCTAAATTGTGTTCCATTGCAATTTCAGCGGCACAGAAAATCTGTTCAACATTGCCACCTAGGATATCCGTTAGACCAGCCGCTGCCATCGAGCAAGCGACACCCACTTCACCTTGGCATCCAACTTCTGCTCCGGAAATGGAGGCGTTCATCTTATAAAGTGAGCCGACAACGCTACAAGTTAACAAATAACGTTCAATGATCTCAGGACTGACTTTTTCAATAAATTTATTGAAATACGCCAATACCGCAGGCACAATGCCACAAGCACCATTAGTTGGTGCAGTAACAACACGTCCACCTGCTGCATTTTCTTCATTGACAGCGAGAGCATACATATTCACCCAGTCAATAACACTCATCGGATCAAGAGTAAGGTTTTCATTAGCGTGCAAAGTGCGAGACAAAGTCGCTGCACGACGTTCCACTTTCAAAGGACCTGGTAAAATACCTTCCGTGTTCAAACCTCGTTGCATGCAGTCGTTCATTGTTTGATAAATCGTTTGAATATGCTTTTCTAACGCCACTTCACCATGAAGGACAATTTCATTAGCTCGCACAATTGCCGAAAGTGATAAGCCTGTTTTTTGACAATGTTTAACTAGATCGATAGCTTTTTGATATGGATAAGGAACAGGAATAGTTTGTTTTTCTTCAACGCCGAAATGAGCTTCATCAACGATAAAACCGCCACCAATGGAATAATAAGTTTCTGCTACTAATAATTCACCATTCGCATAAGCCTTTAATTTCATTCCATTTTCGTGCAACGGTAAGCACTCGTTATTAAAAATCAGATCGTTGTTAAAATCAAATGTAACTTCTTTGCTACCTTGATTGATCGGCAAACGAGACGTTTTTTGCAGTTTTTCAATAAAAACTGGAATCAAGTCTAAATCAACATCATTAGGCAAATAACCAGCCAAACCCATAATGATAGCAATGTCCGTATTATGTCCTCGCCCAGTGAGTGAAAGAGAACCATATACTTCAGCTTGAATATGATCGACTCGGTCGAGTACATTCTTTTTTATCAATAAATCAAGAAAAGCTTTGCCCGCTTTCATTGGTCCAACTGTATGCGAACTTGAAGGACCAACTCCAACTTTAAACATATCAAAAACGCTAATCATCATTTTTCCTTATCAATAAAAAGATCCTTTAAACAAGAGATCTTACTAATTTCTATAAAATTAAAATAAGTTTAATACTACCGCACTTACTGCCAAAATACCCATCACTGTTACAAAAATATTAGTAATTTTTCCTGAGTATTTTTTCATTGCAGGGACTTTAGCAATTGCATACATTGGCATTAAGAACAAGATGGTAGCAATAAATGGTCCACCAAGTGATTCAATTGTTCCTAAGATGGATGGATTTAAAATAGCTACAATCCAAAGAATAATGAAGAAAATAATTGCCGTGACTTTGTTGAGTTTTTTGCGATTAACTTTTTCCCCGTTACTTTTACTGATCGCTTGTAAATACAATCCTTCAATACCTTCACGTGCTCCTAAATAATGCCCAAAGAACGAACTAGTAATTGCTAAGAAAGCAACTGCAGGACCAAAGTAAGTAATCCAAGGGTTATCAAATTTGTTGGCTAAATAAGACAGAATACTGATGTTTTGTTCTTTAGCTTCTGCAAGTTGTTCTGGAGTTAAACTCAATACACAGCTAAATACGAACAACATCACGAATAATACTAATAAAGTCGCTGTTCCTTTCAAAGTATGACTTGCATGACGTTCTGCTTCCTCTGCACTTCCATATTCACGTTCTTGTGAAAGTGAGAATTGTGAAATAGCAGGACTATGATTGAATGAGAATACAATTACAGGTAAAGCTAACCAGATAGTTTTAAAGAAATCACCAAAAGTTGGGAATTCATTTAGCATACTAGTATTCCAATTCGGAATTAAATAAAGTGAAAGCCCTAATAAAATTGCTAATAATGGGTAAACTAAGAATTCCGTTAAACGGAGCATTAATTTTTCCCCGACTAACATCACACCTATCAAAGCACCAATTAGTACACCTGAAAGCACAATACGTTCTACAGAAATATTTGCTATCCCTTTATTCATCACATGAGAAAGATGTTCCATGCCTAATTGATTAACTAGGAAAGATCCTACTGTATTAGTAATACCATTACCATAAATCAACAAGATGGGGAAAATCGCGAAGAAATACAACAAAGTGATTAGTTTCGCAACATTCTGACCGAAATATTCACCAGCAACAACAGTAATATCATCTCCTTTTTGTGAGGAAGATAACACGAAACGAGATAATCCTTGGTGTGCAAAATAAGTCATTGGTCCTGATAAAATTGCTAAAACAACTAAAGGCCAAAAGCCTTTCATTCCAGCATTAATAGGTAAAAATAAAACTCCTGCTCCTACAGCAGTTCCAAATAAATTTAATGACCAAACAAAGTCAAATTTGTTCCATTTTAGTTTAGTTTTTAACATTAATTACATCCTAGTTATAACGAAAAAATGAGCCAATATATTAATTATATTCTTGAATATAAACAATAAGATAATCTCAAGAAGATGATTTAGATCTTTCTTATCTCTTCAATATAAAAATCCTTACAGGAGTCATTTTGAGAGGAAATTTATTCCTTTTTTTGTAATTGATTATCTTTACGATAATTTGGTGGTTTTGACTCATATAAAATTGAGGCATTTTTATCAGTAACAAATAACTGCTGCATTACTTTCAGAGCCAATTATGAGCATCAGTCGCAGAGTTCATCACTTGTATTATTGCAGAACCAATCAAAGCAACAACTAAGTTAGAATTATTATTTGTTGTTCCTTCTTCAATACGTTCAGCACCAAACCAAATCGTTTTACCCGTCTTTAAATCAACTAAAGTTGCTTTCACATCAACAGTCGTAATGCTATCCAAAATCGCATATTTCGTGCCATATTTATCAACCTCTAAATAAAGTGTTGCATCTTCCCCAAAAATTTGATGCAGATGTTGAGATATAATTTGTTTAATGACCATTCCATCCGTTGCACCATTTACTTTTAAGAATTCGATCAGTAACTAGTATACAGAATAAACATAATAACTTAGTTCTGTTAAAGGTTGAGCACTTATGCTCAAAACTGATTCAGCAGCTTTAACATTTTCAGAATTATTTACTGGAGTTACGATAACTATGCTTTTTAGGATTAGCTTGCAGAAATACTCTAAGTTGCCTATAACGAATTAACAGGGGCAGGATTATACAATAAAAAACAATTCAACAACAATTGGTTAACAATTAAAATTTATTGCTAATAAATATATTTATGCATTAATTTCTGTTTCATTAATGTCTAGATTTTGATAATTCAGGCTCATTTGAAGTGAAAATAGTTTTAGAACTTTTGAAATATTCTTGAATAAGACTACAATAATGCAGTATTTATTTAAGGAAGGTGAGATGATGGCAGGGGCGGAGAGGCTCGAACTCCCAGCATTCGGTTTTGGAGACCGACGCTCTACCAATTGAACTACGCCCCTAAATTGGAAAAATGGCGGAATGGACGGGACTCGAACCCGCGACCCCCTGCGTGACAGGCAGGTATTC
>JAHHRA010000021.1 GCA_020026055.1 Actinobacillus sp.
GCATGAGTCCGAAGGGTCACATGGTGATGACGTGCAACGACGTGGGCATACCGCAGGATAGCTTACTAACAATGCTAATTTTTCTAAAAATATTTGTTTTTTTTCAGAAAATTTTCCCGATTTTGAAAGCGTAATTAAATAAAAAGGAGCTTTATATGCAATCTAATCAAAACGATATTCTTGACACAGTTTGTGCAACTAATCTCACTTGCAAACAAAAAACAATGCTGCTTGCTAACATCGCCGAACGTTTGTTTGATCCTCGTCAATTGCTAGGTTATAGTGACGAAGAATGGCAATTTATTCAAGATCAAATGTTGTGTGACTTAAATGAAGGTTATGCTATTTATCGTCCCCGTTACATTCTACCAGATTACCGCGTATACCTTGAAAAAGGCTGTCAATTCTTAGATTTACCAATGCCAACTTCGTTGGATGAACTACTTGATGGTTTGTTGATTATTTATAGCCATGTACCATCTGTAACAACTTTCCCTGTCTACATCGGTCGCTTAGATCAACTATTTGAACCATTTTTGACTACCGATGAAGAAACAGACTACCAAAAAATCAAGCGCTTTTTAAATCACGTTGATAAAGCAATTCCGGATTCTTTCTGCCACGCCAATATTGGTCCCGAAGAAACACGTGCTGGGCGATTAATTTTGCGGGCAGTGGTGGAATTGCAAAATCCAACTCCGAATATGACGATTCGTTATGATAAAACTAAAACTTCCCGTCAATTCGCTGAACTTGCGGCACAAGCCTGTTTAGCAGTCTCCAAACCTTCTTTTGCTAACGAACCTTATTACGCCTCTGAATTAGGTGAAGATTACGGTATTGCAAGTTGCTACAACGCACTACCTGAAGCAGGTGGTGCTTACTGTTTGAGTCGTTTACGCTTGGGCACTATTGCTCGCCGTTGCCAAAATGTTAGCGAAATGCGAGATCATCTTTTACCGAAAGTGGCAAAAGCCGCTTTGAATACTCTGGACAAACGCCATCGGTTTTTGGTTGAAAAAAGCCACTTTTTTGAGACAGATTTTTTGGTCAAAGAAGGCTTTATTAAACGTACTAATTTCACCAGTATGCTAGGAATTGTTGGCTTAGCGGATGCTGTTAACCACTTCTTAAAACAGGAAGGTTTAAATCAAACTTTTGGACAAAGTGAACGTGGTGAAGAAATCGCCGCAAGCCTATTAAACGTATTACAAGTCTGCGTTGAAAGTCACCAAGGAATCTATGTTGAACGTACAGGAAACAAGTATTTATTGCACGCACAAGTCGGTGCAAGTTTACACGAAGAAGATAAGCACAATGCACCCGCTCACCGCATCCGTGTCGGTGAAGAGCCGAGCCTTTTAGCACACCTCAAACAATCAGCTCCTTATCATCGTTATTTTCCATCTGGTACGGGGGATTTGTTCGCATTTGATCAGACTTACCAAGATCATCCAGATGCCATTGTTGATATCATCGATGGTGCTTTCGCCTTGGGTTATCGCTACATCACGACTTACCGCAAGGATACGGACTTAATTCGTGTGACAGGGTATTTAGTGAAAAAAAGCGAAGTTGAAAAATATCGTCGCGGTGAAGCTGTGCTGCAAGATACCACTTGGTATGGCGATGGCACCGATACCTGTGCACACGTTTTTGACCGCCAATTGCGAGACGAGCAGAACGTTAATGCCAAGTAAGCTGATTGACTTAACAGAAAATTGGCAAACCTTGCAATTGCCCGTACATCGAATTATCCCGTTTTCGAATGTTGAAGGTGCGGGTAATCGCACAAGCGTGTTTTTGCAAGGCTGTAACCTTAATTGCCTTTATTGCCACAATCCCGAGACTATTGCACGTCATAATCCACAAGTGACTTTGATGACATTACAGGCGTTGTATGAACGTATCATGCAATCGACACCGTTTATCCGTGGCGTTACTTTTTCAGGCGGCGAACCTACTTTACACGCCGCCAAACTCGTCCCACTTTTTTCCAAACTTCGTCAAAATGGATTGAGTTGCTATTTGGATACTAACGGTTTTTTTGATGCCGGAAAAATCCAACCGCTCATTAAAGTAACAGACAAATTTCTTTTTGATATCAAAGGGATAGGTTGTGGATTGCGTACATTGTGTTTTGACCGCCATAATCAAAGTGGTGCCTTCTATATCACGCCTCATCACAGGATTTCCGACGCTTTTCTCAACCGTCATTTGCATAACCTTGCACTACTTCTTGTACAAGACAAGATTGAAGAAATTCGCTTAGTTTGGATTAAAGATTTTTTTGATGTAAAGCAATTAATCCAAAAAATTGCTCAATTTCCCAATGCCAATAAAGTGTTATTCAAATTGATCAAAGTCCACGCTAAAGGGGTGAGAGATGAACAAGGACTCAAAGCACATATTCCAACGCAAGCTGAAATCCTCGCTTTAGCTGACTATGCTAAAACTTGCGGATTAGTCAAGCAAAAAGTGATTTTTTAACTTGTAAGAAAGTCATTAAAACAACGCCCACGAAATCGGAAAAATTTTCTCGAATTTCGGGGCGCAGTGCATTTATCAACGTATTAATTAATCTAAGCTTTGTTCGCCACCGCCGTTAACGGGGAGAATTTGTCCGCTTGTCCAAGCACTCATTGAGCTGGCGAAGTATAAGACAGCATTGGCAATATCGGCTACTTCACCAAGGCGTTTGATAGGAGTGTTAGCAAGCATTTTATCTTGGATCTCAGTAGTGAGGACGGAAGCAAGAGCGTCAGTTTTGATCGCCCCTGGTGCGATAGCGTTAACACGGATGTTAAATTTACCTAAATCCATTGCCATATACTTAGTGAGTTGGTTAAGTGCAGCTTTAGAACTGCCATAAACACTCATATTTTGCGTTGCCATTTGTCCCGCCATTGAAGTGATGTTGATGATAGAACCGTATTGTGCTTTTTGCATATATGGCGTACAGAGTTGAGAAAGTTTGAAGACACTGAAGAGGTTGAGACGGTAGATTTTTTCGATGTATTCAAGGCTAAGTGCTTCAAAATTTTCACGTCCGCCGCCACCACCACCCGCGTTATTAACTAAAATTTCAACGCCACCAAAAGCTTTGATGGCTTCGGTGACGAGATTTTCTAAATCCTGTTCTTGAGTAACATCACATTTAACAGCAATAGCTTGGACGCCGTAACTTTTTGCTAATTCTGCAGTGACAGATGCAGTATCGAAGTTAAGATCGCTACAGACAACATTGACACCGTGACGAGCCAAGATTAATGCAGAGCCTTTACCAATACCGTTTCCTGCACCTGTGATGATGGCTGTTTTGTTTTGTAAGTTCGTAAACATAAACTTTTCCTCATTTATAAAATGGATCATTTAATTTCCACTTCGTGGAAGATTTTGTTTTGCTGAGTTAATGGTAAAATCTGTAGCTTGATTTTTTCAAAATCAATTTTTTGAAGTGAAATTTTATAAATTTCGCTACTGTCCATTGATTTGTAATAGAATACTCTATTTGCTAAATCGATCGCAGTTGTCCATTGTGTAGCTGTGAGCAAATTTTTTGGAATACTTGCTTGATGCGATTTGCTATATTCCATCCCAATTGGGATATCGAAGTTGTTTAAAATATGGAAGGCACTGAGAATGCCAGATTCGATATTATTTGGAGTTGGTAAGCTTTTGAGAAGGAAGAAGGCTCGAACAAAACGCGATGGGGGAGTGACATCACCAGGTAATCCAAGCATACCTGTTCCAGCTCCAAATGAAAAAATTTCTTGTCCATTTTGATTGAAATTTGGAGCATTACCAGAATATAAATTAATGTAATTGTTTAGATTTTTAACGTGCCAATCATAATCTGGACTGTTAGTAAAAACGCCGACTTTGTTGTCGTGGAAATGCACTTTGCCTTGATCGGTGATTTCGAGGATAACGTTATTGCCTACGGCATCAGCAATTCGCCAGTGACCTGTTGGAAGTGCTTTACCGTCTTTTTCACCTAAACTGACAATTTGAACTTTGGCTAATTCTGCTTTCAATTCATCAACAGTAGCGAAATTACCAAGAGCCCATTTGACAAATTCCATATCAGAAAGCGAATGGGCAGCATCAGCAGTTTTATAAGAAGCAAGACTACCGTAACCTGGGAAGTAAAAAATACCTGCATTTAAGCCTTTTTCATTCACACCTTCGCCAATAAAAATTGGAAGCACCATTGAAATGCCGATATAACCATAGCGGTTTTTCCATTTTAAACCATTAGCTTTTTTGTCTGGCGTAAAGGATTGAAATTTTTGACCACGTGGAGTGATGATGAGTTGACTATTAAGTAAACCTTCACCGTATTCAGCTGTGCGAGCTTGAATGAGTTCATTTTGAGTAGTTTTAATACTGATTCCTGTACAAGCAAGGCTAGCAATGCTGAGGGTAATTGTGAAAGTAGCAATGGTTTTTTTGAAGTTAAATTTCATAGTTTATCCTCATAATAATGAAACAAAAGCCAGTATCAAACTGGCTTTAAATTAAAAGTTATTTAGCGGCTTTGAGTTGTTGATAGTATTCTTCATAGTAACGAATGGCATCACCAACATCATCTTGCCAATAAGCAGATTTAAGTACTTCGGCTGGCGGATAGATAGCAGGATCTTCTGTGATTTCTTTTGGCAAGAGTTTTAACGCTTCTATATTCGATGTTGGATAACCAATTGCCATTGTTAATTGAGCCGCTGCTTTTGCACCGAGCATATAGTTAATGAGTTTGTGAGCAGCTTCTGGATTTTTAGCTGTTTTCGGAATTGCGAGAGTATCAACCCAGAGCACTGGACCTTCTTTTGGGAAAATCATATTCACTGGGGCGTTTTCTTTTTTAGCAATTCTGACTGAACCGTTCCAAAGTTGACCAAGTTCAACTTCACCTGCAATAAAAGAATTGGCAGGGTTATCAGAGCTGAATGCTAACACATTAGGACGGAGTTTGAGTAATTCTTCATAAGCAGCTTTTATTTCATCAGGATTTTCAGTATTTGGATTTTTACCTAATTTTAATAGAGCGATATTAAAGACTTCTCGTGCATCATCAAGAAGTTGCACTTTATTTTTGTATTCAGGTTTCCATAAATCTCCCCAGCTAGTGAAATTGTTGCTGTTGTAAGTCTGAGTATTAAATGCAATTCCTGGTGCACCTAATAATTGTGGAAGAGAATATTGGTTGTTTGGATCATAGGATTTGTTTAACCAATCAGGATTGAGTTCTTTAATTACTGGTAATTTGTTGTGATCAAGTGGCATCAACATTCCTTCGCGAGCCATTTTAGAAACAAAGTAATTTGAAGGAGCGATAACATCATAAGTCGCACTATCACCAAGAGTTTTAAGCTTAGCGTACATCGTTTCATTAGATTCAAGACTTGCTACTATCACTTTGATACCAGTTTCTTTTGTAAAATCATCAAGCAAGCCATCAGGGACATATTCTGTCCAAGTGTAAAGATAAACTGTGTTTTTATCGCCAGCATTTGTATTTGTGGCACTTGTTTTTTGGGTTTCATCGTTACAACCTGCGATTGCAAAGGCGATAAATCCAAGTGTAAAAATTTTGGTCATTTTTTTCATTTTGTTTTCTCCAAAAATAAATAACCTAAAAAGAAGATAAAAAAACGCCTTAATTAAACGAATTAAGGCGTTCTGATTTTAAAAGATCTTGTTAATTTTGCAAACTATTTATGTTGTTTTCTAAGAATTAATTGGCTTAAAACTACTAGGCTTAATGAAAGTACGATCATAACTGTTGCTAACGCGTTGATTTCAGGAGTAACTCCAGTTTTCACTAAAGAGAAAATTCGCAGTGGTAAAATTTCATAGCTGACGCCACTTACAAATGAAGAAATCACTACATCGTCAAGTGAAATTGTAAAGCTTAATAACCAACCTGACACAATTGCTGGTAAAGCAAGAGGCAGAATGATTTTGCTTAGAATCACAATTTCACTTGCACCTAAATCTTTTGCAGCTTCTAGCATTTTATTATCAAAACCTTTCAACCGTGAAAGAATAGTGACAACTACATATGGCAAGCAAAAAGTGATGTGAGCAAGGAGTAATGACCAAAAGCCGAGTGCCATACTTACCATCATAAATAACGCTAATAAAGACACTGCCATGACGATATCAGGCGACATCATTACAACAAATAACATTCCGTTGACGGCCTGTTTACCATAAAAACGGTAACGATATAGAGCAATCGCAGTTAAACCACCGATAATAGTAGCGAACGTAGCTGCTAAAAAAGCAATAATTACGGAATGAATCGCCGCTTGAATTAAAGTATCATTATTGAAAAGGCGTTCATACCATTGCCAACTAAAACCTTTCCAATGCAAGCCATAGCGATCTAAATTGAAAGAGTTTGTTACTAAAATAATGATCGGAATGTACAGAAATGCGTACACTACCAACATAAATGAACTTTGTAATCCACGACGCATTATTCAAGCTCCACTTTTTTATTCAATAATTTACTGCTTTTCCAGTAAACTAACATTAACAACGCCATTAATAGTGTTAAACCAATGCTTAATGCCGCTCCAAAAGGCCAATTGCGTGAAATTAAAAATTCACTCTTAATTACATTCCCAACTAATAACACTTTTGCTCCGCCAAGAAGATCTGCAACATAAAACATTCCCATCGCTGGTAGTAAGACTAGTAAACAGCCAGCAATAATACCTGGCATCGTCAATGGTAAAACTACACGTATAAAACGCTGGAAAGCATTAGCACCTAAGTCTTTAGCAGCTTCAAGTAAACGCATATCCAATTTTTCAATAGCACTGTAAAGCGGTAGAATCATAAACGGTAAGAGTAAATAAACTAAGCCAATAATCACAGCGATTTCCGTGTTTAAAATACGAATCGGTTGTTCGATTAAACCAACAGTGAGTAGGATATTATTCAAAATTCCGCGAATGCCGAGGAAAATTTTTAAACCATAAATTCGGATCAACGAATTTGTCCAAAATGGCAAAACTACTAAAAACAATAAAAACGGGCGATATTTTGTTGGCATTTTGCTTAATGCAAAAGCGAAAGGATAGCCAATTAATAAGCAAATCAAAGTCGCAAGTCCCGCCATATACAATGAATTCCACACCACTTTGGCATAAAGAGGGTCAAAAAGGTTGGCGTAATTTTTAAGACTAAAATCAATTTGATAAAAATTGCTACTGTCGCTACTAAAAAAGCTAACTGCCAATACTAGAAGATTCGGCACTAGTACGAAAAATAATAGCCAAGCGAAAATAATTGCTACAGTGGAATGTTGAAACTTGTTATTGATGATCTTCATCTTTTAACACAACCTCCCACCCTTCGTGCCAAGTTAAGCCAACTCGTTGTCCAACATTATGATCAATATTTGGATCATCTTCGTTGAAAAATTCACTGACTAAAACGCATTGTCCGTTGTGTTCAAGTTTTACACTAGATTCTAGTGTCATTCCTTTGTAGCTACGATCAACAATGTGTCCAATAATTGCTTTGGATTTTTCGTTTTCGTCTAATTCTTCAATTACAATATCTTCAGGACGCAACAATATTTTTAATTTTTCACCCGTTTCCACGGGCATATCTGTTGTAACTTCACAAACCTTACCTTCTACATTGGCTTTTAATTTATCTATGGAAGTTCGTTCAATTACTGTGGCATCAAATACATTGATTTCACCAATGAAACGGGCGACGAAAAGATTTTTCGGATCTTCGTAAATATCTCGAGGTGAGCCATCTTGTTCAATATTACCTTTATTTAACACGATGATACGATCAGACATCGTCAATGCTTCTTCTTGATCATGTGTTACAAAAATAAAAGTGATACCTAATTTACGTTGAAGTGCTTTTAACTCATTTTGCATCTCTTGACGCAATTTGTAATCTAACGCTGAAAGGGATTCGTCTAATAACAAAACTTTCGGTTTATTCACTACAGCACGAGCAATCGCAACGCGTTGTTGTTGCCCTCCTGAAAGTTGATCAGGTTTTCGCGAAGCCATTTCTTCAAGACGAACCATTTTTAATGCGTCTATCACTCTAGTTTTAATTTCCGCATTTGGCACTTTCTGCATGCGTAGTCCAAACGCTACATTTTCGAAAATAGTCATATGAGGGAACAGTGCGTAACTTTGAAACACTGTATTAATATGACGAGATTCCGCGGGGACATGCGTAACGTCTTTACCGTCCAAAATAATTGAACCTGAATCTAATTCTTCAAACCCCGCCATCAACCGTAACACGGTCGTTTTACCACAACCTGACGGTCCAAGAATCGTCAAAAATTCTCCGTGGTTGATAGTCAAATTAAAGTCATTGATGATTTTTTTACCATCAAAAGATTTACTCAGAGAACGGAGCTCAATAACTGGTTTTTTTTGAATGGTCTTTTCCACTAGCTTTGGTTTTCTCCCTAAACATACCGGAAAGGTAACTATAATTAATACTTGCTAACTATAAGCAAGTCCCTAAAAATTGAGGGATAATAATAAAGGTATTACTAGGGAATTAAAAGGAATAATTGTTTTTATTGTTCAATTTTATTTTGATTGTAAAGATAAAATTTTGCAAAAAAAGCGTATTACAAATTATTTCATTTTGATTATTAAAAATAACTATTAAAAGACGGGATGGTATTTCTCTTTTCGACAATGATTGTCAATTAAAAAGTATTTAAGGTAAAATACAGCGATTTTTCTCATTTTATAGAGAAAAATTTTACGTTTTATAATAAATAAACAGGAATAACTCTATGACAGAAATGGAAAAAATGGGAATTGTCACTGAACAAACTACAACCACTTCTCCAGCAAGACTTATGAGCAATAAAGCTGTTTTAACTTATTTAGCAGATAAATTCCCCCATTGTTTCATTTTAGAAGGTGAAGCAAAACCTCTAAAAATTAATATTTTTAAAGATATTGTTGCCAGGTTGGCGGATGAGCAAAAAATAAGTAAAACGCAGCTACGTCAAGTACTTCGAGCATATACGACAAATTGGCGTTATTTACATGGTTGCCGTGAAGGTGCAGAGCGTATTGATTTAGATGGAAACCCATGTGGCGTATTAGAAACAGAACATGTCGCTTTTGCTGCAAAACAACTTGCAGAGGCAAAAGCAAAAGTAGCAGAAAAACGTGTTGCCGAAACAACAGAATATAAATTAAAGACTAAGCATAAAAAGTATTCAACAAAAATAAAACCAACTCGTTCAATGCATTCTAAATCAGAACAAAAGTTAATTCAGTTACCTAAATTAGAAATTTAGAAATGCATTCCTTAGAAACAATCGCACAATTATCAAAAGGGGCTATAGTAAAAGTCAAAGTGGGCGGACGTATTCAACAAGCTATTATTCTTGAGACAACCAAAGAAGGAGTAGTACGTGTTGAATTTAAGAATGGGTTAGTTATGAATGCAACTGCTGATCATCTTTTTGTATAATTTGAAAAATTGATTAATCTTAATTTAATATTTGATATGAAATTTAAACGTCTACGAAGCATTACTCTTTTTTTTGCACTACTAACAATATTGGGGACATTATCGCCTGTATTATGGGGAGCTGTGCCTAATATTAAAGAAAATTCTATCCATTTACCAAAACCAACTGCTTCAAATAAGTTAGCCGCAACACGTGTTACACAACGATTGACAACTTTGCATTATCGTAAAATACAATTAGATGATGTGTTTTCATTAAAAATACTAAATCGCTATTTAGATGATCTTGATTACAATCATGATATTTTCCTACAAAGCGATATTGATAATATCCGTCAGCAATATGGTGATAAATTTGATGATGAATTGCGAGTAGGAGATTTAAGAAGTGCTTTTGCTATTTATGATTTAATGAACAAAAGACGCTATGAACGCTATCAATACGCTCTATCTTTATTATCAAAAGAGCCTAAGCTTACTGCTGATGATAAAATAGAGGTTGATCGTACTAAAGCTCCTTGGTTTGAAACGCCAGAACAGCTTAACGTGCGTTGGAAAAAACGAGTTGAAAACGATATTATCTTTCAGAAATTAAAAGGTAAAAAATGGTCTGAAATCAAATCAAAATTAGAAAAACGTTATAACTTAGCAATTAAACGATTAACGCAGACAAGTGCGGATGATGTTACGCAAACTTTTCTGAATGCTTTCGCACGAAGTTTAGACCCTCATACTAGTTATTTAGCACCCAGAGCTGCTAAAAGTTTCAATGAAAGTATGAATTTGTCTATTGAAGGAATTGGAGCAACTTTACAAATGAATGATGATGAAACTATCATTCGTAGTCTTGTGCCAGGTTCGCCAGCTGCTAAAAGTAAACAACTTAAACCAGGAGATAAAATTGTTGGAGTTGGACAATCGAAAAATAAAATTGAAGATATTATCGGTTGGCGCTTAAGTGATGTTGTTGATAAAGTTAAAGGAAAAAAAGGGACAAAAGTTTATTTAGAAGTGGAGCCTGAAAAAGGGGGTAAATCTCGGATTGTAGTACTTAAACGTGATAAGATTCGTTTGGAAGAGCAGGCTGCTAAGTTAACTGTAGTTAAAATAAGAGGTGAAAACATTGGTGTGATAAAAATTCCTGGTTTTTATATTGGAATTACACGAGATGTACGGAAATTACTTGTAGAAGCAAAAGAAAAAAAAATTAATGCTTTGATTATTGACCTTCGAGGAAACACAGGTGGTTTGTTAACTGAAGTTATTGAGCTCTGCGGTCTATTTATTGCTGATGGTGCAGTTGTACAAGTGCGTGATGCCAAGCATAATATTAAAATTTATCAAGACCCTGATCGACAACTCGTATATGATGGAGCTCTTTTTGTTATGATTGATCGTTTTAGTGCATCAGCTTCTGAAATTTTTGCAGCTGCGATGCAAGATTATAATCGTGCGATTGTTTTAGGGCAAAATTCTTATGGAAAAGGGACAGTTCAACAAAATCGCCCTTTATTTGAACCTTTATTAGATGAGGCAGAGAAGTCTAAAGAATTAGGTATAGTACAATATACTATTCAAAAATTTTACCGTATTAATGGAGGTAGTACTCAAATCAAAGGCGTTACACCAGATATATATTTTCCTTCGTTAATTGATGAAAAAGAATATGGTGAAAATGCAGAAAAAAATGCTTTACCTTGGGACAAAATTTCGACAGCATTCTATATGCAATTACCATCAATAAAAAAATATTTACCACCTTTAATTCAAAAACATCGGCAACGTATGGCAGAAGATCCTGAATTTAAAGTAGTAGAAGAAGATATCGCTATACAAGCTGAGTTAAATAAGGAAACACATTTATCATTGCAATATACGCAACGTAAAAAGGCGTATGATAAGATAGAAACAAAAGCGTTGAAAGATCTTAATGCTCGCTTTAAACGAGAAGGGAAGCCTTTGTTAACATCAATGGAAAATTTGCCAAAAGACTATGAAGCTCCTGATTTTTATTTAAAAGAAGCAGAAAATATTGCTGTAGATTTTTTGCAATTAAAAAATTAAGATAAATTTTGATGCCATTCATTAAATCACTAAAAAACTGACATTTTATATTTTGAAATAAAGTGTCCGTTTTTTTGTTATTATTTAAAAGATAAAGCAAATATAACATGATAGTTGAACTTCATAAGCAATACTGAGATTCAAAAAGTTTACTATTTCTAATGAACAGAAAAATTAGAGTAATGATTAAGGTAAACTTGCAACAATAATTTGTTCAGGATCGATTGTAAAATAAACTGAATCACCTATTTGATATCTTTCTTCGCTAAATTCTGCTATACATTCAACAAGTTTTTCATTTTCACCAAATTCAAGTATCACTTCTTGGTCATGAATAGATTTTACTACTGCTTGGAATTGATTATAGTGAACATCAATTGGCAATTTATGTATGTGGATGGAAGGTACTTTCACCATAAACATAACTTCTTTGTCAAGAAATAATTGTAGACGTTCAGCACTGCGTAGAGTGATGCAAGCAAAAAGTTGTTTTTTTAATCCGGCGATATTAATAGCAACATAATAATGGCTTTTTTCTTTTCTTAATGTGTTTACACGCCCAAAAAATTGGTTGCGAGCACTTGATTGTAAAGAAAATAGTGACGTTGCAAAAAGAGGGCTATCCAATGGAATATCTTCTTTCTGTAGAATTTCGAAAGCCGTGTTTTGTGTATCTTCTAATAGTTGGTAGAGTTTTAATAAACGATGAGCATAAGTAGTGAGCTTCGTTCCTCCACCTTTTACTCCTCCTGTATTTCTTTCAAGTAAAGGTTTTGGGCTAATATTGTTCATTATTTCAAGATGATCCCAAGCACTTTTGTAGCTCACTTGTGCAAGCTTTGCTCCTTGATTGATAGAACCCGTTTCATTGATTGCTTTAAGCAGTCGTATTCTTTTTGGATCAACAAAGATTTGCCGATGTATTTTAATCGTAAGAAGTATTTCATTTGTCGACATATGCCACCTTCATAGTTAATTTGAATAATCGAAAAGATTTTATTAGAAAAAACGATTTTTATGTAGCTTTTTCAGTTTTAAATAAAGTATACTTTTTACGTTATATGATTTGTTATATAAAACGGAGAGTAAAATGTTTTTTTTCAAAAAATCTTTATTTGCAATATTTTTTGTTATGCTTAGCTTAATAAATGCACAAGCTAAAATTACTGTTTTTGCAGCTTCTTCAATGACGAATGCGATTGAAGAGGCTAAAACAGAATTTATTAAAAAGTACCCAAATGCAAAAGTATTACTATCTTTTGCATCTTCTTCAAAATTAGCTAGACAAATTGAAAGTGGTGCACCTGCTAATATTTATATTTCAGCCAATCAAAAATGGATGGATTATTTACAAGATAAAGATGCTATAGTGAAAGACTCTCGAGTCAATTTAGTAAGTAATTCACTTGTGATGATCGCCCCAGATGCGAGTAAAATTAATAAAATCGATTTACAAAATCCAAAGTGGGTTAAATTTTTGGGAAATAGTTATTTAGCTGTAGGTGATCCTGAAGCTGTACCAGTTGGGCGTTATGCAAAAGAAGCACTAACTTATTTAAAAGCGTGGACTGCTGTAGAGTCTAAGTTGGCTCGAGGACAGAATGTTCGCGTTGCATTAGCATATGTAGAACGCGGTGAAAGTCCACTTGGTATTGTTTATGCCACAGATGCAAAAATGAGTAAACAAGTTAAAGTTGTGGCGACTTTTCCTGCAAATTCTCATTCTCCAATCACTTATCCTGCAGCAATTATCAAGGGGCAAGATAATGCAGAAGCTCGTGAATTTCTCTCTTATTTAACTTCAGAAGAAGGTAAAAGAATCTTTACAAGCTATGGTTTTATAGCTGAATAAGATGCTTCATCATAAAAAATGATTCATTGTTAAGTAACTTTAGAGATAAAGATCGGCAAAAAGATCTTTATCTCTTTTTTATTTTATCTATAATTTATTATGATCCTTAATCAATATTTAACATTATCTAATACTGAAATAGATGCGATTAATTTAAGTATAAAAGTCGCTTTAACGGCAATGACATTAAGTTTGCCATTTGCTATTTTTGTTGCATGGTTGCTCGCTAGAAAACAATTCTACGGTAAATCCTTTTTAAATGGACTTGTGCATTTACCTTTAGTTCTTCCTCCCGTTGTGATTGGCTATTTATTATTAGTGAGTATGGGGAGAAATGGGTTTATTGGAAAATATTTATTAAAATGGTTTGATTTTAGTTTTGGATTTAGCTGGTATGGTGCTGCATTAGCATCTGCGATTGTTGCTTTCCCGCTCATTGTGCGTTCGATTCGATTAGCTCTTGAACAAATTGACCAACGTATAGAGCAAGCCGCATATACACTCGGTGCAAGTAATATACGAACATTTTTTACTATCACATTGCCACTTTCTTTACCTGGTATTCTGGCAGGATTTATTCTAGGATTTGCACGTTCATTAGGTGAGTTTGGGGCAACAATTACTTTTGTCTCCAATATTCCCAATATGACACAAACTATTCCGCTCGCAATGTATTCTTTAATTGAAACTCCTGGCTCTGAAGGAGCTGCAGCTAGACTTTGTATGATTGCAATTGCTATTTCTTTAGTTTCTTTAATTATTTCAGAATACCTTGCTCGTCAAACTCAAAAAAGATTAGGACAGATAGATGCTAGAAATTAATGTAAAAAAACAAATAGGACAAATGCAACTTAATGCAGATTTATTGATCCCTACGCAAGGAATTACAGCTTTATTTGGAGTATCTGGTTCGGGAAAATCTTCGTTGATTCAACTTATTAGTGGGTTGACAAAACCTGATCATGGCAAAATTATTTTAAATAATCGTGTTTTGATAGATACCCAAAAAAATATTTTTGTTCCAACCAACAAACGACATATTGGCTATGTCTTTCAAGAAGCTAGATTATTTCCTCATTATCGTGTTTTAGGAAATTTAACATACGGTATGTCATATACGAATATGGAACAACTTGATCATATTGTTGAATTACTTGGGATTTCTCATTTATTGAAACGTTATCCTATCACTTTATCGGGTGGTGAAAAACAACGAGTTGCTATTGGTAGGGCATTATTAACATCACCAGAAATCTTGTTAATGGATGAGCCATTATCAGCTTTAGACTTACCTAGAAAACGTGAATTATTAAATTATCTCGAAAATTTAGCACAAGAAATCAATATTCCAATTCTTTATGTAACTCATAATTTAGATGAACTCTTACGCTTAGCAGAAAGAGTAATTTTATTAGAAAATGGTAATGTCATCGCTTATGATTTATTAGAAAAGCTTTGGCATAATCCAGTATTTTCTACTTGGCAAAAAAATACTGAATTTAGCACCGTGTTAGCATTACCTTTATCTCATGAAGTTGTATCTTCTGATTCAATCGCATTGTGTCTTGGCGAACAATTACTTTGGGTAACTAAAACAGGAATTAATCACGTACGACAAAAAGAAATACGTGTATGCATTTTTAGTTCTGATGTCTCTATTAGTCTAGAAAAACCTTGTAGAAGCAGTATCAGAAATATCCTTTATGGACACATTGTTCGTATCATTGAACAAGAAAATGGATTAGTTGAAATCTATGTAAGCGTTGAGAATAATAATATTTGTGCCACTATTACTCGTTGGGCTTTTACAGAACTTAATTTGAAACTAACACAATTCGTATATTTACAAATTAAAACAGCATCTATCGTGAAATAATGTGTGTTTACTGTTGCAATAAAACTTTAAAAATAACGCAATTTATAAAAAATAATGTAAAAATAAAGATTGAATATTTATTCAACGATAAACTGCTTAGCTTTTTAAAAGAGTTTTCACATTTTGCTGGATTTATGGTATGTTAGCCGTCTAATTTTTGCATTTTTCACTAAAAATTAAGAGGTAATATTATGCAACAACAAGGTAGTCCACTTTCAATGGTTTTTATTTTTGTTATTTTTGGGCTGATTTTTTATTTTATGATTTATCGTCCTCAAGCTAAACGTAACAAAGCACATCAACAACTTATGTCTGAATTATCAAAAGGGACAAAAGTATTGACTTCTGGTGGTCTTATAGGACGCATTACTAAAATTCAACCTGATAGTGATGATGTTGTGATTGAATTAAATTCTCATACTCAAGTTAGTATTAAACGTAGCTTTATTGTTTCTATTTTACCTAAGGATCAGCCGATTTCTGATCTTTAATTTTCCTTTCTAATTATCATTCCACAAGAGATATTTATGTTGAATCGTTATCCTTTATGGAAGAATATGATGGTGATCATAGTGGTCGCCATTGGTATATTTTATTCTCTTCCAAACTTCTATGGCGAAGATCCCGCAGTTCAAATTAGTGGTACAAGAGGTGTTCAAGCCGATACTACTGTTCTTGCGAATGTTCAACAACTTTTAATCAAAAATCATTTAGATGCTAAATCTATTTCGCTTAATAATGGCAATATTTTAATTCGTTTTAAAAATACGGATACACAGTTATTAGCAAAAGATGATATAGCTCAAGCACTAGGGGATAACTATTCAGTCGCTTTAAATCTTGCTCCTGCAACTCCTAAATGGTTAGCAAATATTGGTGCTACACCAATGAAATGGGGGTTAGATTTACGTGGTGGAGTACGCTTTTTAATGCAAGTCGACATGAATACAGTGTTAAAAAAACATCAGCAACAATTAGAAGATGATTTGCGTGTTGATTTGCGTAAAGCACATTTTCAGTATCGTAGTATTATTCCAGCTACAGATTTTAGTATTAATATTATTTTGACGAATCCTGAAAATCTTTCTGATGTAAAAGTATTACTTCATAAAAAATATCCTAATATAGATATTAAAGAAATTAATAATAACCAATTAACATTAACTTTATCTGAAAAAGCATTTATTGAAGAACGTAATCTTGCTATTGAACAAAACTTAAATATTCTTCGACGTCGTGTTGAAGAACTTGGTGTGGCTGAACCTGTAATTCAACGTCAAGGTGCAGATCGGATTGTAGTAGAATTACCTGGAATTCAAGACACAGCTCGTGCAAAAGAAATTTTAGGTGCCACAGCTACTTTAGAATTCCATTTAGTGAATCACAATGCTAACTTAGAAGCAGCAATAAATGGAATGGTACCTGCTGACTCAGAAATTAAATATGATAAAAATGGTCGTCCCGTAGTGTTGTATCGCCGAGCGATCCTAGGTGGAGAACATATTACTAACGCTAACTCTGGTACTGATCAGAATGGTCGTCCAGATGTAAATGTTACTTTAGACAGTAAAGGTGGCGAGATTATGGCTCAAGCTACCAAACTTAACTTAGGTAAACCAATGGGAACCTTGTATGTAGAATATAAAAATAGTGGTAAAAAAGATAGTTTTGGTAAACCAATTCTTGAGAAATATGAGCAAGTTATTAATGTCGCAACAATTCAAAGTCGTTTCAGTAATCAGTTCCAAATTACAGGAATCGATAGTCCTGCTGAAGCTCAAAATCTTGCAGTGTTGTTGCGTTCAGGAGCATTGACTGCTCCAATTCAAATTGTTGAAGAACGAACTGTTGGTCCATCACTAGGTGCTCAAAATGTAGCTCAAGGTTTAAAAGCGGGGTTATGGGGATTAGGAATTACTATTCTTTTTATGCTAGTGTATTATCGGCTATTCGGCTTAATTTCAGACATCGCACTCATTGCTAACATGGTGTTGTTAGTTGGATTAATGTCATTATTACCAGGTGCAACACTAACAATGCCAGGGATCGCTGGGATTGTATTATCTGTAGGGATGTCTGTGGATGCGAATGTATTAATTTTTGAACGAATCAAAGAAGAAATTCGCAATGGTCGTTCAGTGCAGCAAGCAATTAATGAAGGTTATAGCGGTGCGTTTAGCAGTATTTTTGACGCTAATTTAACTACTATTTTGACCTGTATTGTACTATATGCGATCGGTACAGGTCCTGTAAAAGGCTTTGCAGTAACGTTATCTTTAGGTGTTGCTATTTCGATGTTTACTGCTATCACTGGTACTCGGATGTTAGTCAACTGGATATACGGTGGCAAACGTGTTAAGAAATTATCTATTTAAAGGAATATACTGTGAAGTTATTTAATCACAATCAAGAAATTCACAAGTATCAGGGGATAGTTCTACCTTTTAAACTTGTGAATTTTATGAAATATAGAAAGTTCGCATATGCGTTCTCAATTATTTTGACGACTTTGTGTATTGTTTGCATTTCTGTTAAAGGATTTAATTGGGGATTAGATTTTACTGGTGGTAATATTATTCAAACTCAATTTTCACAACCTGTAAATTTAGAAGAAGTTCGCAAAACTTTACGTGATAATTACATTGAAGGTGCAATCGTTCAAACTACAGGAGATGCTAAAAATGTGATGATCCGTTTACCAGCATCAGCAGGTAATGTACAAATTGGTAACAAGATTCAAGCTATGCTCACAAAGATTGATCCTAAAATTAAGATTGAAAGCGTCTCTTTTGTTGGTCCAAATGTAGGTAAGGACCTTACTGACAGTGCGATCTATGCGACTTTTGCGACTTTATTAATTCTATTAGCTTATATTGCAATTCGATTTGAATGGCGTTTAGGAACGGGGGCAGTTATCGCATTAGCACACGACGTAATAGTCACTTTAGGAGTATTTTCTTTTTTTCAAATTGAAATGGACTTAACTTTTGTCGCTGCAATTTTATCTGTAGTAGGATATTCCTTGAATGATAGTATCGTGGTATTTGATCGTGTGCGAGAAAATTTCCGCAAAATTCGCCGTATTGATACGCTTGAAATTATTAATGTTTCACTTACTCAAACTTTATCACGTACTTTAATGACATCTATAACGACATTATTTACAGTTATTTCATTGTTTTTGTTTGGTGGTCCATCCATCCATAGTTTCTCACTAGCATTATTAGTTGGTATTGGTTTTGGTACTTATTCGACTATTTATATTGCAATCAGCGTTGCTTTAGATTTAAAGTTAAAACGTGAACATATGCTTGTACTGAAAGTTGATAAGGATGTTATTGAAGACTTACCTTAGTTGAGTACTGTGTTGGCAGTAATTCGCTTAATTTTTTAAAAAAATTAAGCGAATTTTAAATAATAATTATTTTAAGGAATACTTTGAAATGAGGGCAGTAAAAAAATATTCAAAATCACCTATTGTGATACTTACTCTAGGATTAAGTTCTTTTTTTCTTCCTATTCCTATTTTTGCGACTAACATACCTCATCAAGTTACTTCACCAGTTGCACATCATTCAGAAAGTCAATTAAAAATTTATCGAAGCAATTATTATCAATTAAATGAGATTTTGAAAAATTCGCAATCTCCAAAAGATGATGAACAGATTGATGACCTTTTAAAAAGTATGGAAAATTACGAGCTTTATCCGTTTGCAAAGTATAAATGGTTATTAAAAAAAACAAATTTAACATTACAGGATATTACTCAACTACAAAAACAATTACCATCTTATATCCCAATAACAACAATTAAACAACATTGGCTTAATCAGCAAGCAAAATTAAAAAATTGGTCAATGATTTATGCAAATCGTGCTATTTTACCAAAGAATATTTATTCGCAATGTCTTCTTTTACAATCACAACAAAAACTGAATAACCAGCTTACTCCAGCTATAGTTGATGCAATAAATAAATTATGGATGACAGGAGATAGTTTACCAACGAGTTGTGATCAACTTTTGGATATATGGATTAAAACAGGTCATTTATCCAATCAACATATTTTGCAACGTGGCGAACTAGCATTTCAGAAATATAATCAAAGCTTATTGCGTAACCTTATTAAACAATCAAAAAACATAAAAACGCAACAAAGACTTACTCAATATTTGCAACTTGTACAAGATCCTATGCAACTCTTAAATAAAAAGAGTACGTCAAATGTGATGAGATTGATGAGACATCCTGAACAAAATAAAAAAATAATGATAACGATATTTCCACGCTTTGTTCGATCATTGCCTACAGCACAATTACCGCAAGGTGTAAGTTTTGGCACTTTTAAACTTTGGGCTAATAAATTTAAATTAACAGACATCGAAAAGAAAACATGGCAGAAACTGCTAGTACAACATTTCTTTGATAGTTCTAATTCAATGATCATAGCTTGGCGTGATCGTTCTCTTGTTGAGTTAAAAAATGATGCTTTGTTTGAACGTCGCATTCGTTATGCATTACGTAATAATCAAAATCCACTATTTTGGATTAAATCTTTATCACCTTCAACACAACAGAAGTCAGAATGGTTGTTTTGGCATGGAGCTTGTTTATTAAAATATGAAAATAACCGTAATAAAACTCATGAGATTTGGTCAAAATTAACGAAATATCGTGGTTATTATCCAATGTTATCTGCTCAAATGTTGGGGCTTGCTTACAATCCACCGATGGAACATCTAAAAAGCAATACGTTATCTTTTACGCCGCAACAAGAAAAAGATTTAGCCATTATTAGTGAATTACAACATATGCAAGAAAATCATTTCGCTGCCGTCGCTTGGGCTAATTTGCTTTCGACAATGTCACAACATGAAAAATTAAAAATGGCACAGTATGCAGAAAAACAAAAATGGTATGATCTACAAGTTGAGGCGACAATCCTAGCAAAAGCTTGGGGGTATTTACCGTTACGTTTACCTAATGCATATATTTCATTATTCGATTTTTATCTCAAAGATAAAAGTATTCAGCGCACTTTTGCAATGGCAGTCGCTCGTCAAGAGAGTGCTTGGCGTCCACAAGTTAAATCACATGCGAATGCTTATGGGCTAATGCAAATCATTCCTAGTACGGCAAAATACATAGCTAAAAAACAAAAATTAAATTATACAAATATACAACAATTGTTTGAACCTAAAACAAATATTATGTTAGGAGTGCATTATTTAGAAGAATTATATAAAAAATATGACAATAATCGTATTTTAGCTGCTGTGGCCTATAATGCTGGGCAAGGACGATTGGATAAATGGTTGGAAAAAAGTAATGGTAAATTAACTATGGCTGAATTTATAGCAAGTATTCCATTTCGTGAGACACGTAACTATGTAGAAAATGTTTTGACTTATGATTATTATCACCAAATTTTGCAAAATCAGCTGTTGCAAAAATTTACTCAAAATGAATATTCACGTAAATATTAGTAATATTAAGCTATAGTATTATTAAAAAATGCCAGAAATTTATCTTTTTATTTAAATAAGGAAAAGTATATATGAAATTACAAAATGATATCACTAATGATGATGAAATTGATCTGGTTGCATTAATGTTCTCTTTATGGAAACGCAAATGGACAATTGTTTTAACAACAATTATTTTTATGATTGCAAGTATTGGATATGTATTAATAACCCCACAAGTATGGACATCTACGGCGACTGTAACTGTCCCAGAAGTCAAAAATCTAATTAATTATTTGAGTAAAGTAGAAAAATATAATGTAATTACAGGAGTTAATAGTAATTATAAAAAGTTAGATATAGATCAAGTTTTTACTCAATTTAAAAATGTTTTATTCTCTCGATCATACCAAGTCACTTATCTTGAAAAAACAGAGCCTTATCAAGAATATTTAGCTAAAGGTAAAACGCCTGCTCAAGCATTAAATATGCTTTTAAAAGATATTAAAATTGCTAAATTTGATGATAAAGATAATCTGTTAACAATGAATGCAATTAATGTTTCTTTCAGTGCTAAAACTCCTGAACTTGCACAAAAGTTACTTAATGGTTTAGTGGAAAATGCCGACATATTAGCTCAGAGAAATATTATTGAAAATCAATTAGCTAAAATAAAAATTTTACAATCTTCATTGGAAAATGAAGAAAATCGTATTGGCGAAATTACAGAGATACAGAAAAAAATTAAATTACAAGAATTACAACAAGCGTTACAAACAGCTAAAAATGCAGGCATTAAAGATTATCTATCAAGAAATAATAATAACAATCAAAATAAAAATACAACTACAACTAGTACAAGCTTAAATAATGTTTCTTTTATGCTTGGTGAAAAATATTTAACTGCAGAGATTAATTCTTTAAATAAACTTTCTATTATTTATCCTCCACGTTATTATCAAATTAAAACCCAGCTTAATACTTTAAAAACATTAGTAACGACTGGACAAAATGTTCAATTTAGCACTTATTCGTATCAAAATACGCCTAGCTATCCTGTAGAACGTACTAAACCAAAACGTGCAATAATTGTTATCTCTGGAAGTGTGTTAGGTATTATTGTTGGAATATTGATTGCATTATTTATGAATACGATAGCAACATACCATCGTAAAGAAAATAATTTAGAATAAGAGAACAAATGATATAAAAATGCCTGTTTTCACTGGCATTTTTATTTTTTAGAACATTGTATAACCCAAATGAGATGTTTATTTATTAGTTAACTGCATTACATTAAAGACTTTTTTTACTCCGCCTACTTGTCGTGCAATATTTACAATAATTTTTGCTTGCTCAGGTAAAACATTTCCCATCAAATAAACACATCCATTCTCAGTAATAACTTTCACATTAGTACTGCTAATATTAGGTGTTACTAGTAATTTTGATTTGATTTGTGAAGTAATTCGGCTATCTGTTAAAACTTGGCTTGCTGAAATTGTTTGACCAACTAATAACTCATTGTAAACTGATTGAACATGTTGTACGCCACGAGCAATATTTCCCGTTTGAATTTTTATTTCTTTACTTGGAACTTGACCAATTAATAGAATGTCATGGTTGTAGGAAACAGCATTTATCCGAGTAATTTTTTTTAATTGCGGATCTTTGTCAATAGCGACCATCACACGTTGCTCCAAGACTTCATCACTGATTTGTGATTTGAATGAGCGCGGATCAGTTATCACTTTTCCAGCGACAGCCGCACTACTAACAACAGCGATAGGAACACAAGCTTGTACAAAAAATGTTGAACTAACTACAAAAAGACAAGAACTAAATTTAAATTTCATAAGATCTCCACAAAAAGTGATTAATGCGTTAAGAATTATGGGCAAAAAGCGAGAAATCAATTAACTCGCATAAACTATTTGTAATAAACAAATGTTGTTCTAAAATTCGGCTTTCTTTATGCATTGGTACAGGAATTTCTAAATCTTGCTCAGTTAAAAAACCTTTTACATAATCGTTATTATTTCCAGTTAAAACAATAACTCGTAATTCGCGATTGTTAGCACAATGCATTAAATTAAACAAATTATTTTCATTACCACAAGGTGCATACACAAAAAGTAAATCACCTTTTTCTGCTATAGCTTCAAATTGACACAAATATAAGTTATCTTGTTGATTGTTAGCATAAAGAGCAGAAGCAATCACACCATCTAAAGACAAAAGTACAGCAGGAAAACTTGGTCGTGCTAACTCGTATTTATGCAGAAGGTTTGCGACTAAAAATTGTGCATTCGCATAAGCACGACCTTGTCCACAAACGATAATTTTATTTTCATTTAATAATGTATCTACCATTTTCTGTGCAGCATCAGTGATAATATCAGGAAGAAGTTTTGATGCTGAAATTTGGTTCTGGATACTTTCTGCATAAAGATAGTTAATTTTTTCTAACATAAGTGTCATTTTTCTCATTAGATTGATTTGAAAGATCAATCATCTAAAAAATTAGGTAACCATTGTATATCTTTTGTATCTTTGCCAAAAGCAATTAAATCGAAGCGACAATTTGCATCTTCAAGACTAAATTCGTACTGAGCAAGCCAAAGTTCTGCAGCATGTAACCAATTTTTTTGTTTATTACTATCTACACTATCAATAGCTGAACCAAATTGTGTATTACTTCGTTGACGAACTTCAACAAAAACAAAAGTATCACCGTCTAGCATAATCAAATCTAATTCACCACCTTTGAACATGACATTAGCATCAACAAAACGCATTCCTTGCTTTTCCAGAAATTGACGAGCAGCATTTTCAAAAAACTTACCTTGCTGACGATGAAATTTTTTATTTAAAGCAGTAAACATTGTCTATTTATGCTCCTAAATTAAAAAAATTCTGTATTCAAATGAATAGTTAGGGCTCTATTACAAAAGATTATTTAGTAGAAGTATCATCAGATTTTTCAATTGTTGCTTCAATTGGAGTATTGATATCTGTAACCTGTATAGGATCTGCTACTACAAGTAAGCCATTATTGTACGTATACCAAGTCATATCACGATTAATATGACAACCGTAATTAGCTGATAAATTCCCTGTTAATCCTTGTATGTGAAAACCATTAATACTACGTAGTGCATTCATATTATTAATGATAGTCCATGCATCTCCTCCCATTGCATAAAGACGCATAAGAGAGTAATCGCCCTTGCTTGCTTGTAAAATTTGTTGGAATTGTGATGAATTACTTTGTTTAAACAATGATAAATCTGTAAATTGTGTTCCGTTCATAGATAAACGATAAGCACCTAGATTGTTTGGAGAATTGATCCTTGAAGTTGTAAATAATGGGACTGTAGAACCTGTATTATCAAGAGCGTTTTTGATATTAGCAAGTTGAGCATTATTTCCTAATGCAAAAACACCATCAATGGGTTTAAAGTTAGGATCAATTTGTTGCTGGTAACGTGGCATTGTAATTACATTTTTCGCATCTTTAGGGACTTCAATAATACCTAAGGCTTTTACAAAAATTGGATGTAAATCATCTGTATTGTTGTAGTAAGAAACTTCAATATTATTACCATTTAATGTTTGCCAACGAGTATTAAATGCTGTCGCAATACGTTGTCCTAAATCATTTTGAGGAACGAGAACAAGTGGAAGTTGAATACGTTGTTTCCACATTCTATCAGCAGCTGCAATTGCCTCATCTTCAGGGGCTAACCCAAAATAACAAACCTCACTCAAAGTTGGATCATTTTGAGTGGAGTTTAAAGCTAAAATTTGTAGCCCAGAAATCCAATTCGGATGGTGAATCAATTGATCAACATTCTTCTTTAATAATGGACCAACGACTGTCGTAATGCCCCTCGCTTTAACTTGTGCAATAATATCCGCCATATCCATTTTTGTAGTATCAAATATAGTAATAGGAATATTGGCTTGTCTATTAGCATTTTCAAAACCTTTTTTTACTGTATCGCCAATTAATTGTGCGTTACCACTTAAAGGCAATAATAACGCAATGTTTTTAATGAAGATGTGTTGATAATTTAAAATACCTTTTAATTCCGTAGGCAATAAATTATCAGTGAGTTGCAGGAGCGAACTATAATTATTACGCCAAAATTGTAGATTTTGACGAAGCGTTTCAGGTGAATGAATATTTTTATTATAAAGTTCTGCAAGTGCTAACCACCCCTGTAAAACGGGAGGATTTTGTGAGTTAAGTATAGCATTTTGAATGACGACAGGATTTGTTTTACGTAAAACTGCCCAAATTGCATCATTATTTTCTTGCCGAGCGGCATCAGAAGATAAATAACGATTTGCTTGAATTAGTGTATTAATTGCTCCAAGCACATTGTTTTGGTGTTCTTGAATATTAGCAGTAACTTGTAAAAAACGTATTTTTTGTTCATCAGTCAAATCTGCGAAACGAACTTGTTGTAGCAATTGTTGTGCTTTATCGGAATCATTTAATAACGTTGCAAGGTGAGCTTGAATAAGTGTTTTATCTAAATTTTGTTTTGAATTAAGCTCTTGCAAACTATTTAATAATCCTTGTGCCTGAGCAAATTTATTCTCGTGTAACATTGCTCTTGCTGCTAACAATTTATAATCATTTCGTACAACAACATTTTGAGCCTCTATACTGTGACGTAAATAATAATCTGAATTAGCAGTAACATTTTGTGACATTGAACCAGCAGAATGGCTAAATGGAAAATCCAAATTAGCACATCCTGTTAAGAAAATACTCAAAGAAAGTGGTGCTAAAAGATGTTTAAAGGACTTACGATGTGGTAGCATAACAAGATTTTCTCCTTAATGAACTTAGGGTTGAGATCTTACTTACCTAAGTGATGAAAAGCAAATAAAAGCGAAAGAATTATGCAAAAACAAACTGGAATTTTATACATTATCCCGACACCAATTGGGAATTTAAAAGATATTACTGAGCGTGCACTACAAATTTTTGCTGAAGTTGACTTGATTGCTGCAGAGGATACACGTCATTCAGGTAAGCTGCTTGCTCACTATGGTATAAAAAAACCATTTTTTGCTTTACATGATCACAACGAACAGCAAAAATCTCAGGCTTTAGTAAATAAATTAAAGCAAGGAATTAATATTGCTTTAGTTTCTGATGCAGGGACACCGCTGATCAGTGATCCAGGTTTTCACCTCGTGCGAGCTTGTCGGCAAACAGGAATTAAAGTTGTCCCATTAACAGGTGCTTGTGCTGCAATAACTGCACTTTCTGCAGCAGGTATTGCTTCTGACCGCTTCTGTTTTGAAGGTTTTTTACCTGCTAAATCTAAAGGTAGATTAGACAGATTAAATCTACTAACAACAGAAAGTCGTACGATGATTTTTTACGAATCCACTCATCGCATTTTACAAACGCTTATGGATATGCAAACTATGTTTGGTGCTGATCGTTATGTCGTTTTGGCACGAGAACTGACTAAAACGTGGGAAACAATTGTGGGTGATAAAATTAGTTCGCTCATTTTATGGCTCGAAGAAGATGTTAACCGTACGAAAGGTGAAATAGTTGTTATTGTAGAAGGTAAAGCAGCGACAGATATAAACGACATTCCTGAAGACGCGAAAAAAGCATTAAATCTTCTCATTAAAGAATTACCACTTAAGAAAGCAGCTACACTTACTGCAGAATTATATGCAATTAAGAAAAATCAGCTTTATCAATGGGGATTAGAAAATCTGATTTAACCTTATAAACAGGCTTCAAAATTTGGAAAAATTTTCCTGATTTTGCGAGCGTAAATTATGAACATAACATTAACTGACAGGAGCAAAATTGATGTTAAATATTGTTTTTCTTGATCGTACGTCTTTGCCTGCGAATGTTAACATTCCAAGACCAAGTTTCCCACATCATTGGACAGAGTACGACAAAACTGCTACTCAACAAATCATCGAACGTACAAGAGATGCTGATATTATCATCAGTAATAAAGTCGTACTTGATCGTGAAATTTTACAACAATTACCTAAATTAAAACTGATCGCCATTCCTGCAACAGGCACTAATAATGTCGATCTTGATGCCGCAAAAACGTTTGGTATTGAAGTTAAAAATGTAAGTGATTATTCGCGAGAAAGTGTTGCCGAACATGTTATCAGCATGATTTTTATGCTCAAACGTCATTTGATGAATTGGTATGCCGATCAACAGCTCGGAAAATGGGCAAAAAGTACGCAGTTTTGTTATTTTGATTATCCGATTCAAAATATTCGTGATCTAACTTTAGGTGTTATCGGTAAAGGCAGTATCGGCAATGAAGTTGCTCGCTTGGCTAAAGGTTTGGGTATGAAAGTAATTTTCGCTGAACATCGTGATGCAACAACAGTGCGTGCAGGTTACACTGATTTTATCGAAACACTTCAACAAGCTGATGTGATCAGCCTGCATTGCCCATTAACACCAAGTACTACAAATCTAATCAATGCTCAAACTCTTGCTTTAATGAAGTCGACAGCGATTTTGATTAATACAGGACGTGGAGGTTTAATCGATGAAGAGGCATTACTGCAAGCACTTGAAAATGCAGACATCGGTGGTGCGGCTCTAGACGTATTAAAGCAAGAACCACCAGCAGAAGATAATCGCCTATTTATTGCGGCAAAATGCTTACCAAATTTGATACTAACTCCACACGTAGCATGGGCAGCAGAGAGTGCGGTAGCAACGCTTATACAGAAAGTACATCAGAATTTAGAAGATTTTAAGATTAATAATTAAGCAACTTTTAAAATAGCGATTAAAATTCACTACTTTTGTGAGAGTTTTTATGAAATTGCCTATTTCTCTTTTTATTGCGTTACGTTACTGGAAAACAAAAAGTGGTGATCGTTTTGCTAAATTGATCACGCAGTTAGCAAGTATCGGCATTGCTTTAGGAGTAGCAGCACTTATCATCGTTCTTTCAGTAATGAATGGATTAGAAAATACGCAAAAAAAACAACGTTTATCAAGTTTACCACATATGTTGTTGATCGCCGAAACACCGTTGTCTATGACGAAAGTAGAAGTAGTTAAGCAACAGATTTTGCAATTAGCACCGCAAGTGAAAAAAATCGTACCAATTAATCAAAATAATGTGATTTTGCAAACGCCTGAGAATATCAATGCAGCTCAAATGATTGGCATTACACAATTTAGCGATGTTCCTCAATTAACAGAATTTAAAAAAGAAGATTTTGCCCGATTGTTACCTGCTAAACAATTTAAATTAGTGATCAGTGCTACGTTAGCCCAGCAAGCTCATCTGCAAATTGGTGATAGAGTGCGAATAATATTGACTGATCATAGCCAATATACTCCATTAGGGCAAATTCCTATCTCGCGATTGTTTACAGTGAGTGGTATTTATCATACCCCGCAAATTGCTAATACAGGGCAAATTTTCACCAATTTAGCAGATATTGGCAGATTAATGCGGATAAAACCTAATGCTGTACAGGGCTTTCGTTTGTATCTCGCTGATCCTTTTGCAGTGCAAGATATTAAAACACAACTCGATGCTTTACCGGATTGGCAAATCGAAGATTGGCGTAAGCAACGTGGTGAGTTTTTCCAATCTGTCAAAATGGAAAAAAATATGATGGGGCTATTGGTGAGCCTTATTATCATCGTAGCAATTTCTAACATTTTGACATCACTGAGCTTGATGGTAGTGGATAAAACTAGCGAAATTGCAATTTTACAAACTCAGGGTTTAGCACGGCGGAAAATTCGGAAAATTTTTATCTGGCAAGGTATGCTGGTAGGAATTAGTGGTACTTTTTGGGGTGCTTTACTGGGGACATTAATCACTATCCATTTTGAGAACTTACGCCTTATCATAATGCCAACTAGCGTACATCTTCCAACTCAAATTAACTCCGTACAGATTTTAATTATTGTGTTAGGAGCATTATTATTTACTTTATTATCAACACTTTATCCTGCTTATCGTGCAGCTAAAGTACAACCTGCTCGTGCATTGCGTGACGAATAAGGACAAACTATGCATACAGAAAAACTTCTCGATTGCCAGCATATTAATAAATTCTTCCAGATTGGTGAAAATAAAACTCAAATTTTGCACGATATTAATTTTGACATTAAAAAAGGTGAAATGATCGCTATTCTCGGCAGTTCAGGTTCAGGTAAAAGCACGTTATTGCATATTCTTGGTGGATTAGAGCAGGCGAGTGAAGGCGATGTTTTATTAGCTGGTGAATCTTTACAAAAAAATGATGATGAAAAATTAGCTAAATTAAGAAATCAATATCTTGGTTTTGTGTACCAGTTTCATCATTTGATGATGGATTTCACCGCAATAGAAAATGTAATGATGCCGATGTTAATTGGTCAGCAAAACAAAAAAATTGCTTATGATAGAGCAATTGAATTATTAGATGCTGTTGGCTTAATTCACCGTCTCCAGCATAAACCTGCCATGCTGTCTGGAGGTGAACGTCAACGAGTCGCAATTGCACGAGCATTAGTCAATAATCCTGCTTTAGTACTTGCTGATGAACCAACAGGAAATCTTGATCAGCAAACTACAGAAAGTATTTTCGCTTTGTTGCAAAAACTTAATCAAGAACAAAAGACAGCTTTTTTAGTGGTTACCCACGATATTGAATTAGCAAACAAATTGCCTCGCCACCTCATAATGTGTGATGGGCGATTAGAGGAACATTGTGAATGAAAAACACTTTTGTGATCAGCTGGCGTTACCAACAAGGGAAAAAAAATCATTTAGTTAAACTTATCGCGTGGCTTTCGATAATTGGTATCGCTTTGGGCGTTGCAGTATTAATCATCGGTTTAAGTGCGATGAATGGCTTTGAACGAGAACTAAATCAACGTATTTTGTCTATCGTTCCACAAGTTGAAATCACTAGCTATGGTTTGCCACAAGAGCCGATCAAAGATTATCCTGCCTTGCAAAAAGCTTTGCAACGTGATTCTGCTGTTATCGCTACTGCACCATACATCAGCTTTCAAGCAATGCTCAAAAATGGTACTCACTTAAAAATAGCACAAATTCGAGGTATCGATCCATCTGTTCAAAATCATGTCAGCAGTTTAGATAAGTTTGTCCTCAATAATGACTGGCAACATTTTAGCCAAGAGGGTGGATTAATCCTTGGCATGGGTATTGCTAAAGCTTTACAGCTTAAGGTTGGTGATTGGACGAGCCTTTTATTAGCACAGAAAAACAATAACCAACAACTTGCCGAACCACAAGAAATACGTTTGAAAATAACTGGGATCCTCCAGCTCCACGGACAATTAGATCACGTTTATGCACTTATGCTTCTTAATGAGGCTCAACAACTCTTAGGTTATAGTAAAAAAGAAGTTTCAGGGATTGAACTTAAAGTTTCTCGGCCATTTTTAGTCCATCAAATGACTTATCCAAACTTACAAAATTATCCTCAAGTCCTTCAAGCAAATACTTGGATCGATCAATTTGGTTATATGTATGACGATATTCGTCTGATTCGAATGGTAATGTATTTAGCAATGGTATTGGTGATCGCTGTTGCTTGCTTTAACATTGTTTCGACTTTAATTATGGCAGTTAAAGATAAACGAGGCGATATTGCTATTTTAAGAACTTTAGGTGCGGATAGTCGTTTTATCCGTCGTATTTTTATTTATTACGGACTCATCGCTGGTATGAAAGGCTGTATCCTTGGTATTTTATTAGGTATCTTAGTTTCATTAAATTTAACTAATTTGATCAAAGGGTTAGAATACGTAATTCAACATAAATTTCTCTCTGGAGGTATTTATTTTATTGATTTTCTTCCAAGCGAATTACACTGGCAAGATGTAGTGTTAGTTTTAAGCTGTGCTTTACTCCTCAGCCTTGTCGCAAGTCTTTACCCTGCTCGCCGTGCGGCTAAGATTCCTCCTGCACAAGTATTGATGAATAAAGGATGATTTTTGAGAAAATGTTACGCCCCTGAAATCAGGAAAATTTTTCCAAATTTAGGGGCGTATCTTGATATTATTTATCTGCCATATTGGCTAATAATCGAGTAAGAACGTTCCAGTGAGTAGCTACTGCTGGAATATGTACTTTTTCGTCTGGGGAATGAGCATTGCGGATAGTAGGACCAATCGAAACGACTTCAAGATTTGGGTAATGCTGTTTCAATAAACCACATTCTAAACCTGCGTGAATAACTTTAATTGCGATGTCTTTGCCAAATACATCACTATAATGTTTTTTAGTTAAAGTCAGTAACTCACTTTCAGGTTGTGGTGTCCAGCCTGGGTAATAACCAGAGAAGATTACTTCACCACCAGTTAAATGCATAAGTGATTGCAATTGCCCACGTATCTGAACTATGCCACTTTCGATAAGCGAACGAATCAAAATTGTGCCGACTAATTTTTTCTCTTCCATACGTAAGACTCCGATACTGAGAGAAGTTTCAACAGTATCAGTGACAACGTCACTTTGACGCATTACACCACAAGGAAGAAGGTTTAAAGTATCAATAATTTTAATTGCACAATCTGGTTCTAGAACAGTTTTTGCTGATTCAAGTTTTTCTAAGCTAAATATTATATTTTCTTCTGTTGCTGCATATTCAGTACGCAATGTGTATGAGAAGTCTGCGATGGCTTTTTCTAATACTTTGAGATCCCCATTAAAAGCAATATTTGCGAATGCTTCACGTGGAATAGCATTGCGAATGCTACCACCGTAAATTTCACTGAGTGTAAAATCAAATTCAGGATAATTAATATGAAATTCAGCTAAAAAACGAGTTATTATCTTGATTGCATTACCACGATTTTTATGAATATCACATCCAGAATGTCCACCACGTAATCCTCTTATACTAACTTGATAATGATATGTAAAAGTATTTGCTTGAGTTGTAAAGGGGAGCTGAATATTTGCATTTTCACCGCCTGCACAACCAATGTAAATTTCACCTGTTTCTTCAGTATCAAGATTAATCATAAAATGATGAGTTAACCAATTAGGACGAAGCCCTACAGCACCTTCCATTCCTGTTTCTTCTGATACTGTTAGAAGGATCTCTAAATCTGGGTGGGGGCAGTTGCTTTCTAAGATTGCAAGTGCGGATGCCATACCAATACCATTATCAGCACCTAACGTAGTGCCATCGGCAGTTACCCAATCGCCATCAATATAAGCTTTAATTGGATCTTTTTTAAAATCGTGAACAGTCGCTTCATTTTTTTGGGGGACCATATCAAGATGAGCTTGTAAAATCACGCCTTGTTTGTCTTCCATACCTTGAGTTGCAGGTTTGCGGATAAGAACATTACCTACTTCATCACGTTCTACGAAAAGATTTTTCGATTTTGCCCAGGTAACAATGTAAGTAGCAAGCTCATCTTCGTGATAAGAAGGATGTGGAATATTGCAAATATCGGTAAACCATTTCCATACTAATTGTGGTTGAAGTTGTTTCATTTCTGACATCTTTTATTTTACCTCATAGTCTATTTTTTATAAAAAACTCGAAAATGATAGCATAAAAAATGATTTCAGGTTATGCTACGCCAATTTTTTTAAATATAAGGTTGAATTATGAGCGAAAAATATATTGTGACTTGGGATATGTTCCAAATGCACGCCCGCAAACTTTCTGAACGTCTAATGCCTGCTAGTCAATGGAAAGGCATTATTGCTGTGACACGTGGTGGTTTATTTCCAGCTGCAGTATTAGCTCGTGAATTAAATTTGCGTCATATTGATACAGTATGTATTGCAAGTTATGATCATGATAAACAAGGTGAATTAAATGTCCTTCATGCCGCACAAGTAGAAAATGGTGGGGAAGGTTATATTGTCGTTGACGATCTTGTAGATACTGGCAATACAGCACGAGCTATCCGTGAAATTTATCCAAATGCTTACTTTGTTTCAGTATTTGCAAAACCCGCTGGTAAATGCCTTGTTGATGAATATGTGATTGATATTCCACAAGATACTTGGATTGAACAACCATGGGATATGGGAATGTGTTTTGTGCCACCTCTGGCAAGAAAATAGATATTTTTATTTAATTTTTCTAATGAAAATGCCCTGATTTTATCAGGGCTTCTTTTTATCTTAATAATAAAATGAATAAAAAATCAAAAAAATGAATAAAAAATATTGCATAATTATATATTAAAATGTATTGTTCTATTAAATTTTCTAAAATGAGTAAAATAACAAAATGGCAATTAGCATTAAAGATTTGAATTTTTTCTATGGTGGTACTCAAGTACTTTTTAATATTAATTTACACGCAGATGATGGTGAAGTACTCGTTTTGCTTGGTTCAAGTGGAGCAGGTAAAAGTACTTTGATTAGAACATTGAATTTATTAGAGCAACCTGCCTCAGGAGAAATTAAAGTTGCAGGAAGTGAATTTAATTTAGAAATAGGAAGAATCAGTCATAAAGAAATGTGCCAATTACGCAAAGAAGTAGGTATGGTCTTTCAGCAATATTGTTTGTGGCCTCATTTAACAGTAATGCAAAATCTAATTGAAGCACCTATTAAAGTACTAGGAATAAGTAAATTAGAGGCGGAGAAAGAAGCAAAAAATTTGTTAGAACGATTGCGTTTAACTCAATTCGCAAATCGTTATCCTCTACATTTGTCAGGCGGACAACAACAACGCGTTGCGATTGCTCGAGCATTAATGATGAAACCTAAAGTGCTTTTATTTGACGAGCCTACAGCAGCACTTGATCCTGAAATTACAGCTCAAGTTATTTCAATTATTGAAGAATTAAAAACTTCAGGAATAACTCAAGTTGTAGTTACACATGAAGTTGGTGTAGCACGTAAAATAGCGACAAAAGTTGTTTATATGGAACAAGGACATATTATTGAAGTAGGTTCACAAGATTGTTTTGAACATCCACAAACTCAATTGTTTAAACAATATCTTTCTCATTCAACAGACTAGGAGATGACTATGAAAAAATTATTATTAATTTCATTATTTTTAAGCAGTGGTGGTACGTTTGCGCAAAATATTACTTTTGCTACAGAAGCAACTTATCCACCATTTGAGAGCATTAATGCCAAAGGAGAAATTGTTGGCTTTGATATTGATATTGCTAATGCTATTTGTGATGCAATTAAAGCTAAGTGTAGTTTTAAAAATGAAGCATTTGATTCGTTAATTCCAAGCTTAATTACGGGGCGTGGTGGTTTTAATGCGGCAATTGCAGCAATCGGTATTACGCCTGAACGTGAGAAAAAAGTTGCTTTTACTGTACCTTATTTCGTTAATACGACAAGTTTTATTGCTTTAAATAGCACTAAAATGGAAGATGTTAAAATCGTTGGTGTACAAAATGGAACGACGTTACAAAAATATTTACTTGACGCTGGAAAATATAAAGTTGTGCCATATGCAAGTATCCAAAATGCAATTTTAGATATTAAAAATAAACGTGTTGATGCAGTATTTGGTGATACTTTAGTGTTGCAGGAAACCCTTAAATCAGAAAAAGGGTTGCATCTTGTCGGCGATGCGATAAAAGATGAAAAATATTTCGGCATTGGCGATGGCATTGCAGTAAATAAAGCAAATAAAAAACTTGTTGCTGATTTAAATCGTGGTATTGAGAAAATCAAGACTGACGGAACTTATCAAAAGATCTATGACAAATGGTTTAGTAAATAAAGATGACTGAATATTTGCCTTTAATATTTGCCGCGACACTCAAAACGCTTGAGTTAGCGGTTTGTTCTCTGTTATTTGGTCTATTCTTGTCATTGATTTTTGTGATACTTGAAACGACAAGATGGAAAATAGTAAATAACTCAATGACGTTTATAAATACACTTTTACGTGGCTTACCTGAAATTTTAGTGGTTTTTTTGATTTACTTTGGGCTGCCTGAAATCATCGCACAGTTCACGGGGTGTTTTGTTGATTGGAGTGCATTTACTTACGGCGTTATTGCATTAGGAATTATCTTTGCCTCTTACGCTTCACAAACACTTCGTGGTGCGATTAAAGCTATTGCTATTGGACAATGGGAATCAGGAGCAGCACTTGGATTAAAACGAAGTTACACTTTCCTGCACATTATTTTGCCACAAGTTTGGCATCACGCACTGCCAGGATTAACTAATCAATGGCTTGTGTTGCTTAAAGATACTGCGTTGGTGTCATTGATTAGTGTCGTAGATTTAAGTCGTCAAGCACAACTCATCACTACTTCAACTCATCAACCATTCACGTGGTATAGCATTATCGGTATCATTTACCTCGTCATCACTTTATTAAGTCAATGGGTGATCCGTAAATTAGAATACTACTTTACTCGTTTTGAAAAATATCCTGTTTAATTGAGATTGAAGAAAGATGTTTGATTTTGAAACTTATCAAGACTATACCATCGTTATTGCACAAGGAATTCCAACGAGCATAATGTTGACTATTTGTAGTTTATTAATCGCGTTTGTACTAGCGATTTTGTTGACATTTTTATTATCGCTCAAAAAGCCTATAGTTGCGATTTTTGTGAATGCTTATGTCACTTTATTCACAGGTACACCTTTGCTAGTACAGTTTTTTTTAATTTATTACGGTCCTGGTCAATTTCGATGGATTGTAGACAGTCCCATGTGGTCATTGTTTTCAAACGCGTGGTTTTGTGCAGTATTAGCTCTCGCTTTAAACAGTGCAGCATATTCTACACAATTGTTTTATGGTGCAGTAAGAGCTATTCCAAAATCACAATGGGAAAGTTGTGCTGCTCTTGGCTTGAATAAAATACAAACTCTCGGTATTTTAATTCCTTACGCGTTAAAACGAGCTTTACCGTCTTATACTAATGAAATTATCCTCGTCTTTAAAGGCACATCACTTGCCTCTACGATTACAGTCATGGACATAATGGGGTACGCTCAACAACTTTATGGTACAGAATACGATGCACTCTCTATTTATGGTATCGCGGGTGTGTATTATCTCATTATCGCTGGTTTTGCTACATTCTTTTTGCGTAAATTGGAAAATTATGTTCTTGCATTTGAAAAAGTAGAAACTGTATAAAAACAGTTTTAAATAAAAACCACGCATAATGATCTGCCCCCAAAAAGTTGGACTGGCTTAATTTAAGGACTGAGTTCTGTAC
>JAHHRA010000022.1 GCA_020026055.1 Actinobacillus sp.
CATTTCTTATGCTTACAACGTCGCGTCGTTGCGTGGGGCGTATTATAGGAGTTTTTAACTGTTGTGCAAGTGTTTTTTAAATCTTTATTGAGAAAAAACTTTATTTTTCTATTTATTGAGCAATTTTAGTTTATAAAAAAGTCGTTATGTTACAAAAATTAGAAAAAATACATTATCCAATCTTCATTATCTCAATTTTTTGTGACCTTCATCACAAAAATCATACTATTTTTATAAATTGCTTTCATGTTGTTTTTTTTTTGTACAATTTCTGAAGATTGATCGTTTTTTCACATTTATTGGAGGTATCTATATGGAAATCATTGCTCATAGTGCAGAATGGTTTATTGGCTTATTCCAAAAAGGTGGTGAAGTTTTTGTGTCAATGGTGACGGGGATCTTACCTTTACTCATCGCATTGCTCGTGATAATGAATGCAACTATTACTTTTATTGGACAAAAACGTATTGAACACCTTGCTCAAAAATCTGCTAATAATCCTTTTTCTCGTTATTTAGTCCTACCTGTTTTGGGCACTTTTGTTTTTTGTAATCCAATGACTTTAAGTCTTGGTCGATTTTTACCTGAAGTTTATAAGCCAAGTTACTATGCTTCTGCAACTTATTCTTGTCATTCAATGAACGGTATGTTTCCTCACATTAACCCTGGTGAATTGTTTGTTTATCTTGGTATTGCAGCTGGCATAACTAAACTTGGGCTTCCTCTTGCTCCCCTTGCTGTAAGCTATTTGCTAGTGGGGATGGTCAGCAATTTCTTTAGAGGCTGGATTACTGATTTCACGACCTATCTGTTTGAAAAACGTATGGGTGTAACCCTTGATAGAAAAACGCATTTATAGGGGCGTGACTATGCAAACATTTATTCAAATTAAAAAAGGGAATGGGGGTTGGGGTGGTCCTCTATTATTACCTGTTGTTGAGAGTAAGAAAATTCTTTATATGACTGGTGGCACTCGCCCTAAAATTGTTGATCATCTCGTAGCTTTGACAGGTTGGGAAGCTGTTGACGGTTTCAAAGTTGGTGAACCTGCAGACGAGGAAATCGGTGTTGCAATTGTAGATTGCGGTGGCACGCTTCGTTGTGGTCTTTATCCTAAACGTAATATTCCAACTATTAATATTCATGCAACGGGTAAAGCAGGTCCTTTAGCTAACTTTATCCGTGAAGATATTTACGTGTCTGCAGTCACTGTAGCCAATATTTGCTTGGTCAAACAAGAAATAGAGCCTATTACAGCAACTCAGACAACTTTGAATAAAGAATATGACAGCTCAAAAAAAATTACTGAACAAAGTGATGGACTGCTAGCAAAAGTTGGTATGGGAATGGGAGCAGTAATTGCTGTCTTTTTCCAAGCAGGACGAGATACTATTAATACTGTTTTAAATACTATTTTACCTTTCATGGCCTTTGTTTCTGCTTTAATTGGTATTGTCATTGCTTCTGGGTTAGGTGATTGGATAGCTCATGGTTTAACTCCACTCGCCAGTAATCCGCTTGGCTTAATTACTCTTGCTTTAATTTGTTCTTTCCCTTTACTTTCACCTTTCTTAGGACCAGGTGCTGTTATTGCTCAAGTTATAGGGACGCTAGTAGGTGTTCAAATTGGTTTAGGTAATATTCCTCCACAATTAGCTTTGCCTGCTCTTTTTGCAATCAATTCCCAAGCCGCGGCTGATTTTATTCCTGTGGGACTTTCTTTAGCAGAAGCTAAACAAAATACCATTCGAGTTGGTGTACCTTCTGTACTTTTAGGACGTTTTTTAACAGGTGCTCCTACTGTTCTTCTTGCTTGGTTTGTTTCGGCATTCATTTATTAAGGAGAAATAATGGAAATTTATCGCACACAAATTACTAAAATCGGTTCTGAAGCAAATAATGCCCTGCAGATTGGTACGATGATTCTATTTAAGCAAAATTTGAATACAGAACTTGAAGTTTATTGTTTTTCACATTTACCCAACACACTTAAAACTTTGCTAAAAGTGGGCGATATATTGCATTTAAGTGATGAACAGTACCCTATTACGGCGATTGGTGAAGTCGCAAATCAAAACTTAAAAGAACTTGGCCATATTACTTTGCATTTTGACGGCAGTCTTAAGGCTAGCTTACCTGGTAATATTCATTTACGAGGTAAAGTGCCTGATCAAGTTGCTATTAATACATTACTCAGCATTCATCGCAATTCTTAAGGAAAAAATATGGATAATCAAAAAATTGCTGTTGTTATCGGTGGTGGGCAAACTTTAGGAGCATTTTTATGCAAAGGTCTTGCTGAAAATGGCTATGTAGTAGCAGTTGCAGATCTAAATCTAAAGAATGCCGAGCAAATTGCAGACGAAATTCAACGACAAGGCAAAAAAGCACAGGCTTTTTTTGTAGATGCTAGCAAAGAAGAAAGTGTTGTTCGATTAGCAACTGAAATTAATCAAACTTTTGGTGCCGTAGACTTAATGGTTTACAGTGCTGGTATTGCGAAGGCTCACCCGATTACTGAATTCCCTTTGTCAGACTTTATGTTATCTGTCAATGTCAATCTAGTAGGATACTTTATTTGTGCGAAAACCTTTAGCCAAATGATGATCAACGCTAAAAAAGCAGGTCGCATTATTCAGATTAATTCCAAATCTGGCAAAGTAGGCTCAAAACACAATACTGGCTACAGTGCTGCTAAATTTGGCGGTGTAGGTTTAACTCAATCGCTGGCTTTGGACTTAGCTGAGCATGGTATCACTGTAAACAGCTTAATGCTTGGCAATTTACTTAAATCGCCAATGTTTCAATCACTTATTCCACAATATGCTCAAAAATTATCTATTCCCGTCTCTAAAGTTGAGCAAGTTTATATTGATAAAGTACCACTCAAACGAGGTTGTGAATATCAAGACGTACTAAATGTATTGCTCTTTTACGCTAGCGAAAAAGCTAGTTATTGTACAGGACAATCAATCAACATTACAGGTGGACAAGTTATGTTCTAATCTCTTTACTAAAAGGGCTTTATGCCCTTTTTTATCTAGACTTAGCGATTTTTAGCTTTTATCAAAAAATCCAAATTTTTGTGAGTTGTATTTAGTATACATTATTCGTTGTATTCAAACTTGACCGTGTTATTGAAAGTATTAGAGAAGTGTTGATAAGAATTACGCCACATTATTGGTAAAAATAATCCAATTTTAGAGGCGTAATTTCAGATTTTGTAAACTTTAATCTTCTATTTTCTGCACAACAAGTTCAGTGCCTTTTATAGCGATCACTTTCACTTTAGTGCCTGCGGGAAGATCTTCTTTTGCACTAGCAAGCCACGAGCTGTCATTGAGACTGATACGACCTTTGTTAGCACTGATAGCAGTATTTAAAATACCAACTTGCCCAATTAATTGATTGTTCAACTGGTTTGGTCTTATACTATTCCTATCACTATGGCGATCTTTTTGGTGTTGGAAACGCCACCAGAACCACGTAGAGCTCAACGCACAACTTACAAACAATAAGCTTTGCCCTAACCAATCAAAGTTGACGATCTGATTGATGCCCCCAACAACTAAAGCTGAAATACCGAGCCATAATAAATAACCTGCCATTCCAGCCAATATTTCAATACTCAGACAGACTAAGCCTACACTTAACCAGATTATAGTTTCTGTGGTCATTTTTCTTTCTTATTCAAAAGTTCAGCAATACCATTAATTGACCCTATCAAACCTGTAGTTTCAAGAGGCATCATGATGACTTTGCTATTTTCAGAGGCACCAAAAGTTTTCAACGCTTCTGTGTAACCTTGTGCAATGAAATATTGAATAGCGTGAACATCTCCTTTGCTAATAGCTTCAGAAACCATTGCAGTTGCTTTAGCCTCAGCTTCGGCGGCACGTTCTCTTGCTTCCGCTTGTAAAATAGCAGTTTGTTTTTCTCCTTCTGCTTTCAAAATTTCAGCTTGTTTTTGTCCTTCCGCACGCAAAATTTGAGCCTGTTTAACGCCTTCAGCTTCTAAAATTTCTGCACGTTTATTCCGTTCTGCTTTCATTTGAGCATTCATTGCGGCAGTTAGATCTTTTGGTGGACGAACATCACGGATCTCAATCCGTGTCACTTTAATTCCCCATACATTAGTTGCTAAATCTACAACAGTTAAAAGGCGATTATTGATCGTATCACGTTGAGAGAGCATTTCATCAAGTTCCATGGAACCAAGTACAGTACGGATATTAGTAAGCGTAAGGTTACGAATTGCTGAGAGTAAATCACTGACTTCATATGCTGCTTTGACTGCATCAATCACTTGAATAAAACAAACAGCGTCAATTGTCACATTAGCATTATCACGACTGATAACTTCTTGAGGAGGGATATCTAGTACTTGCTCCATCATATTCACTTTACGACCAATACGATCCATGAAAGGTGTGATTAAATTTAAACCTGGATGCAAAGTGCGAGTATAGCGTCCGAAACGTTCTACTGTCCACTGATAACCTTGAGGCACAGTCTTGACACCTGCGGCTAAAAGTACAACGATTAAAACAATTAGAAAAATAATTACTACTTCCATATTTTCTCCTATTTCCTATGGTGCTCAACTTGATGTCATTCAGATCAGAAATCTGTACTAGAGATTATAAATAAAAAATGTTTTTAATCAAAAAAGATTTAAAGTAACAAAATTTTTGCTTTGCTAAAGCCTAAATTAGCGAATATCTCTACTTTTGCTTGAGATAAACAAGCTGTAGCAAAAAGTTTTCGTTGAGGAGGCGAATATTCATTATGAGGATGACCCCCTTTTTGGTTTAGCAAAAAAAGTACACGATTTGTGATGGCTTCACTTGAATTTACAAAATTTTTTACTTGTGGTAGTAACTGACGAAATTCATCTTCTAAAAATGGGAAATGCGTACAACCCTGTACTAAAGTATCCAGATCTGGAATTTGCTGAAGCGGTGCAAGATGTTTTCGCAATGCCAACATATCTACAGGCTTTCCTTGCAATTTATCTTCTGCCATTTCTACTAGCAAAGTCGAGCCAAATTTTTCAAATTTACAATCTTGTGCAAATTTTTGAATCAATTCATCAACATAAGGACGTGAAACAGTACCTTTTGTTGCCAATAAAGCTAAATGTTTGCTTGTTGAGAGTGCTACAGCAGGTTTAATCGCAGGCACAGTACCAACAATAGGGCAAGAAAATACACTACGCAAGCTTGGTAATACGACTGTGCTAGCAGTGTTGCAGGCAATAATGATTAAATCTAGTGGATATTGTGTATGAATTTGCTGGCAAATCATTCGGCAACGCTCATTAATAACTTGAGCCGGTTTTTCAGAATAAGGAAAAGCGGCATTATCTAAACAATAGATAAATTCTGCTTGAGGAATAAGCGGTGAAGTGTGCATATAAATACTTAATCCCCCTAATCCTGAGTCAAAAAATAAGATCCGCGGTTTCAAAATATCCTTCCTTGAAAATAGAATAATAAATGTAAAATTATACTTGTGTTTTATTTATTTATCAGAAAAAGTTTAACGTTAAAACACTATTATGCTTGTGAATAAATATCTTTTGTGTTTAACCAACGTGCGATAATTTTTTCCGAAATTTGAGGCGTTGTTTGTAAGATTGTCTTTGCAACTTGTTGTACTTGTGGAATCATTGTGCGATCGCGCACAAGATCAGCGACTTTAAATGCAATATTCCCTGTTTGCTTTGTGCCAAGCACTTCACCTGCACCACGGATTTCCAGATCTTTTTCGGCAATTACAAAACCATCTTGAGTTTGACGCATCACATCAAGCCGTTGACGTGAGACTTTACTCAACGGAGGATTATACATCAACACACAAAAAGAAGCAGCTGAGCCTCGTCCCACTCTCCCTCGTAATTGATGTAACTGTGAGAGACCAAGACGCTCAGCATTTTCGATAATCATTAAACTTGCATTCGGTACATCTACGCCAACTTCAATAACAGTCGTGGCAACTAATAAATCAAGTTCAGCAGTTTTAAAACTTTGCATAATAGTTTGTTTTTCAATAGGCTTCATTCGCCCATGTACTAATCCGATGCGTAAATGAGGCAATGTTTTTTGTAAGTCTTTATAAATCGCTGTCGCTGCTTGTGCTTCTAGCACTTCGCTTTCATCAATTAACGTGCATACCCAATAAGCTTGGCGTTTTTCTTCTGTGCAAGCATAATTGACTCGAGCTATCAGTTCTGCACGGCGTGCTTCGGAAATAACAATAGTTTGAATTGGAGTACGTCCTGGAGGAAGTTCATCAATAATTGAAGTATCTAAATCTGCATACATTGTCATTGCTAGTGTTCGTGGAATTGGTGTTGCAGTCATGATTAATTGATGAGGATAATATGCATTTTGTTTACCTTTTTCACGAAGCTGTAAACGTTGAGCCACACCAAAACGATGTTGTTCATCAATAATAACTAAGGCAAGATCCGCAAAACATACGCCTTCTTGAAATAAAGCATGCGTACCCACAATCATTTTGGCTTGTCCCGTGAGAATTTTTTCAAGAATCTGTGAGCGTTCTTTCCCTTTGACTTTACTTGTTAACCATACAGTTTCAATATTCAGTGGCTCGAACCATTTTTTGAAATTTTGTAAATGTTGTTCAGCGAGAATTTCAGTCGGTGCCATCAATGCTACTTGTTTGCCATTTCCAATTGCTAAGAGAGCAGAAATTGCAGCAACAAGTGTTTTTCCTGAACCTACATCACCTTGTACTAATCGCATCATTGGAAAAGGTTGTTGTAAATCGTTTAAAATATCGTAACAAACTTTTTTTTGAGCTGTCGTCGGAGCAAAAGGTAAATAAATTAAAAATTGTTTGATTAATTGATCTTGTGCATTCAAAGGAATTGCTGAGTATTGTTTATTTTGTTTTCGCAAACTTTGCATTGCTAAATTATGTGCTAACAACTCTTCAAAAATTAATCGCTGTTGTGCAGGATGTGTTCCCATTTCTAATAAATTTAGTGGTGTGTCCGCAGGCGGACAATGTAAGAAGTGTAATGCTTCTTTTAATTTAAAAGGATAAGGATTAAAAGCTACAGGTAAGATCTCATCAATTTGGTAGTGAACTAATGCTTCAAGTGCTTGTGCTATTAATTTACGCCAACTTATTTGTGTCATCCCTTCAGTAGTTGGATAAATTGGTGTGAGTGACTTGGTATGTTGGATAGATTGATTAGATAAGATAATTTGGTATTCAGGATGCATCATTTCTACCATAAAACGTCCACGTTTTATTTCACCAAACGCCCTTACTTTGATACCTGTTTGAAAACTATTTTTCATTCTGGCGTTAAAATTGAAAAATCGTAGCTGTATTTTACTAGTACTATCTGATAAAGTGACAATCAACATTGGACGACGCCCAGGCTGAATTTCACAAAGCTGTACAAATCCTTCAACAGTAGTGTAACTTTCTACACTCACTTTTGCTATTGGAGTAATTTTAGTACGATCTTCATAACGACTTGGAAGGTGTAATAACAGATCTTGAAGATTCAAAATACCAAGTTTATTCAACTTTTCTGTCTGTACTTTTCCAACTCCTTTTAAAACAGAGAGTGGAATTTGATCTAAAAAAACATCAGTCATTAAGCATTAATATTCCGATCAATATGCACAAATCCTGGTAAAGTCTTAATACTTTCTATAATAGTTGCTAAATGGTGGGTATTTCTTGCATTGAGCAAAATGACAATATCATAAAGTTGCCCATTTTGTTCTTCTGTCCAAATACTACGAATATTACTTTCTAAAACAGCTAAAGCTGACATAAGATTTGACAAAGTTTCTGCACAATTTAACATTTTTATGCGCAGTTCAGCTTCAAAAGGTGTTTTAGTATCTGCATTTTCCCATTCCACTGCTATATAGTACATAGATTTTTTATGACGGACATTAGCACAACGTGCATGATGAACAACAAGCCCTTTGCCTGGTGTAACATATGCCACAATAGGATCTCCAGGGATAGGATGGCAACATTGAGCAAAATTTGTTAACAAATTTTCGCTACCTTTAATTTTTAAAGGTCTATCATTATTAAATGGATCACCATCCGTATCAATTTCTACTGACTCATCAAGTAGTCGGTACGCTACTACTGCACTCATTAAATTTCCCAAACCAATCTGAATACAAAGGTCATCAAACGTTTTAAGCCCATAAATTTCAAGGACTTGTTGAAGATTTTTTTCAGAAATATCTGTCAATTTTACTGGCTGCAGTACATTGACTAACTGATTTTTACCTAAAAGCAACGCAGTATCTGCTTCTAAATTTTTTAAACTCTGTCTAATTTTTGTTCTTGCTTTTGCAGTGACTACAAAATTAAGCCAATTCGAACTTGGCTGAGTCCCTTCTGCAGTAATAATTTCAATCGTTTGTCCAGAAACTAACGGCTGCGAAAGAGGATAAGGCTTGCGATCAACTTTAGCTCCGACACACCCACTTCCTACATCAGAATGCACAGCATAAGCAAAATCAATAGGTGTCGCCCCTTTTGGTAATTCAATAATACGTCCTTTCGGAGTAAAAACATAAATTTCTTTCGGAAAAAATTCAGATTTCACGCTTTCAATAAATTCAAATGAATTACCTACACTTTGTTGTAATTCAATCAAACTTTCTAGCCAACGTTGTGCTCTAATCTGTGGTGCCGTGCTATCATTTTTTCCTCTTTCTTTATGACTCCACTTTGCTGTTACCCCCATTTCTGCCATTTGTTGCATTTCTTCTGTCGCAATATGCACTTCAACAGGTACTCCTTTAGGTCCTATCATTTGAGTCTGCAAAGATTGATAACCGTTCGCTTTTGGGACAGCAATATAATCTTTGACCATTTGTGGACGGGGCTTATAAAGGGCATGCAATCTACCTAATGCGATGTAACATTGATCGTGATTTCCAACAATTACATCGAAAGCATACAGATCCATAATTGAATGAAATTCTTGTTCTTTTTGGCGAAGTTTTTGGTAGACAGTATAAAGGGGACGTTCTCTACCCGTAACTTGAGCAGAAATATTTGCAGCTCGCAAATGTTCATAGATTTCTTGTGAGATTTTCCCTATCAAGTCTTTATGGTTATTTCGTGCCGTATTCATTGCTTTGATAAGAACTTCATAACGGTAAGGATACATTGCTTTAAAGCTTAAATCTTCAAGCTCATTTTTTATATGTTCAATACCTAGGCGATGAGCGAGAGGAGCATAGATTTCCATTGTTTCTTTCGCAATACGCCGACGTTTATCAGGACGCAATACGCCAAGTGTCCGCATATTATGCGTACGATCCGCAAGTTTGATTAAAACTACGCGAATATCTTCTGTCATCGCCAAGATCATTTTTTGGAAATTAGCAACTTGTGCCTCTTGACGAGTCCGAAATTTAAGCTTATCGAGTTTGGATACTCCTTCAACAATTTCAGCGACACTTTTACCAAATTCTTCAGTAAGTTGTGTTTCTGTATAAGGCGTATCTTCAATAACATCATGCAGAAGTGCTGCCATAATCGCTTCATAATCTAATTTCATTTCAGCGATAATACAAGCAACCGCCACAGGGTGAGTAATATAAGGTTCACCACTAGAACGGTGTTGTCCTTGGTGGGCATCACGTGCCAAAATAAAAGCACGCTCAATAGTGCGAATCTGTTCTTCAGGTAAATAAGTCTGAATAATCTGCTTTAAAGAGTCAAACAATTTCATTTATTTTACCTACCTTAGTTCGATTCATCTATTTAACGTTGCAAAGATGACTGAAGATTAAATTTAAGGTAAAACAGAAAACGTGGCAATACCTACGCTTTCTGTTCCACTGATCTTATTACTCTGCAGTAAATAGAGAAAGGACTTCAATTTCTGCTTTTTCTTTTTCCAACATAATTGATTGTTCTTGTTGGTTCATAATCATATCATTGATTAAACCCTGTTCAATTTCTCGTAATGCAATGACAGTTGGCTTATCATTATCTTCAGGTAACAACGCTTCACGTTGGTGCAATTGTAATTGCCTCGCACGACGCGCCGCCGTTAAAATTAAATCAAAACGATTACCAATTTGGTCTACTGCATCTTGTACAGTTACACGAGCCATAATTCTACTCCGCTTAATTAAGATGATATTCTCACTATGGAGAGTTAATGTAATTCAAAAACAAAGGCGAAAATTCTACAAGAAAATCTATTTTTTTGCTAGTAATTGATCGAGCAACAATGCGTTTTGTTTTTGCTGATAACGACAGCGCAAGCGTTCTGCCTTTAAAATACTCTTCAAATTCTCTAATGCCACATCAAAATCTGCATTGATGACAACATAGTCATATTCATCATAATGAGAAATTTCACTAATTGCTTTTTTCATGCGTTCCGTTATAACTTCTTCACTATCTTGACCACGTTCTTTTAAACGTTTTTCTAATTCTGATAAGGATGGAGGTAAAATAAAAATACTGCTTACTGTTTCTACTTTTCTGCGAATTTGACGAGCACCTTGCCAATCAATATCTAAAAGAACATCAATGCCTTTCGCTAAATTTTCTTCAATAGCAGCTAATGATGTACCATAATAATTTCCACCGAAAACTTTGGCGTACTCTAAAAATGCATTCTCTTCAATTAAAGCTTCAAACTCTTTTACATTTATAAAGTGATAATGTATTCCATCAATTTCACTTGGACGTGGATTTCGCGTTGTATGCGAGATAGAAACTACTATTGAATGCATATCTTTTTCTTTTAGCAATGCATTAATTAAAGAGGACTTCCCCGCTCCACTTGGAGCAGAAATAATATACAGATTGCCTCGTGTTATCATAATATTACTCCGATAAAAATCTCTACATTATGCCGTTAAATCAGAAAAATTTCAGTAAAATAACAAAACTTATTACAAATTTTCTTAAAAAAGCATGTTATACTTTAGTCTAATTTCTAAGAGTAATTCTCTTCAAAAGATTTTTATTAACTTAACGCTAGAGGAAAAATCTTATGGCAATTAAAATTGGTATTAATGGCTTTGGTCGTATTGGTCGCATCGTATTTCGTGCAGCCCAAAAACGTAATGACATTGAAGTGGTAGCAATTAATGATCTAATTGACGCCGAGTATATGGCATACATGTTGAAATATGACTCAACTCATGGTCGTTTTGAAGGTGAAGTCGCTGTAAAAGACGGCAATTTAGTCGTCAATGGTAAAACTATTCGCGTTACTTCTGAACGTGATCCTGCCAACCTCAGATGGAACGATGCTGGTGTTGACGTAGTCGTTGAAGCTACAGGTTTATTCTTAACTGACGAAACTGCTCGTAAACACATTCAAGCAGGAGCCAAAAAAGTAGTCATGACAGGACCTTCCAAAGATGCTACACCGATGTTCGTTAACGGCGTCAACTTTAACGAATATGCAGGGCAGGACATCGTTTCTAACGCCTCTTGTACTACTAACTGTTTAGCACCATTAGCAAAAGTTGTTAACGATAAATTCGGTATCGTCGATGGTTTGATGACTACTGTTCACGCAACTACTGCCACCCAAAAAACTGTTGATGCTCCATCTTCCAAGGATTGGCGTGGTGGACGTGGAGCTTCTCAAAACATCATCCCTTCTTCAACAGGTGCTGCTAAAGCTGTAGGTAAAGTCATCCCTGCACTTAATGGCAAACTCACAGGTATGGCTTTCCGTGTGCCAACTCCTAATGTTTCAGTTGTTGATTTAACTGTAAATCTTGCAAAACCTGCAACTTACGAAGAAATCTGTGCTGAAATTAAACGTGCTAGCGAAAATGAAATGAAAGGTGTACTTGGTTACACAGAAGATGCAGTTGTATCTACTGACTTCAATGGTTGTTCAATGACTTCTGTTTTTGATGCTAAAGCGGGAATCCAACTTACTCCAACTTTCGTTAAACTCGTATCTTGGTATGATAACGAAGTCGGATACTCTCACAAAGTATTGGATTTAGTAGCATTAGTTTATAACCATCACTAATCAAAAATCTAGTAAAAATCCCCATCTGATGATGGGGATTTTATTTTTCTCATATCTTCATTCATTGCTATTGTTCTTGCTATTAACCGCTTTCTTCTTACTCATAAGACGAAAGCTTAAAAGTAAGATAACGAGGCAATAGAAATGACGGACCAAAAATTAAAGAATACGCCTCACACAACTATATTTTATGAATAATTTCGAGGCGTAGTTATTTCAAGCTAGAACAATTAATTTATTCCATTGCTTCAGCCTTATCTAAAGTCAAAGGTTTACCTTGGTATTCTCCAGTTAAGGATTCTAGAAATGCTTTCAAATCAGCAAGTTGTTGTGGAGTTAAATCTTTACCTGATTGATAACGAGCCATAATTTTAATGGCTTCACTTAAATCTGCTGTGCTAGCATCATGGAAATAAGGTGCTGTTAACGCAACATTACGTAAAGTTGGCACCTTGAATTTGTGCAGATCTTTTGGATCTTTCGTTTGAGCCATTCGTCCTTTATCAGCATCCGTTTCGAGAGTCTGACGATGAGCAAAATAATCATCATACAAGCCAAAACGCTCATAAGATTGCCCTCCCATTGCTGTACCAACGTGGCAAGTATTACATCTATATTCTGTAAAAAGTTTATAACCACGTTGTGCTTGCTCACTCAATGCTGATTTATCGCCTTTCAAATAGCGATCAAACGGACTGTTTGGTGTAATTAAAGTTTTCTCAAATTCAGCAATCGCATCAGTAATATTTTCAGCGGTAATTGCAGGATAAACTGCTAAAAATTGTTGCTTGAACGTTTCATCTTGATTCAATTTAGCAATAACTTCATCCCAGTTTTTAGATCCCATCTCGATTGGATTAAGCGGTGGACCACCTGCTTGTTCAGTTAAATCCTTAGCACGACCATCCCAAAATTGTGTTTTATTAAAAACGGCATTAAATACTGTTGGAGCATTAATACCACCTTTTTGCCCACCAATTCCTGTAGACGTTTTCAAGCCATCAACACCACCGCGATTAAGTTGGTGGCAACTGTGGCAAGAAATCGTATTATCACCTGAAAGACGTACATCGTGATATAAAATATTACCTAGAGCGACTTTCTCAATATTTACTTCAATTTCATCAGGGATTGGTTGAATTGAATTCTTCGGATCAGTTTCAACATGTTTAGGTAAAAACTGCTTACGTAATTCGCTAATCCATTCTAAAAGCTGAGCTTGCTGTGTAGCATCAATACCACTTTGCCAATGGATAAATTTATAACGTGCTGGAGGCATACTGCCATCTTTAATCACGGCTTCCAACTTCGCTAACTCTGCTTCTGAAAGCTTAATTGGATCATTCAACCCTTCTAAAAATTGTTGAAAATCAAAAAATTTATTACCAAGCTCAATATCTTTATCCACCATACTTCCTACTATTGGCAATTGTGCATAAAATGGCAATTCTCCACCTTTGCTATGACAATTTTGACAACCATTCGCAAAAAGTTGAGTGACTGCAACACGATCACGTTCAGAAAATTTAGATGTTGCTAGTAATTTTTGAGTCTGATTTTGATCAAAGTTATGGATATAACCAACTGTTCCTAAATAAGCCAGAGCACCAATAACTCCGACACCTAACATAATTTTTTTCATAAAAGATCCTTCATAAAAAGTTTAACAGGTTAAACCAATTAGTTGATTAAATAAAAATTAATAATTTCAAGGTGTTATTTAATCATAAAATCTTAGTAATTAATCCAATTAATTCAATAGGTGTAATCTCTCACTTTTTAAAACTAAATTTGTCTAGCAATTATTTTCTTGTTCGAATAAAAAATATTTCAAAATCTTACGTAATTCATTTTTCGATATTTAATAAAAGCTATTCACTATCATCATCTTATCAGCATAAACTCGTTGACTTAGAAAAATTACTAGTTTTAGTTTTGAATTAACTTTTTAATTTTATTAAAAATTTTCACTAGCAACATCGGAATTTTTTTCGATTTCCGCCATGTCAAAGGAGAGAAACAAACAGCAAATTTTACATGCCGTTTCTTATTATTTTGAAACAAAAGTTGAAATTCTATAAAAATGTAATGAAATTTTTGCTTATTCAACGCTCACAAAATCGAAAAAATTTTCTTGATTTTGTGAGCATAAAGGATCATTGAGCAATACTTAGTTGCATTGGTGGAACATCTCCTCCCCGAGCTTGGTAGAAAGCTTGGACGAACTCGTCAAACATACCATCATCTATCGCTTGGCGAATTTTTGCCATCAAACGTTGATAGTAACGGAGATTATGAATAGTATTCAACCTTGCTCCGAGAATTTCATTACATTTATCAAGATGATAAAGATAAGCTCGAGTATAGTGACGACAAGTGTAGCAATCACATTCTGAATCAAGAGGACGAATATCATCACGATATTTGGCATTGCGAATTTTAACAACACCACCAGTGACAAATAAATGTCCATTACGAGCATTGCGAGTTGGCATCACGCAGTCAAACATATCAATACCACGTCGTACGCCTTCGATTAAATCTTCTGGTTTACCAACGCCCATTAGATAGCGAGGTTTATCAATAGGAAGTTGTGGGCAAGTAAATTCTAAAATGCGATGCATTTTTTCTTTTGGCTCGCCAACTGCTAGCCCACCTATAGCATAGCCATCAAAACCGATTGCTTTTAACTCATCAATTGAAACTTGGCGTAATGTCTCGAACACACCACCTTGCACGATACCGAATAGTGCATTTTTATTTTTTAATTCGTCAAAGCGCTGACGGCTACGTTTTGCCCAACGCAATGACATTTCCATTGAATTTTTAGTGTAGTCAAAAGTCGCAGGATAAGGGGCACATTCGTCGAAAATCATCACAATGTCTGAGCCGAGATCATATTGAATTTCCATCGATTTTTCAGGCGACAAAAAAATGCGTTCGCCGTTGATAGGATTTTGAAAATGAACGCCTTCCTCAGTGATTTTCCGCAATTTCCCGAGGCTAAAGACTTGGAAACCGCCACTATCGGTCAAAATTGGGCGATGCCATTGCATAAAATCGTGCAAATCACCATGTTTACGTATAATTTCTTGCCCTGGGCGTAACCAAAGATGGAAAGTGTTGCCGAGACAAATTTCCGCACCTGTCGCCTCGACTTCTTCGGGAGTCATCCCTTTCACCGTGCCGTAAGTACCAACAGGCATAAATGCAGGCGTCTGAACAATACATTGCCCCTGTGGACGATCAAAAGTTAAAGTGCCACGACGAGCGTTACCTTGAGTTTTATGAAGTTGAAATTTCATTGTTTTTCCTTGAATAAACAGTTCGAGGGAGAATGCCCTACTAACCCCATTCACAGGGCAAAAATCGGAAAATTTTTCTGATTTTAAGGGCGTGAAAAGATTATAAATTCGGATTTTTGCGGATAAACATCGCATCACCGTAGCTAAAAAAGCGATATTTCTCTGCGATCGCTTGGTAGTATGCGTCTTTAATTTCTTTGCAGCCTGCAAATGCAGAAACTAGCATGATCAGAGTACTTTCTGGGAGATGGAAATTAGTGATCATAGCGTCAACTATACGGAATTTTTTCCCTGGATAAAGGAAAATATTAGTATCACGGAAAAAAGGCTCAATAAGCTTACCTTGAGGTTCGGCTTGCAAAGCAGCACTTTCTAGCGAACGCACTGAAGTTGTACCAACGGCGATCACATGTTTGCCCGCTGCTTTAGTCGCTAAAATAGCATCGACTACTTCTTGTGAAACTTCAGCATATTCACTGTGCATATGGTGATCTTCAATTTTATCAACTCGTACGGGTTGAAAAGTGCCTGCTCCAACGTGCAGCGTAACAAATGCTATCTGCACACCTTTTTGTCTGAGTTGTGTTAAAAGCTCTTCGTCAAAATGCAATCCTGCGGTCGGTGCAGCTACAGCACCGAGTACTTGACTATATACGGTTTGATAGCGCTCTTGATCGGCTTCTTCATCAGGGCGATCGATGTAAGGTGGAAGAGGCATATGCCCCGCTTGCTCAAGACGTTCAAACAAAGTAACTGAATGATCGTGTAATTTCAGTTCAAATAAACTGCTGTGCCGTGCCACCATTTCCATAGCAAAAGCTTTCTCTATGCCAAGTTTATCTTCACCCAAATACAAAACTGTTCCTGCTTTTGGTGCCTTAGAGGCTCGGACGTGAGCCAAACAACGAGTGTCGTCTAACACGCGTTCAATTAATACTTCTATTTTGCCACCACTAGCTTTACGCCCAAATAAACGAGCAGGGATCACACGAGTGTTATTAAAAACTAATAAATCGCCCGTATCAACCAATTCCAAAATATCTACAAATGTACGATGTTGAATAATACCTGTTGCACCATCAAGCATGAGCAAGCGACAAGATTTACGATCAGCCACAGGGAAACGGGCAATTAATTCATCGGGTAAATCAAAATTAAAATCAGAAACTCGCATAATTTTTCACATATAAGAAATAAAAAAACAAAGCGTCAGTCTAGTGATATTTGACACGAACCTCAATAACGAAGATAAAAAAAAGCCCCATTGAGGAAATGGGGCAAAAGTTTGGAGTCATACTTTTAGGGTATGCGGCGTATTATAAACAAAAATTTTACAATTGCAACAATTTTTTATCAAAAAAAAAAATAAAACACATAATTTCTACAATTTAAACAATTCATATACAAATTATTAAAAAATACAATGCGTTATGCTTTTCTACAGATGTCATTTAATATTTTGAAAACAGGGATATCAGAAATAATCAAATTGATTAATACTTTTAGTGATACTCGTACTACAGGCAACCATATCTTTTGATAAACATTCTTTAATTATGCGGATTACGGGTGTTTATACCGTTTGCGAGATTACGCATTAACAAAGCAAATTCAAGTTTTACTTCTGAAGGGACTGCAAGAAAGACAAAATGTCCGTCACCTTTCGCGGTGTCGATAACTTCTTCCTTACGATTTAACATTTTTTCAATTTTCATGTTGATGTTGCCGTTTGGCGTCATTATTTCGACACTGTCACCAAGCAAAAATTTGTTTTTGACAGCAACTTCTGCCATACCGTTTGCATTTCTCACGCCTGTAAATTCGCCAACAAATTGCTGACGTTCAGAAATGGAATATCCGTAATCATAATTCTGGTATTCATCGTGAGTATGGCGACGAAGGAAGCCTTCAGTGTAGCCACGATGAGCAAGACTCTCTAGAATTTGCATAAGATTTTCATCAAAAGGTTTACCTTCGATAGCATCATCAATAGCTTTGCGATAGACTTGGGCTGTTCTTGCACAATAATAGAAGGATTTAGTACGACCTTCTATTTTAAGGGAGTGCACGCCGAGTTGAGTTAATTCAGCGACATGTTGCACTGCACGGAGGTCTTTGGAATTCATAATGTAAGTACCGTGTTCATCTTCAAAGGCTGGCATTTGTTCGTCAGGACGTTGGCTTTCAGTCAATAGAAAAACTTTATCGGTTGTATTACCCTCACCTAATGTTGGTGAGATGTTTTTCACTGGAATAGAAGAGACAATATTGCCGATGTTGTCTTCTTGCCCTTCGTTAACGTTATATCCCCAGCGGCAAGCGTTAGTACAAGTGCCTTGATTAGGATCACGTTTATTGATATAACCTGAAAGTAGGCAACGCCCAGAATATGCCATACATAAGGCACCGTGGACGAAAACTTCTAACTCAATTTCAGGTACTTTCTCACGAATTTCAGCAATTTCTTGCAATGATAATTCACGCGATAAAATCACGCGAGTCAATCCCATTTGTTGCCAAAATTTGACTGTTGCCCAATTGACAGCATTAGCTTGCACGGATAAATGAATAGGAATTTCAGGAAAATGTTCGCGAACAAGCATAATCAAACCAGCATCCGACATAATCAATGCGTCTGGCTTCATCGCAACTACAGGAGCAAGATCTTGGATAAAAGTTTTGAGTTTAGAATTATGTGGAGCAATGTTGACAACTACATAAAATTTTTTGCCTAGAGCATGAGCTTCATCAATACCAATTTTCAAATTAGTGTGATTAAATTCATTGTTACGTACTCGTAAGCTATAACGTGGTTGCCCTGCATAGACAGCATCTGCACCATAAGCAAAAGCATAACGCATGTTTTTTAACGATCCCGCTGGAGAAAGGAGTTCGGGTTTTTGCATAATGTTCTCTCTGAATTCAAGTCATGCATCAAGATTTGATGCGAAAAAAGATTAAATACGCATAAAAAAACCTAGCCCTGCACAAGGCTTTGGGGCTAGGTTTCTCACATTAGCTTTGATTACGTTATTCTGGAATAACGTTGACAATTAAGTTTGCGAATACTTCTGGGTGGAATTGGAAACGAACTTCATGTTCACCAAGGTTACGTAAAGGACCTGTGGATAAACGCACTTCACTTTTCGCAATTTCAATACCAGCAGCAGTCACTGCTTCAGCAACATCACGTGTTGTGATTGAACCAAATAAACGACCTTCGTCACCAGCTTTAGAAGCAATAGTTACTTTCGCTAGTTCAACTAATTTAGCTGCACGAGCTTGAGCAACTGCAAGTACTTCTGCTGCTTTCATTTCAAGTTCAGCACGGCGAGATTCAAAATATTCGATATTAGCTGCTGTTGCCATCACCGCTTTTCCTTGCGGAATTAAGTAATTACGAGCAAAACCTGCTTTTACATTTACTTGTTCACCAATGTTACCAAGGTGAGCGAGTTTTTCTAATAAAATAACTTGCATTTGTGGTACTCCTTCACTATTGATGGTTATCAGTGTACGGAAGTAACGCTAAAAAACGTGCACGTTTGATTGCACGTGCTAATTGGCGTTGATACTTCGCACGAGTACCAGTAATACGGCTTGGGACAATTTTGCCGCTCTCAGAAATGTAGTTCTTTAATGTCGCGATATCTTTGTAATCGATTTCTGTAACATTTTCCGCTGAAAAACGGCAGAACTTACGACGACGGAAATAACGTGCCATATGGCGATTCTCCTAATCTATAAATTCGATATGCTCGGCGTGCAATACTAACTTAGTTGTTTGATTGGGCAATTTCTGCGAAATCAAAAAACCATTAATGTTTAATTTCACACCGACCGTAATGCTTTGCGATTGAGTTACTAATTCTATCCCACTGAGTTGAACAGGAATTTTACACCAAACTTGACGTTTCAATCCTGCTTCAATTCGCATTGAGCAATGTTCTAAAATAAATTCGCAATGCACTATGCCATTGGGAGAGATGACCCTTTTGGGGAAAGTTAAAACTTTACCCGTTAAGGATAACTGATTGTAACTATCCAATTATTCGCCAGCATCCTCGGTATCGTTGGTTTCAACTTCGGCTACAGCTTTACGTTCTTCACGTGCTTTAACCATCGGGGACGCTTCGGTTACGGCGTGCTTAGTGCGCATAATTGCGTTACGAAGAACTGCATCGTTGTAACGGAATGTTGTTTCTAGCTCGTCGATTACTTCTTGAGGCGCTTCTACATTCATTAGCACATAATGTGCTTTATGTAATTTATTGATTGGGTAAGCCAATTGACGGCGACCCCAGTCTTCTAAGCGATGGATTTTACCACCAGCCTCTATAATAGAGTTGGTATAACGTTCAATCATCGCAGGTACTTGTTCGCTTTGATCTGGATGAACCATAAAAACGATTTCGTAGTGACGCATTACTGCTCCTTACGGGTTAATCAGCCTCCGACGATAAGACCAGTCGCCAGTCTTGCGGAAGCAAGGAACGAAAATAGGTACGACTGTAAGAAGCGGTATTATACAGATTTTTTTTTAAGGGTAAAGATTGAATTGAAGGGAATGTTCTAAAACTACTCACGAAATATTTTAGCATTTTGTTTAGGTTAATGCTTCTTCACTACAACTAAAGTTCAAGAAGTTTATCAGAGATAACTTCCTTTTTTATTGTAGATAATTTCCTTTTTTCTTGTAATTGTACAGCATGTTCAAGTTTTTAATTACATCCAGCGATTATTGCGAATGATTCCCACGGCAATGCCTTCTATTTCAAACGTTGGATTTTGATTTAAATCCACCACAATGGGCTCAAAATCATCATTTTCAGCGTGTAAATAAATGAGGTGACCTTGCTTGACAAGGCGTTTGACGGTTACTTCATCTTCGATTCGAGCAACAACTACCTGCCCATTACGAACGTCTTTAGTGTGGTGCACAGCAAGCAAGTCGCCATCAAGGATACCAATATTTTTCATTGAGTCGCCATAAACACGCAACAAAAAATTAGCTTCTGGTGTAAACATATGTGGGTCGATGCGATAAGTACTATCGATATGTGCTTCAGCAAGAATAGGCTCTCCTGCCGCAACTCGCCCTATTAGCGGAATTCCTTCTTCTGTTATTTCATTAGTAGTGTCATCTTCTAAGACTAAACGAATACCTCGTGATACACCAGAAAGAATTTCAATAACGCCTTTTCGTGCTAATGCTTTTAAATGCTCTTCTGCTGCATTAACTGAACGAAAACCAAGCTCTTTAGCAATTTCAGCACGAGTAGGTGGCATACCTGTCGTATCAATACGATATTTTAGCAAATTGTAAACTTGTTGCTGTCTCTCTGTTAATTTTTTAAGCACTTTTTGCATACCTGTTTTTTTATACAATAATTTCTGTCATTTTATACATATTTATTTGTTATGCAATACTTTCTTTCTAATAAAAAACTAACTTTTTAATGAAAAATAAGGTAAATTATTCTCTATCTCATGTTTTCATTATTGGTGATAGATATGTCTTTATTGCTCAATTTTTATCGACAAGCAATTAATTTCCCACTTTCATTCTTAGTTAAAAATAACCCTATTCCTCAACATCCTATTGATGAATTAACCTTAGATTTATCGCAACCTGTTGTCTATATTCTTCCTTATACATCACAAACTGATTTTGTGATTTTGCGTAAAAATTGTTTAAGCGTAGGTTTACCTGATCCTGCCGAAGACAATCATATTATGGGAAAAACATTGCCTCGGTATGTATTTTTAGATAAAGGAAACCGTTTCTTTTACAGTAAAACCGCAAAAAAAGAAACACTAAAAATTTTTAATCAATATTTAAATTTACATCGTCAATTCCTTGATTTAAATGTTCAGCTTATTCCTGCTTCAGTACTTTGGGGGCGCTCACCTGGACATGAAAACAGCACAGGTTTACCTAAATTACGACTGTTAAACAGTCTGCAAAAAATAATTGCTGCTATTTGGTTTGGTCGTGATACGTTTGTACGCTTTTCACAAGCCGTTTCCTTGCGTTATATGATTAATGAATATGGCAATGATCCTAAACTAGCCACTAAATTGACACGTGTAGCTAAAATTCACTTTTCAAAACAACGTATTTCAGCAACAGGTCCACGATTACCAAATCGCCAAGCAATGTTCCACAGCCTTATGCAATCTCCTGCAATTTGCCAAGCAATCGATGATGAAGTCCGTTTGAAAAATATAAACCCTGAAAAAGCAAAACAAGAGGCTTACAAAATCTTGGAAGAAATTGCAGCTAATGTAAATTATGAAGGACTTCGTTTAGCAGATCGTTTTTTACGTTGGCTGTGGCATAAACTCTATCAAGGGATTAGCGTAACAAATGCTGATCGAGTTCGTAAATTAGCACTTGAAGGACATGAAATTGTATACATTCCTTGCCATCGAAGTCATGTTGACTATTTGTTACTTTCTTATTTACTTTATCATCAAGGACTCGTTCCACCACACGTTGCGGCAGGAATCAACCTTAACTTTTGGCCCATAGGAGCTATGTTTCGCCGAGGAGGAGCATTTTTTATTCGCCGTAGCTTTAAAGGAAACCGTCTTTACGCCACTGTTTTCCGTGAATATTTAGCTGAACTTTTTCATCGAGGATATTCAGTAGAATATTTTATAGAAGGTGGACGCTCTCGCACTGGTCGGCTATTGACGCCAAAAACAGGTATGATGTCAATGACACTTCAAGCTTTACAACAAGATCAATCACGGCCGATTTCTATCGTCCCAGTTTATATCGGTTATGAACACGTTATTGAAGTAGATACTTATGCTAAGGAATTACGTGGTGCGGAAAAAGAAAAAGAAAATGCAGGCTTAGTCCTTCGTGTCATAAAAAAATTACGTAAATTAGGTAAAGCCCATGTAAACTTCGGTGAACCGATCAGCATCGCAAATTATTTAACTCAACACTTTCCTGAATGGAAGGACAAAACAAATACACAATTCCTTGAAAATAGTACATATGCATCGTGGTTTAGTCCTGCTGTTGAGAGTATTTCTAACCAAGTAATGATACACATTAATAATGCTGCAGCAGTTAATGCAATGAATCTTATTGGAACAGCGTTACTTTCTTCTCGCCAACGTGCCTTAAGCAAAGAACAACTTATTGAACAACTAGAAAGTTATCAATATTTCTTACAAAATGTACCTTATTCGCAAGATATGACTTTACCACGAGAAACACCTGATGAGATGGTAGAATACGCATTTAACTTAAATTGCATGGGATTATTAGTTGAGAAAGATAATTTTGGTGAGATTGTTCGTCTACAACGTGATGCAGCTGTCTTGATGACTTACTATCGTAATAATATCCAACATATTTTCGCATTGCCATCATTGATCGCAAGCCTTATTCTTCATTATGAAGCGATTCAAAAAGATCTAGTAATTGATACAGTAACTAAACTTTATCCATTCTTGCAAAAAGAACTTTTCTTACGTTTCAATCGAGAAGAGTTACACATTTATTTAGAAACAACGATTGCGGAGTTTGAAAGACAGAATCTTATTCAAGTCAGTGCAAATATCTTATCTATTAATAAGTCGCATGTAAGGACTTTACAACTTTGGTCTGCAGGAGTGCGTGAAATTCTACAACGCTATAATATTACTATCAATATCCTTCAAAATGAACCTAATATTGCTAGAGCGGACCTAGAAAAAAATAGTCAGACTGTTGCACGTCGTCTCTCTATTCTACACGGAATTAACGCACCTGAATTTTTTGATAAAGCCGTATTTACTAGCTTTATAAATAGTTTAAAAGAACAGAATTATATCAATAACCAAGGTATTGCTGATTATCATAAATTAGCAAGTTTAAGCTCTGTTTTAGAGCAAGTTATTTCAAGTGAAGTAACATTGACTATAAAAAGTGCCGTTGAAAATATTCACGAATAATTCAATTATATAAATTGAAAAAAGCCACATTCGTCAAATTGTGGCTTTTATTTAAAATGAATTTTTAACGTTACCAATATTGATTTATTTGCTCATGAATTTTTTTCGCTGTAATTTCTCCTTTTCCGCCAACTAATGCACGTCCAGCGATAAATGCTTTAGTGTTTTTAATATCTTTAAACAAGTGAATATCTTCAGGCACAATGCCTCCTGTAATAGAAAGTGCTAATCCCATATCAGATAGTGCTTTCATTAGATCAATATCCTCTGGTGTCCAGCCTCTACCCGCTAATTCAGCGTCACGTGAACGATGATAAATCGCTTGCTTTACACCCAAATCAAGCCAATCCTGGGCATCTTTTAATGTCCAATTACCATAGATTTCGATTTGAATTTCTTTAGGTATTTTTAATTCGGAATGAGTGGCGTTAAAATCATCGGCAACTTTTTTACAAGCGGCTTTCGTTGCAGGATGTGCAGCGGCAGAAACAGTAAGCCAATCTGCACCAGCTTCAAATGCCATTTTGGCTAGGATTGCCCCTCCATCAGTAGTTTTTAAATCACACACGATGATGTGATTTGGGTGCAAGCTTCGTAAGACAGACACTGCTTTCATTCCTTCTGCACAAGCAAGAATAGTCCCGATTTCGATGATATCGACATGCTTTTCAGCTTGTTTAGCAGAACTCACTGCAGTTTCTAGATTGGTAGAATCAAGTGCTAATTGAAGTAAGGGTTTCATCTATTTTTCCTTATAAAATTTAAGTTAATGCATCATCAATAAGTTGCAAAACATCTTCTTGCGTTTGGCATCGACGAAATTTATCAATATCTACGCCTGTTTCACTATTAGGATCGTCTAAAATTTGTGTAATTTCGACTAATCCTTTCATATGAGCATTCGCATCACTACCCGCTAAGGCAATCATCATGTAAATGGGTGAGTCTTCGCCTTCAAAATAAATGGGGTCTTGAAAAGTAACTAATGAAAAACTACTTTTAAGAACACCATCTTCAGGACGTGCATGAGGCATAGCTAACCCAGGAGCAAGAATAATATAAGGTCCGTGTTCTTTAATGCCTTTAACGATACTGTGATAATAACGTTCTTCAACACATCCAGCAGCAATAAGCATATCTATTGCTATTTTAATTGCCTCTTGCCAATCCTTCGCTTTTTGGTTTAATTTTATTGCGTTATTTTCAACTAATGATTGTTTCAACATATTTAAATCCTTCTCAAACAAAAAGGGGTTACTCAATTTTGATATTTATGAATTAAGTTCAATAAAGCTTCACCAAAAGAATTTGGATTAAGCATATTCTGAACACCAAGGACTGAAACAGCTTCTGGTACTATAATTTCATTTTGTAAATGTTGAGAACAAACGATAATATCCACACTATCTAACTTACTTTTGTAGTCTGTGACTGCACAACTATCCATAATGTTAGCGATATGACGCTGATCTAGCCAAGTTTTGATTTTCATTTTCATCATCATTGATGATCCTTGACCACTTCCACATACAGCTAAAATTCGTATTGGTCTTTCAGAAAAATTTAACACTTCTGCATCAACTTCAGGATTTGTAGTCTCTTCCTCTATCCTTGGATCGAGATCATAGCCATGTAACTGTTCAAGAGTAATTCCTCTAGCATTAGCTTCTGCTTCTTCTGCTCTTAGAGTTCGACTTGCAAAGAACATATAGATTAAAGCTAAAGTGAGAATGAAGAAGAAGAAGCCAGGAATACTCACTATTCCTTGTAGAACAGGAGGGAAGAATAATGCCCAATCTGCCATTCCCATCCAACCATTAAATATAGTTCCTTTTGTAGCTAAAAGTTGAATAACCCAAGCAGATCCAAGCACTTCAATGATACCCATCACAAAACAAATTTTCATAACGGCCTTCCAACCACCAAATTTATTCGCAAATACACCAATAGTAGCGTTAGAGAAAAACATTGGAATAAAACCTGGGATAATCAAAACAGGTGCTTTGCAGGCAAGGAGAATACCGACAGCAACAAATTGACCAATTGCCCCCCACATAAAGCCAAATACCATTGCGTTCGGTGAGAATGCATAAATCGCAGCACAGTCAATTGCTAAAACAGAATTAGGAATAAGACGTTCAGAGATACCTTTGAAAGCTTCTGAAAGCTCTGCAACAAACATCCTAACTCCTGTTACGATTACTTGAATCGCGACAGCAAATTTAAGACCTGTTTCAAGAATATACATAAACCAATGAGTTTTTCCTGCCATTGCTTGGAGATTAGTTAAACCAAAAGAAAGTAAGATGATACCAAAGAAGACTGTCATCACTAATGCAGTAGCAGAGATGCTGTCATGGAAAATATGCAACCATTTCGGTAAATTAATGTGATCAACGCTGTCATTTTTATCCCCTAGTTTAGGTGCAATTTTAGTCGCAATCCAAGAAGCAAATTGCTGTTGGTGTCCTATAGAAAACCCTGCTCCTCCTGTCACTGCTTGAGTTGGCTGATACATAATATTGGAACTAATCCCCCAATAAAGAGCCATCAATACTGCAGTGTAAATAATCGTTTCCCACATTGAGGCACCAATAATCATATAAAATACCGCAACTAACCCAGCTTGTTGAAACATTATGTGTCCCGTTAGCATTATAGTTCTAATTCCTGTAAAACGACGCAATAAAACTAACACTATATTCAAGGCTAATGCTGCTAAAACTGCATACCCCACCCACGCATAATTTTCGCCCATTGTTTGAATGGTTGCCTGCATTGAAGTATAAGGATCAATAACTGCTCCTGTTAATCCGTGATATTCTGCCAATTTTGTAATAATTGGTTTAAAACTTGTTACTAAAACACCTGCACCGATTTGTACCATCATAAATCCCACAATAGTTTTAATCGTGCCTTTTATAATTGTAGTCGTATCTTTTTTTAATAAAATATAACCAAGACAAGCTACAAACCCTAATAAAAAAGGTGCTTTTGATAATACTTGTGTATTGATACTCAGAAATATTTGATAAATTGTCTCCATAATAACCTCTCGTACTTCCACAAATGTAGAACGTAAAGCATAAAATTAACCACAGAAGTCTTATGCCTATTTCAATGATGAAATTTACATCACATAAAATAATTTAAAAAGATTAATTTTGATTATTTGTGATAATTATCACACTTCCAAAAATAAATAGCTCATTTTTTAACCTTGCTTATTTTTTTCTTTTATATCAGCGTGTAACAATAAAAACATCCTATTTAAAATACTATCTATTTCAAAAAAATTATCTTTATTATATTTATTTAAAATTTTATCGAAATCACTTTACATATCAAATGTGATTAAATATGATTATTGTTGATTTTTTATAATTTTAATTTGCATAAAGTAAGGAATAGAAGATGAGTAAAATCAATGAAATTAGTCGGGAGAGCTGGATATTATCTACTTTTCCTGAATGGGGAACTTGGCTCAATGAAGAAATTGAATTAGAACATGTTCCAGAGAAAAATTTTGCGATGTGGTGGTTAGGTTGCGTCGGTGTTTGGGTCAAAACACCAGGAAATGCTAATCTTTGCATTGACTTATGGTGTGGTCGTGGTAAAGCAACAAAGCAAGTCAAAGATATGGTACGCGGACATCAAATGGCGAATATGGCTGGGGTGCGTAAATTACAACCTAATTTACGAAATTCAGTAATGGTGCTAGATCCTTTCGCAATTAATGAATTAGATGCAGTTGTCGCTACGCATTATCACAATGATCATATTGATATCAATGTCGCAGCAGCAGTCATACAAAATCCGAAATTAAACCACGTTAAATTTATTGGTCCTAAATACTGTGTTGATATGTGGATAAAATGGGGTGTTCCTGAAGATCGATGCATTATCGTCAAACCAGGTGATAGCATAAAAATCAAAGATCTAGAATTAATTGCTTTAGATTCTTTTGATAGAACTTGTTTAGTCACTCTTCCTGCGAAAGGTGCTGATGATAATGAATTGTCAGGTATCTGTCCAAGCGATGAAGAGATGGGTGAAAAAGCAGTTAATTACCTCATCAAAACACCTGGTGGTAACATTTACCATTCAGGCGATAGCCATTACTCAATTTATTACGCAAAACATGGCAAGGATTATGATATTGATGTTGCTCTTGGTAGCTATGGTGAGAATCCGATCGGTATCCAAGACAAAATGACATCGATTGATTTATTACGTATGGCAGAATGTTTACGTACAGATATTATCATCCCTGTCCATCACGATATTTGGACAAATTTTCAGGCAAGCACTGATGAAATCCTAACGCTTTATCATATGCGTAAAAATCGCTTACAATACAAATTCCATCCATTTATTTGGGAAGTTGGCGGTAAATACGTATATCCTCGTGATAAAGCATTAACAGAATATCACCATCCTCGTGGTTTTGATGACTGTTTTGAACAAGAACCAAATGTGCCATTTAAATCTATCTTATAAAAGCACATCGTTTATTATGAGTTAACAGTACTTTCAAAGCAGATAGTTTTGTTTATTTTTGTGTTAATGTAGCTACTTTCGAATTAGGCAAAATTTTTAATTTAAATTCTTTTATCTTGGAACAAACAATGAATGAGACTATAAGACACGAAAAATTGTTAACTCATCTTGCAATAAAAAAGAGGCTTTCAATTCCTGATATTGTGCAATATCTAAATGTATCTCCCGCAACGGCAAGACGCGATGTAAATAAGCTTCATCTACAAAGAAGATTAATCAAAATTCGAAATGGTGTGGAATACAAATCACAATCAGAAAAAAATTTTGAGTTAGAAATAGGAAAAAACCAAATTAAAAATTTTTCTGAAAAGCAACGCATTGCAATCAAAGCAGCAAGTCTTTGTAAACCAAGTGAAAATGTTATCCTAACGTGTGGTTCGACAATGCTTCTGCTTGGTGAGCAACTTTGTCAGCAAAAAGTACAAATTATTACTAATTACTTACCTCTAGCGAATTATCTTATTGAACACCATCATCCTCATGTTGTGATAATGGGTGGACAATATAATCAAAGTCAAGCAATTACAATCTCTCTCAATGCAGATTCAACGTTTGCTGCAGACATTATGTTTACTAGCGGAAAAGGATTGACAGAAACTGGGTTGTACAAAACAGATATGTTAATTGCGAATGCTGAACAGCGAATTTTAAGCAAAGATCAAAAATTAATCGTATTGTTGGATAGCTCAAAGTTAGGTAAGGCAGTAGGGATGCTCTTTACACCTTTAGAGAACATTCATTTATTAATTACGGGACGAGAAGCCGATCCAACAATTATTAATACACTCAAAGCAAAAGGATTAAATATTCTTCTTGCATAGAGTGAGGAGGAATTTATGCGATCTCATCCTATTGGTATTTATGAAAAAGCACTCCCTAAAAACATTTCGTGGCAAGATAGACTTAGCCTTGCTAAAGCTACAGGTTTTGATTTTATCGAAATGTCAATTGACGAAACTGATGAACGTTTAACACGTCTTAATTGGGATAAAAAAACACGCTATCAACTCGTCAAACAAATGATCGAAACGGACTTGCACATTCCTTCAATGTGTCTCTCTGCACATCGTCGCTTTCCTTTCGGCTCTCACGACGAAATTATTCGTCAACAGGCTTTTGAAATTATGCAAAAAGCTATTGATCTCGCAGTCGATCTTGGTATTCGCACGATCCAATTGGCAGGTTATGATGTATATTACGAAGAAAGTGACGACTCAACGCTTGCTTATTTTCAACATGGATTAGAATGGTCCGTCAAGTATGCGGCAAGCAAACAAGTCACCCTTGCTGTCGAAATTATGGACACGAAGCTGATAAGTTCAATTTCACGCTGGCAAAAATGGAATGAAATTATCCGCTCACCCTGGTTTACTGTATATCCTGATGTCGGCAATTTAACTGCATGGAACGACAACGTCGCCGAAGAATTGCAATTAGGTATCGATAAAATTTCAGCTCTTCACCTCAAAGATACACTAAAAGTAACCCCAAACCACCCAGGACAATTCCGCGACGTGCCGTTTGGTGAAGGATGTGTGGATTTTGTGCATATTTTCAAAACGTTAAAAGCACTCAATTATCGCGGCACATTTTTAGTGGAAATGTGGACAGAGAAAAGTCTAGAACCCTTAATTGAAATTATCAACGCACGTCAATGGCTAGAAACAAAAATGTTGGAGGCAGGATTATGTTAGACACATTAAAACAAAGCGTATTAGAAGCCAATCTCGCACTACCAAAATATGGGCTTGTTACTTTTACATGGGGCAATGTATCTGCTATTGATCGCAAAGAAAATCTTGTTGTGATAAAACCATCAGGTGTAGAATACGACACAATGACAGTCGCAGATATGGTTGTCGTTGATTTATTTACTGGCAAAGTTGTCGAAGGCACTAAAAAACCTTCTTCTGACACTCCGACACACCTTGAACTTTACTGCCAATTTCCTAATATCGGTGGTATCGTGCATACTCACTCACGTTATGCAACATCTTGGGCTCAAGCAGGAAAAGACATCCCTGCTTTTGGCACTACTCACGGCGATTACTTTTATGGCAACATACCTTGCACAAGGTTAATGACACCAGAAGAAATTGTAGGAGAATATGAGTTAGAAACAGGCAAAGTTATCGTAGAAACTTTTCAAAAACGCGGTCTCGATCCACTCCAAATTCCCGCTGCCATCGTACATTCTCATGGACCATTTACTTGGGGACGCGATGCTAATGAAGCCGTACATAACGCAGTAGTCCTTGAAGAAATTGCATATATGAATTTCATCACTACACAGTTAACACCAAACACACCAATAATGCAGCAAGTATTATTGGATAAACATTACTTACGTAAGCACGGAAAAACGGCTTATTATGGTCAGTAATATCAAAACGCCCTAAATGATCTGCACCCCAAAAGTTGGACTAAACAATCAACTAATTAAGGTGCAGATTTTTTATGACCAAATACAACCAATCTTTCAAGCAGCAAGTG
>JAHHRA010000023.1 GCA_020026055.1 Actinobacillus sp.
GAGCACGACCTTGCCAAGGTCGGGGTCGCGAGTTCGAGCCTCGTTTCCCGCTCCAAATCCAAATCTTGGTTTCGGCGTGTTAGCAAAGCGGTTATGCACTGGATTGCAAATCCATGTAGCTCGGTTCGACTCCGGGACACGCCTCCATATGCTGCTTTTAGGTATAGGTACATTTAAAACGACATCTGATTAACAACCTTAATGGAGATGTTTTATATGTACTCTTTAAAAAAACCTTTCATTTTAACTGTAATGTCAACCAAGGGTGGTGTTACAAAATCTACCAATGTTGCCAATATAGCTGCCTTTGTAGCAGCCAGTGGGTTGAATGTTCTGATGATTGATACAGACGTGCAACCAACGCTCTCATCTTACTATCCTCTCAATTATGAAGCTCCTCACGGATTGTTTGAATTTCTTGTCAATCAACAAACTTCGCCTGAAATGATCATATCGAAGATGATTTTTGAAAGACTAGACATTATCCAATCAAATGATCCTAGAGATAGTCTCTCTGACAACCTTAGAGCAGATCCAGCAGGAGCTTTACGTCTTAAAAAACACCACAGTTTATGTACAAGAAAAAATCAGTGTAGAGATGAAATCACAAGATGAATAAAAACGGTAGAGATTAAGGAAAAAAACTGATGAAGTTCAACAAGTTTCAGATAACATAAAAAAAGCAATTGCTATTTTAATTGATTTTGCAGAAGAGGAAGCAATAAAAATAAAAACTGCACGCATTGCTAATTCGTTAGAAATAGTGCTAATAGATGAGTTCGATATGATTAAGAGTCACTCTCAAGTGGTGAACTATGCGATTAGTCATAATAAATAAATTATTTATCGGCTGAGGACGTCTATGACAGGCGGAATATACAACCCTTTTTACAAAGATATATTCCCAGTCAATTGGTTTGAAAAAGTTTTACGAAGATTGGTGTGAGGAAGAGAGGGATAGCTATTTTTTTCATAAAGAGTAAGCTTTGAAAAGTTATAAATAAAAAATATCAATGATCAATTTTACATTAAGGGATGAAATCGGATTTTTGCAACTAAAAAAGAGATAAAGTGTGAAGTAATTGAATATGCAAAGGTTATCGTACGGCTAGAGAGGAGGGGAGATGAAAACTTATAGAGACAAAGATGAGTTGAAAAAAGAAATAAAAAAGACTTACAAAAAATATATTGAAGAATTTTTAGATATTCCTGAAAATCTAAAAGATAAAAAAAATAATGAAATAGACAGAACCCCTGCGGAAAATTTAGCTTACCAAGTTGGCTGGACAACTTTATTATTAAAATGGGAAAATGATTCTAGATTAGGTTTAAAAGTAAAAACTCCTACTGATAAGTTTAAATGGAATCAGTTAGGAGAGTTGTATCAATGGTTTTCAGATGAATATGCTCATTTATCGTTATTGGATCTTAAAGATCTTTTAGATAAAAATATAGACAGTATATATCAAATGATTGATTCGATGAGTTATGATGAATTATTTAAACCCCATCAAAGAAAATGGGCAGATGATGCAACAAAAACAGCAAGTTGGGAAGTTTACAAATTTATTCATATAAACACTGTTGCTCCATTTGGAACCTTTAGATCAAAAATTAGAAAATGGAAAAAATTAGAAATGAGCTTACATCCTAAAAATGTGAAATAATAATCGGCATTACCATGCTTTAAAATTTATATAGAACTAAGAAAAAGGGAGAGATCCCCCTTTTATTTTTTTTTCGAATTATATTTTGCAGATATGTTTATATCTTAAGCTAGTTTTCTTAAACATATTACTAGAGACAGTCTTCATTTTGAGGCAATTATTGATATTTCTCCAGTCGCACGCTTGACTTTATTGATGGCGATAGGCAAATGCTTTGTCATTAACTAACAAAATGCCCACATTTTATTTCTAACACCTGATCAACTTTATTTTTAATCTCATCGACATGGTGGGTAACCATGACAAGAGTGGTGTTTTGTTGTTCACAAAGGTTTAGTAGGAGGTCTAGCATTTCTTGTCTGAGTTTTGGGTCTAGGGCGGAGAAGGGCTCATCAAGTAAAAGAATGGGTTTGTTTTGTAATAAACAACGAGCGATCGCGACACGTTGGCGTTGACCACCTGAGAGTTGCGAAGGTAAACGATTAAGATGTTGAACAAGTCCTACTGCTTCTGCTGCTTTTAAGATAGCTTGTTGTTCTGTCGTATTTGTTTTTAAACTTGGTTTAATGCCAAGAGCGAGATTTTGTTGCACGGTTAAATGCGTAAATAAATTATTATCTTGAAATAGCATTGCCACAGGGCGTTGGGCAGGTGGAGTGCGAGTGTGATCTTCACCATGTAGCCTAATTTTACCATTAGTTGGCGATTCGAAACCAGCAATTAGATTTAAAAGTGTCGTTTTCCCTGCCCCACTTTCACCAATTAAGGCAATTTTTCCACCTTTTTTGACGCTTAATGCAAAATACATGGGCAGATCAGGATAATCAAAATGAATGTCTAGTTTAATCATATTTCTCTACAGTATTTTCTTCGACAAAGTAAAATAAAAGTGCACAAAATATTAACAATACAAGAGCGGTAACAGCGGCATTCTGCATTTGATAATGGGCAAGTTGTTGATAAAGCAATTGCGGCAACGAGCTGAAATCTTGGTTGCCAAATAAAGAAATAGCAGTTAAATCTCCTAATGATAAGCAAGTTGCAAGTGTAAAACTATATTTCAGCGGACTTTTTAAATTGTGCCATTCAATATAAGCGAAACGTCTCCAACCTTGAATATTTAAAGAAATACAAAGTTTTTCGTAAAAAAACATATTGTTGTACATAGGCATAGTGAGTACTCTAATGGCAAAAGGTAATGCCATTAATGCGTTACAAATCATCACAATAAAGAATAATAATGTCGTTGTTGTATCAATTTCACGTAACAATAAAAAGAGTCCTAGCCCAAGAACAAGTGTTGGAATTGCTAAAATAACTATTCCTAAATTTAAAAAATAGTTTGCAAACCAAGTTAGATTACGCCACATTAAATCACGCGTAAAATAGAGTAAGCACATGGCAATTATGATTGTTGAAAGACCTGCCAAAGGTGGCAAAGTAAGAGAGTAAGCAAAAGCACGCCAAAACTCACTATCTTGCCATGCTTGTTTTAGTTGCCAAAGAAATTGCCCTGAAAATAAAGCTGTCCAAACAGTATAGATGAGTGGCATTAGAATAAAAAGGAGTGTAAGCAGAAGCAATATAATTTGGAAAAATTTTACTGAAAAAGTCTGCGTGTCGAGCCAAGAATGGTGCTGAGATTGAGTAATTGTATCTTTTCTATTGTAAAAACTACTGAGACTAACCAACAGAAAACAAAATAAAAATTGGATTAAAGCAAAAATTGCAGCTTTCCCTAAGTCAAAATCAAAAAATATACTTTGATAAATTGCTACTTCAAGCGTAGTGAATTTCGGACTACCGCCGAGTGTTAGCACGACAGCGAAACTGGTAAAACATAGCATAAAAATTAATCCAAAAGTTGGTAATATTTGTGGTAGTAAATACGGTACTTCAATGAGGCGAACAAATTGCCATTGGCGAATACCAAGCTGAGCAGCAAGTTGGCGATGTTCATTAGGAATGTTTGTAAAGCTTTGTAAAAATAAACGACTGGCGAGAGGGATATTAAAAAAGAGATGAGCAATGAGAATACCCGGTAAACCATAAAAATCCCAACGGCTTTCAAAGCCAAGATAATGATAAAATTGAGCTAACCAACCATTTTGTCCATAAATGCCCATTAGGCCAAAAATTGCAACTAATGAAGGTAACACGAAAGTTAATGAAAACAATTTAAGGATAAATTGTTTTCCCCAAAATTTTTGATAGAAAAAAGCACGAGCAAATAAGCCACCAAAAATTAATGATAAACTTGCTGAGAGCAAAGCTTGTAAAAAACTAAAATAAATGATGTGGTGTAAATAATGATCTTGTTGAAACATTTGCCAACTGTAACTATTACCTTGTTGCCAAATCCTTAATAAAGAAAAAGTGTAGAGCAAACTTATGCTTGAAGTTACAAATAAACCAGCACAATAAATAGTTTTATGTTGACGAAATATAGTCGTAAATGAATGAAAAATAGTCATTAATTTGTCAGTGTATTTTGCCAAACATCAATCCAATGACGTATCCTCTCTTGAGGAATTGTGTCAATAGTTGGTAGTGTAGTTTTTTGCCTTAAGTCGTCGTAAAGTGGAATTTGAATAGTTTGTACGACGGGTAACATCACATTTGCAATAGATAAAATTTTCTGAGCTTCTGGCGTGATCAGAAATTGTGTAAAGCTTTCCGTACAAACATTTTCGTGATGTTTTAAAGTTGCGATAAACTCAATTTGTGGTACTTGTGGAGGCGGAAAATTAGTTGCAATGTAACGATCATGATGTTCATTCAAAAGATGATAGAGTGGTGAAGTATTATAACTTAGTACTAAATCTGCCTCGCCTTTTAAAAAAGCACCATAGGCTTCTGACCAACTTTTAGTCACAGTAACAGTATGTTTTGCCAGAGTTTGCCAAGCTTTTTGAATCGTATCAGCTGAATAAACTTTATTCATCCAAACAACAAATCCTTGTCCTACAGCAGAAGTACGGGGATCTTCATAAATAACACGAATGTCTTGGCGTTCAACTAGTTCTTGTAACGACTTGGGAGGATTTTTCAGTTTATTTTTATCATAAATAAATGCGTAATGTGCAAAACCGTATGGTATAAAAGTCAAGTTGCGGAAATGAGCGGGTAGAGCAGAAAGATCAATTTTAGTTGAAGTAAAAAGTCGTGATTTTTCGGCTGCATCTAACATAAAGTTATTTAACCCGATAACCATATCTGCTTTAATTTGTTTTCCTTCTAAACGAATACGATTGAACATCGTGTTTGAACCATCAAATGTTGTGTAATTAATTTGGCAATGCGGATATTGTTTTTCAAATAATAGTTTGAGTTTTTGACCTGCTCCCCATTTTTCAGAAGCAAAACTATGATAAGTATAGATATTCACTATGTTTTCCATTGCCATCGTAACAGACGAAGTCAGTAGTAATGTGATGGATAAAAGTGAAAATATTTTTTGTTTCATTCAATACTCCTATAAGATAAAAAAATAATGAAGATGAATGAACCACAAAACATAAGAAAAGAGAGAAAGGAATGATTAGTTTCCTACGACAGTCCTAACTGTTTCAGGTTCACGGGTATATTCTCAGCATAAGCACCCCGACTATTTCTGCGATATTGTAGTTTAAGTTTGGGTTTTGTGTATAGTTATTTTTAGTTGCACAATATAAATAATTTTAATATGATCTGCTCGCTAATCGCTTAGTAGCATTAGTCAAGTATCAGAAAGAGGTATTTAAATATGAAATCTAAAATAACGTTAATGGTAGCGAGTATTGCGTTATTCGCATTCACTTTAACTGCTTGCGATAAAGCACCATCTCAAACAAGCAATACTACAGAAATGACACCTGTAGAAGCTAATACACCAGCAGATTCTGAAACTACTCCTGCTGTAGAGCCAGTCACCGATAGTGCCTTATCTCAAGAAACAACAAAGTAATATTTTTTAATAAGAAATACTATTTTCTATTAATGTTAATAGTACTAAATATTTATTAAAGTTCTCATAGCTCAACGGGATAGAGCAGTTGCCTCCTAAGCGACCGATAGAGGTTCGAGTCCTCTTGGGAACGCCATTTTATGATATATAAATAACGCCACAAAATTCGGAAAAATTTTCTGAATTTTGTGGCGTTATTATTTGATTTGCGGTTAAGCATTTACAACGATTTTTAAAAATAAGAATTAAAAATTCGCATTTCTCGGCGTACGAGGGAATGGAATAACGTCGCGGACGTTGCTGACGCCTGTTACATAAACAATTAAACGTTCAAAACCAAGCCCGAAACCAGCGTGTGGGACAGTGCCATATTTGCGTAAATCACGATACCACCAATAATCTTCAGAATTTAATCCCATTTCAGCCATTCGTTGGTCTAAGATATGTAAGCGTTCTTCACGTTGTGAACCGCCGATGATTTCGCCAATGCCAGGTGCGAGCACATCCATTGCCGCTACTGTTTTACCATCATCATTCAAACGCATATAGAAGGCTTTGATATCTTTTGGATAGTTTTTTACGACGACAGGTGATTTAAAATATTCTTCAGCGAGGTAGCGTTCGTGTTCTGAAGATAAATCGATACCCCATTCGACTTTAAATTCAAAATCTTTTCCTGATTTCAATAAGATATTGATAGCATCAGTATAATCAATTTGTGCAAAATCAGAATGGATGAAATTTTCAAGGCGGCAGATGACATCTTTATCGACATGTTTAACGAAAAATTCCAAATCGTCGCGACGTTCGTTCAGCACAGCTTTGAATACGTATTTCAACATATCTTCGGCTAATTTTGCGTTAGCAGTTAAATCAGCAAATGCAAATTCAGGCTCGACCATCCAAAATTCTGCCAAATGGCGAGTGGTGTTAGAATTTTCTGCACGGAAAGTCGGACCAAAAGTATAAACTTTACTCAAAGCACAAGCATAAGTTTCAGCATTGAGCTGTCCTGAGACTGTTAAGAAAGATTCTTTGCCAAAAAAATCTTGGCTGTAGTCCACTTTGCCATCTTTAGTACGAGGCAGATTTTCTAAATCCAATGTTGAGACTCTAAACATCTCGCCAGCTCCTTCAGTATCGGAAGCCGTGATTAATGGTGTTGCTACCCAATAGAAGCCTTGTTCTTGGAAGAAACGGTGAATCGCAGCGGCTAAGCAACTCCGCACACGGGCGACAGCACCGATTAAATTTGTTCGTGGGCGTAAATGTGCGACTTCACGGAGGTATTCAATACTATGCCGTTTTGCTGCCATTGGATAAGTTTCTGGATCATCGACGAGTCCGACAACATCAACTCGGCTTGTTTGAAGTTCGACAGCCTGTCCCACAGCAGGGGATTCAACAATCATACCTGTTATTTTGACAGCACAACCCGCAGTAAGGCGTAAGATCTCGGTTTCGTAATTTTTAATATCGTTGTTCACAATAGCTTGGATTGGAGCGAAGCAGGAGCCGTCGTAAACGGTTAAGAAAGAAATACCTGCTTTGGAATCGCGTCGTGTACGGATCCACCCTTGTACAGTAACAGTTTCACCAATAGCGATTTTGCTTGTTAATACATCAACGATAGCAACAACTTTTGACATATTTACCTCTAAAATTTATAAAAAAACGCCACATTTTACTGTATTTTTTGCATAAAATTAAGTAATTAATCTTTGAAAAATGACTTTTCTATGTAACGGTTCCGTTCTCTAAAAGAAGAGTTTTAAATTTTTAAACAAATTGAAGAAAGTTAATTAATATATTTTCAAAAAAACTCTGTTATGTAACCAGAAATAATAAGAAAATAATGGTTGAAGAAATATAATCACTAACATCTTCACTACTCTAAGTAATAAGTTTTTAGTTTTGATGGTGGTAATTATTAAGGGAATAGTTCTGATTGATACAAAAGCCTACAAAAAACACCCCAAAAAATTGTATTCAATCTTTTGGGGTGTTTTATTCATAATAGTTTATTCATTACGACTCATAATACCAAGTATATTAAGTAAGCTAACGAATAAGTTGTAAATTGAAACGTATAGACTAACAGTTGCACGAATATAGTTAGTTTCACCACCATTTATAATTTCGCTTGTTTCATAAAGAATTGCTAAAGTAGAGAAAATTACAAATAGTGAACTGATGCCAATAATGAAAGCTGGAGTATGGAAGAAAAAGCTCGCAATCATACCAATGATAAGAACAACAAAAAGAGCCATCATTGTCCCTGCTAAAAATGACATATCACGTTTTGTAGTAAGAACGTATGCTGAACTTAAAAAGAAAACTGTTGCTGTACCTGCGAAAGCGTAGGCAACAGCACTTTCTAAGCCTGCACCAAGGTAAATATTGATGATTGGACCTAAAGTGTATCCCATGAATCCTGTTAAGGCAAAAGTAGATAAAACTCCCCAAGCACTATTAGAAAGTGCATTGTTTAAAAAAAGTAATCCATAAAAACCAACAAGGAGAATAGCTGGATGGACAGGAGCTACGTTGAGCATCATTGCGATATAACCTGTTACTGCAGAAAAAGCGAGAGTTAATCCAAGCAGAAAGTAAGTGTTTCTTAGCACTTTGTTCGTAGTTAATACAGAAGCAGAAGTACAATTTTCTATAATTTGGGTTGAATTAGTACGCATAAAAACTCCTAATGCTATTAAAAAATATTATCCGATTCAAAATAATAGGTCTAGAGTTAAATGTCAATGGATTAATAAATTGTGTTTGATAAGTTATGAGCTAAATATGCTCGTATTCTTCAAATAAACTTACTTTAAAATAGAAAATATATTTGTTTGCTTTTTATATTATATTTATCAGTGTTTAAAAGAGAAGAATAGACAATAGATTGAAATTACTACTCTTGAATATTAGCAAGAGATGATGTTCTCAGTAAATTTAAATCTCACATTCTTTGCTAAATTCACTGCTAATGATTAATAGCTACTAACGATTTATTTTCCAAAATCTAAAAAAACTGTCAAATTATGACAGTTTTCTGCTAACACGTATAAAAATCACTTGATTAAGAAGTCATCTAAAGATTTATTTCCTTCATTTATTTTAGCTTTCAATGATAATGGCATAATGCCACGTCCTGTCCATTGACGAATGATACCTTGATCGTCATGCCACTCATATTTTGCAGGTGCTTTAATGCCTTTTTTGCTTGAACGAGATGAGGAAACTCCAAGATCTGCTATAGAAATGCCTAAATTAACCATTTTTTCACGTAATTCAGAAACTATACGTTCCTTTTCTGCTTGTTGGGCGATATTTTTTGCATTTTCTTCGCGACGTTCTTCTACAATTTTTTGGAATTTTAATAAGCAATTTTCAGCTTCTTCAAAAGTCATATTATTAATTACACGACGCAAACTTCTTTTATTGTTTAATAACTTCGTTAAATTTTCCATATTTATACCTCAATGATACAGCTACATATAACTAAAGCATGTTAAATTTATTTTTGGGAATTGTAAAGGAAGAAATATATTTATGCTTATAAATATTATTCAATTATATTTTATAAAATTAATATATTTAAATATTATATCCATCGATGTACTTTATCGATATAGTTTTGGTATTTTGAACCAAACTTTTTCAATAAAAATTGTTCTTCTTTTTTTATTTGAAAATGCGTAGTAGTGAAGTAGTAAAATATAATTCCCCATATTGCATATAAATTTCCAAGATAAAAGAAGTAGGCAATAAGTGCTAAGAGTAGACTAAGATACATTGGGTTTCGAGTATAACGATAAATACCTTCTTTGATAAGTTGAGTCGTTTGATCTATATTAATAGGACTGATATTGGCGTGTTTTAATTTAAAGATCCACAAACTACTTACTGCAATTAAAATACTTAATACTAACATTAAAATAGCAATGTTTAATGATGAATAAAATGTGTAATGTACAGGTGTTAAGTACATAAATATAAGACTAATAATAAAAAGAAACAGAGGTGTATAAAAAAACATCTTTTTTAAATTTTTTGAAAAATAAGGGCTAAATTTATTTAACCCTTATTTTGATATTAAACCATCAGGCTGAAATCATTACCATTGCAGGACGGATGACTCGACCATTTAGAGTATACCCTTTTTGTAATACGTTAATAATTTTGTTTGATTCTGTACCTTCGACTTGTTCTTGTTTAATAGCATGATGAAGTTCTGGATTAAAAGTTTCTCCAATTTCGCCAACTGCTTTAATACCGTGGCTTTCAACAGTTTTTAATAAGCCTTTTAACGTTAATTCAACACCATTAATAATAGCACGCACATCATCAGCTAATTCATTGTTTGGGATTGCTAAAGCACGCTCTAAGTTATCGATAGATTCAAGTAGATCTTTAGCAAATTTTTCGAGTGCAAATTTGTGTGCTTTTTCAACATCTTGAGTTGCACGGCGACGAATATTATCAATTTCAGCACGAGTACGTAATAAAAGATCTTGTTCTTTTTTAGTAGCTTCTGTGAGTTGAGCCTCTAGTTCTTGTACACGCTCGATTGCATCAGCAAGAGGATCTGTTTCTGAATTTTCTGAAGTTGTTTGCAAGTCTTTTTCTAGATTGTCTGTTGTACTTGTTTCTTCGTTAACTGAAGGCTCTTTTGTAGACATGGGGTTCTCCATTAATAATTGTTAAGATAAATGTACTTTGTAATTAGCTTATTGAGTCTGTAATATAATGTCAATTTTAGTAAATTCAAGTAGGTAACATTCTTTATAATGTCTATGGAAACATATTTATCTTCCTCACAAGTACTACATAAAACTTTTCAAACAATAGGATTGGTTGGAAAACCGCGCAGTGACAGTAGTTTAAAAATGCATAAAAACGTATTTAACTGGTTACACGAACATGGATATAACGTAATTGTGGAATTTGAAATTGGCAAGAAATTAAATCTTGCTTCCAAATATATTGCGACGTTAAGTGAAATTGGTGAACAAGCTCAACTTGTTATTGTTATTGGTGGTGATGGCAATATGCTTGGAAAAGCACGTGAGTTAGCGAAGTATCATATCCCATTGATTGGGATTAATCGAGGAAATCTTGGCTTTTTAACTGATATTGACCCACATCAAACTTATGCTCAGTTAGAGGCGTGTTTGGAGCGAGGTGAATTTTTTGTCGAAGAGCGTTTTCTTTTAGAAGTACAAGTCAAAGGCAAAAATGGTGTTTATGATAGTGCTTGCGCTGTGAATGAGGTTGTAGTTCACCCCGCTAAAATTGCACATATGCTCGATTTTCACGTTTACATTAATGATAAATTTGCTTTTTCACAACGCTCAGATGGTTTAATAATTGCAACTCCGACTGGTTCAACAGCGTATTCTTTGTCGGCAGGTGGACCGATTATGACACCAGATCTTAACGCACTTGCCTTAGTACCAATGTTTCCACACACTCTTTCTTCACGACCATTAGTAATTGATGGTGACAGTAAAGTTTCTATTCGTTTTGCTGATCATTACCGAACAGAGCTAGAGGTAGGTTGTGATAGTCAAATTATACTAGATATTTATCCAAGTGATATTGTACACATCCAAAAAAGTCCACATAAGTTAAGATTATTACATCTGAATAATTATAATTATTATAATGTATTAAGTGCAAAACTTGGGTGGTTTAAAAATAATAATTAGCAGAGACTAAAAAAACACTTTACTGTATATTATAACAGTAGTATTCTATAATTATATACAGTAAAGGGAGAGGGTTTATGCTAATCCAACTAACGATTAATCATTTTGCTATCGTTCATCACTTAGATATTGAGCTTGCAACAGGGATGTCTGTTATTACAGGTGAAACAGGAGCAGGTAAGTCTATTGCATTAGATGCTCTCAGTGTTTGTCTTGGGCAACGTATAGATAGCACGATGTTACGTGATAACGAAAATCGTGCTGACATTTGTGCAGTTTTTCATGTTTCTCCACACAACCCAGCTTATACATGGTTGCAAGCACAAGAATTACAAGACACAGATAATCCTGAAAATTGTATACTACGTCGTGTTATTAACTCGGATGGTCGCACGAAATCTTTTATTAATAGCATCCCTGTTTCTGCTCAGCAATTAAAAACGTTGGGGCAATTTTTAGTTCAAATCAACGGACAACACACTTCTCAACAACTATTAAAACCAGAATATCAAACACAATTGTTAGATTGTTATTGCGATCACGCTATTTTTTTGCAAAAGATGCAGACGGATTATGTCCATTGGAAAAATATTCAGCAGCAACTTATAAGCTTTCATCAAAAATGCCAAGAAAATGTAGCGAAAAAACAACTTCTTGAATATCAAGTTGCTGAGTTAGATGAATTTGCTATAAAAGAAAATGATTATGAAGAATTGGAGAGAGAGCATACTCGTTTGTCTAATAGTGAAACTTTAAGTATGCTATCGCAATCTGCTTTGCAATTATTAAGCGAAAATGAAGAAGTGAATATTGAATCTTTATTGTACCGTGCAACTCAGCATACAACTGAACTCATTGAATTAGATAACCAATATGCAGAAGTAAATGCATTACTTCAGGATACATTAATTCAAATTCAAGAAGCATCTTCCGAATTGCAAATATTAACCAGTAATATTGAACAAGATCCTTCGTCATTACAAGAAATCGAAGATCGTTTAAGTCAATGCATTCATCTTGCTCGTAAACATAATGTGAAACCTGAATTGCTTTATCAATTACATCAAGAATTAAAACGAGAACTTGAAACTTTAATTGATTTTTCTGAAAGCGAGCAACTTTTAATTGCCCAAGAAAGACAAGCCTATTTTGCTGCGTTACAAACAGCAAAATTACTTCATCAATCTCGGCGAGAAAAGGCAGAGATTTTATCACAACAAGTAAGTGAAAATATTCAAAAACTCGCAATGGAGAATGCAGTTTTTTCTGTTATTGTCAATTTTGATGAAAATAAATTGACTGCAAAAGGAGCAGACAACATTATCTTCAATTTAAAGAGTAATTTAGGGCAACAAGCACAACCCTTAAATAAAATAGCATCTGGAGGAGAATTGTCGCGTATTGCATTAACTCTACAAGTACTTACTTCACACCAAAATGCAGTTCCTACTTTAATTTTTGATGAAATTGATGTCGGTGTCAGTGGAGCAACAGCTAGCGAAGTTGGACGATTATTACGTAATTTAAGCTCTCAAACACAGGTTATCTGTGTAACACATTTACCACAAGTCGCTTGTTGTGGACATCATCATTTTATAGTTGAAAAACAAGTAGTAAATGAAAAAACAGAAACAACAATGAAAAAACTAACTTCAGCAATGCGAGTGAAAGCTTTAGCCAAATTATTAGGTGGCAGTGAAATTACGAAGACAGCACTAGCAAATGCACAAGAAATGTTAGATCTTGTTGCTTAGCTTAGCATTAAAACAATAAGCGTTGAATTTCGAAAAGTTGTCCTATACTATACTGTGCCTTATATTGGTGAGATAAAAATTAAGGAAAGAATGATGGCTTGGCTTCAACTTCGTATTAACAGTAATGACCAACAAGCAGAATCACTAAGCGAATCAATTGAAAAATTAGGAGCTGTTTCAGTTACTTTTATGGATAGTCAAGATACTCCTATTTTTGAGCCACTCCCGGGAGAAACGAGACTTTGGGGTAACACTGACGTAATAGCTTTATTTGATGCTAAGATTGATATGCAAACTATCGTTGCTTCTCTAAAAGAACAAGGATATTTGCGAGATGATGTTTACAAAATCGAACAAATTGAAGATAAAGATTGGGAACGTGAATGGATGGATAATTTCCATCCAATGCAATTTGGTAAACGCCTCTGGATCTGTCCAAGTTGGCGTGAAGTACCAGATAAAAATGCCGTTAACGTGATGCTTGATCCAGGGCTTGCTTTTGGCACGGGTACTCATCCTACTACTGCACTTTGTTTAGAATGGCTAGAAAGTTTAGATTTGACGAATAAAACTGTAATTGATTTTGGTTGTGGTTCAGGTATTCTCGCTATTGCTGCACTCAAACTCGGTGCTAGAAATGCCATTGGGATTGATATTGATCCTCAAGCTATCATCGCTAGTCGAAACAATGCGAAACAAAATGCAGTTGCTGATCGCTTGACGCTTTTTCTTGCTAAAGATATCCCACAAAATCTTAAAGCAGAGATTGTTGTTGCTAATATTTTAGCTGGTCCATTAAAAACGCTTTACCCAACTATTAGCACTTTGGTGAAAACGGACGGCAATCTTGGCTTATCTGGGATCCTCACTATTCAAGCACAAAGTGTTTGTGAAACTTATGCAGAAAAGTTCATCCTTGACGCTGTAGCAGAAAATGATGAATGGTGCAGAATTACAGGAACATTGAAATAAATTTAGTTAAATAATTTTAATAAATTATTTATTGTTTTATAGCTACGATGTTTTTTACTCTCAGAATAGTAAGAAAAAATTGTCGAAATACAACTGATGTTAATCGATTATTTGATATTTCAGTTAATAACGATTTAGTGAAATGAAACTTTTATATGATATCTTCTATTCAGCGTAACGATTATTAGAATTCTCTCTATTTTTCTTCTTAAAATTTAGACAAAGATAACAAGATATCAAACACTGAATAAGTCAATTTAAATCTTCTGAGTTTTTTGTAGGTAAAAAATTTCCTTTTATCTTAATCAATTGTTCATCCCAAAATTGTGATAAAACTCCAAATCTTTTTTATTTAACAAAGAAAAATAAAACGAACTTAAAATAAGTTATAGCGATTATGCTTATAAATAAGAACAAAAAAGAGATTGACTCAAAAAATCTAAAGCTTTTCAATACAATGGACTGTAAATTGAAAAAATGAGTAAAATCTATAATCCTAATTAACAAGACAGTTATTTATAAATTTTTTATTTTCATCTTTTCGCTATCATTTACGCCTCAAAATTCAAAAAAATTTTACTCAAATATCTTTCAACAGTATCAACGATGGCTTGTGTTTGTGGATCAATCTCAATATTAACTGTATCACCGACTTGACGTCTACTAATTATAGTGCGACTTAATGTTTCTGGGATTAAGTTGACACAAAATTGCCTATCTTTAACTTCTCCAATAGTAAGGCTAATTCCATCAATAGCAATAAAACCTTTGTGTAAAATATATTTCATCATCACAAGTTCTGGCATTTCAAACCAAATTTGGTGATTATTTTCACTTTGTAGAATTTTAACGACTTTCGCCATACCTAAAATGTGTCCTGAGAGAAGATGTCCGCCGATTTCACCCCCCATCTGCATTGCTCGTTCAATATTGACCAAATCACCAACTTTAAGTTGGCTTAGATTAGTGAGCTTTAAAGTTTCTTGCATTAGATCAAAGCTAATTAAGTCACCGTCGATTTTTGTAACAGTTAAACATACGCCATTGTTAGCAATTGATGCACCTAAGTGCAAATCTTTTAGCAAGTCTTGTGGCATTTTGATCGTATGTGTTCTAAAATTTACCTTTTCATCAATCGCAACAATAGGAGCGATTCCTTGGACAATACCAGTAAACATTTTTTACTCACTTATTTTAATTATTAGAAATCTCACTAATTATAGCAATTTTCGGATTTTTTATGAAACAGCGTGATTTTGGAAAATATTATTTACAAGCTAGACGTCTTTCCGCACTAGCCTTCCCGATTTTCCTTGCTCAACTTTGTCAAACTTCAATGGCATTAGTAGATACTATTATGTCGGGGCGAGTGAGTGCAACTGATTTAGCAGCAATTTCAGTGGCAGCTTCAATTTGGGCACCACTAGTGTTATTTGGTAATGGTTTATTATTGGCGTTGCCACCGATTGTGTCTTATCTCAACGGTTCTGGACAGAGAGATAAAATTGCTCACCAAATTCGCCAAGGATTATGGTTAGTTTTGACGTTAGGGATAATAATTGGCACATTGATTTATAATGGCGACTATGTGCTCCAATATATGAAAGTTAAACCAGAAACCGCTAATATTTCAATAGGTTATCTTAAATTTATGGCATTTGGTGTACCGGGATATTTATTGTTGATAAATTTCCGTGGCTTAAATGATGGTATTTCTAAAACTAAGCCTGCGATGCTGATTGCTTTTTGTGGTTTGATGCTAAATATTCCACTGAATTACATATTTATTTACGGCAAACTTGGTATTCCTGCATTTGGTGCAGTCGGTTGTGGAATCGCAACAATGATAGTCAATTGGGCGATGGGGTTGTTGATGATGTTGTATTGCTACAATGTCCGTAGTCAACGTGATTTAAAAGTTTTCGCCCAATTATGGGAAAAACCTGATTTTCAAACTCTTGGGCAAATACTCAAACTTGGCTTACCAATTGCATTAGCGATTTTTAGTGAAGTCATGTTATTTACACTGAGTTCAATTTTACTTGCTCCGCTCGGTACCGATGTTGTTGATAGTCACCAAATTGCCTTGAGCACAAGCTCAGTGTTGTTCATTTTTCCACTAGCTTTAGGAATGGCTACGACTATTACAGTTGGACAACGCTTAGGTGAAGGTAAATTTAAATTAGCCAAACAAATCAGTTATTTATCTCTTGCAATGGGACAAGCAATGGCATTATTTTTAGCTATTATGTTGCTCATTTTACGTTATGTAATAGCAAGTATTTTCGTTTCTGCTACAGAATTCCCTGAAGTTATTTTAATGGCAGGAAGTTTATTAATTATGACAGCGCTTTATCAATTTTCAGATTCTTTTCAAGTGATTAGTGTGGGGATCTTGCGTGGTTACAAAGACACTAAATCGATCTTAATTATCACAACATTTTGTTATTGGGGCATTGGCATTCCGCTTGGTTATACTCTTGCTCGTACTGACTGGCTCGTTCCTGCTTTAGGTGCAAAAGGTTTTTGGATATCTTATGTCGTTAGTCTCAGTATTGCTGCTTTCTTGCTGCTTATCCGCTTACGCAAACTGCAAGCTTTGTCAGACGATAAATTGCGAATGAAAGTTGCGAATGGCTAAGTCTTGCCACTTAGAAAGAATAGAAAAAATGTTGATTTTCAGGGGACAAATATCATCACGCCCGCAAAATCAGAAAAATTTTCCTAAAATACAAATTTTTGAAATTGGCGACTAAGAAAACAGAATCTAACAAAATTGACTGATTTTGAAAACTGAATAAAAAAAAGAATAGAGAGAAAGGATATTTTATGAGATTAGAATTGATTCCCGTCACGCCGTTTTACCAAAATTGCACTCTCCTTTGGGATGAGCAAGCAAATGCAGCTATTATTGATCCAGGCGGCGATGCTGAAAAAATTATCAAACGTGTCGAAACTTTAGGATTGCACATTAAAATGTTGCTTCTGACTCACGGACATTTAGATCACGTTGGTGCAGCGATGGAATTAAAGCATTATTTTAACGTCGAGATCTTAGGTTCACAGCAAGCAGATAAATTTTGGTTTGATGCTCTTAAACAACAAGCAGAAGAATTTGCTCTACCCAGCGTCTCTGCCTTTGAGCCTGATCGTTGGTTGAACGATGGTGACGTTTTAAAAATTGGCAAGATCGTGCTAGACGTCCTGCATTTACCAGGACATACACCAGGACATATTGGCTTTATTAACAAAGCATACAATGTAGCATTTACAGGTGATGTACTTTTTAAACAAAGCATTGGTCGTACTGATTTTCCACAAAGCAATCACAATGATTTAATCCAATCCATAAAAACTAAACTCTTTCCATTGGGAGATGAAATGATTATTATCGCAGGGCACGGACAGCCAACCACAATTGGTGAAGAAAAAAAACATAATCCTTATTTAGCTTAAACAGGGGATGAAGAAGTGAATAAAAAAGATTGGCAAAATTGGCTTAAAAGCAGTGCCTTAACAAGTAGCAATCAGGCATATATTGAAGATTTGTATGAAATTTATTTAACAGATGCATCTCAACTTGAACCAAGTTGGCAGAAAATTTTTGCCGAATTTCCGACCGTCAATTTGCCTCTCACGCCTTTGCGACACCCAAACCTGCCGTCTGCCAAGTCACACACCACTACGCCAGCCAATTCGCTCGCATTTTTCCAACTCACAGAGCGTTACCGCACGCAAGGCTACCGCCACGCCAATCTCAATCCACTCACTCCGCCTCCTGCACCAATTCGTGCTGAAATTACACTTACTTTCGCACAACAAGCTGAAATTGCTCAGCTTGAACGAGCCTACTGCGGCACTTTGGCAGTAGAATTGATTCACCTCGAAGAAGTGCAACGGGCGTGGCTACAAGCACAATTTGAAGCCGAAACACCCGATTTTTCGGCTGCACAACAACGGCAAATTTTAGAAGAACTCATCGCCGCCGAAGGGCTAGAACGCCACCTTGGCGCAAAATTTGCGGGTGCCAAACGCTTCTCGCTGGAAGGCGGCGACGCCTTTGTATTGCTAGTAAAATCACTTATCCGCCACGCCGCGTCAAATCAAATTTGCGAAATCGTTTTCGGCATGGCACACCGTGGGCGATTAAATATGCTCGTCAACGTTTTCGGCAAAACGCCGCACGCCTTGTTCGCCGAATTTGCTGGCACTGCAACTTACTCAGGCTCGGGCGACGTCAAATATCATCAAGGTGCCTCCTGCGATTTTATGACCGAAAACGGCAGCGTGCACCTTAACCTCGCCTACAACCCATCACATTTAGAAATTGTCAGCCCTGTGATCCAAGGAGCCGTGCGTGCTCGACAAGATCGCATTGGCGATTGTGCACGCACGCAAGTCCTTCCTGTGACTGTCCATGGCGATTCTGCCATCGCTGGGCAGGGGATTGTGCAAGAAACGCTTAATATGGCGAAAACGCGTGGCTATGGCGTTGGCGGAACGGTGCGAATCGTGATCAATAATCAAATCGGCTTCACTACTTCCAACCCTGAAGATACGCGCTCCATGCCCAATTGCACGGATGTGGCTAAAATGATTGCCGCGCCAATCTTGCACGTCAATGCTGACGATCCCGAAGCAGTGGTACGTTGTGCACAACTCGCGGTTGCCTACCGCCAAACTTTCCACCAAGATATTTTCATCAATTTACTTTGCTACCGTCGCCACGGACATAACGAGGCTGATGAGCCTGCTTTAACTCAGCCGTTGATGTACCAACAAATCAAAAAACACCCCAGTGTGGTCCAACTTTACGCCGAACGCTTAAAGCTTGACGCAGCGACTTTGCAAACTTTAAAAGATCGCTACCGCCAAGGTTTAGAAGCCAATCAAACGATGGTCGCCGAATGGCGTCCTAGTGCCGACTCTGGCAAACATTGGGCGGAATTTTTTGACGAAAACGCAGGCGTGATCCCCCCGCTTGCTGCCGACCAATTTGACGCACTCGCCCATCAAATCACCCAAATTCCAGCCGAGCACCATTTGCATAACCGCGTTCAAAAAGTCTATGCCGACCGCCAAGCCATGGCGGCTGGCGAAAAAGCGTTTGACTGGGGAATGGGGGAGACCATGGCGTACGCCAGTCTCTTACAAGCGGGTTGGCACGTGCGAATTTCAGGTGAAGATGCAGGGCGTGCGACTTTTTCACACCGCCACGCCGCACTACACGACCAGAAAAACGCAGCGATCTATTTTCCTTTGCAACACCTTGCCAGTGAACAAGGACGCTTTGAAGTCTGGGATTCCGTGCTTTCTGAAGAAGGTGTCCTCGCTTTTGAATATGGCTACGCCAGCACCGACCCGTGCACGTTAACGGTTTGGGAAGCACAATTTGGTGATTTTGCTAACGGTGCCCAAATAGTGATCGATCAATTCATCAGTGCAAGCGAACAAAAATGGGGAAGATTTTGTGGCTTAACGATGCTTCTCCCGCACGGCTACGAAGGGCAAGGTCCTGAACACTCTTCGGCACGCTTAGAACGTTATTTGCAACTTTGTGCTGAAAATAATCTCCGTGTTTGCATCCCAACGACGCCTGCACAAATTTATCATTTATTACGGCGTCAACAATTACAAACACCACGTCGTCCATTAATTGTGATATCGCCAAAATCTCTGCTCCGTCATCCGCAAGCGACTTCTACTCGTGAAGCATTTTTACACGGCGGCTACCAAACTCTTCTCGACGATATCAACCTTGATAGTAATATGAAAACAAAAGTTCAACGCGTTGTACTTTGCTCAGGGAAAGTGTATTACGACCTCCTTGCCGAACGCCAAGCGTGCGAATTAACATCAATTGCGCTCATCCGTCTTGAACAGCTTTACCCCTTCCCGAGTCAAGCCTTGGCGACATTGCTCACCCAATACCCTGCCGCGACAGAATTAATTTGGTGCCAAGAGGAGCCGCAAAACCAAGGAGCGTGGACATTTGTGCAACCTTATTTGCAGCAAACTAAGTTTGCGACAATGACGCTTAGCTGCATTAGTCGCCCAGCGGCGGCGGCTACTGCTACTGGCGATGCTAAACGTCACCAAACTGAGCAACAAACTTTAGTTACTCAAACTTTAACACTTAACTAAACATGCTGATTTTTGGAAAATTTTGCTGAAAATTGAAGCGTGAAAAACATAAGAAATGAAGCAAAAATAATTGTGATTAATGGAAAAATAAAAGAAAAATCATGCCCCAAAATTAGAAAAATTTTCCCGATTTTAGTGGCGTAAAACAACTCTCTAACCCAAAAGGAAAGCCTATGAAAAATATTGAAATTTTAAGTCCAACGCTTCCTGAATCTGTGGCGGATGCGACAGTTGTTGCGTGGCATAAACAAGTTGGTGAAACAGTACAAGTAGATGAAGTTATTGCCGAAATCGAGACTGATAAAGTCGTGTTAGAAGTGCCTGCAATTGCGGATGGCGTTTTAGTGGCGATTGTTGCACCTGTGGGGACGAGAGTAGTTAGCGATCAGTTATTGGGCGAGATTGACACGACACAAGCAACGAATTTAACTGCTTCTGCCGCCGTGGCTGTCGCTACAACTCTCACTGAGAACAAGAAAATACGAGTTGAAACTGCCAGCAATAACGATATGGGTCCTGCGGTGCGACGTTTGTTAGGTGCTAATGATTTGACACGAGACGATATTCAAGGGACAGGGGTGAATGGGCGGTTGACGCGCGACGATATCCAACAATATTTGGCAGCACAAGTCCAGCCGTCGTGCAAACCACGTGAAGAGACGCGCGTGCCGATGAGCCGTTTGCGTCAACGTATTGCTGAACGGTTGTTGGAAGTCAATGCCAACACGGCTATGCTCACAACCTTTAACGAAGTTGATATGCTACCAATACAGAATTTGCGCAAAAAATATGGGGAAAAATTTGCTGAAAAACACGGCGTGAGACTGGGTTTTATGTCGTTTTATGTCAAAGCGGTGGTCGAGGCACTGAAGGCGTATCCGATCATTAACGCAACCATTGATGGCGACGATATTGTTTACCATCATTATTTTGACATCAGCATTGCAGTGTCCACGCCGCGCGGATTAGTCACGCCAGTGATTCGCAACGCCGATCAAAAATCCATGGCGGAAATCGAAGCGGAAATTAAATTGCTCGCTGAAAAAGGCAAACAGGGCAAGTTAAGCGTCGATGATCTTACAGGTGGCAACTTTACTATCACTAATGGCGGCGTTTTCGGGTCATTGATGTCGACGCCGATTATTAATCCACCTCAAAGTGCCATTTTGGGCATGCACGCTATTCAAGACCGCCCGATTGCACGAAATGGCGAAATCATTATTCGACCGATGATGTATCTGGCGTTGTCCTACGACCATCGCCTCATCGATGGCAAAGATAGCGTCGGTTTTTTAGTGACTGTGAAATCCTTTTTAGAAGATCCTGCACGGATATTGCTAGCAATTTAACCACTAGAAAAGGATTTTGCAGCAAACAAAATCCTTTTTAGTAAGGATGTGGCACGAAATGCACAATGCAGAAATCAGGAAAATTTTTACTAAAACGGGGGCGTTAGGGGCTGGAATTGAAGGATTTCAGCCACGAGCAGCGCAACTTGAAATGGCATTTGCTGTGAGCAAAGCCATTGGCGAAAAGCAGACTTTAGTCGTTGAAGCTCCAACAGGAACAGGGAAGACATTTGCGTATTTGGTTCCAGCACTGTTAGCCAAAAAGAAAACTATTATTTCGACAGGCTCAAAAAACCTACAAGATCAATTGTTTAACCGTGATTTGCCGACAATTGTTGAGGCATTATCATTTTCAGGCAACGTGGCTTTGCTCAAAGGGCGTGCGAATTATCTGTGTTTAGAACGCTTGGATAATTTGATCGCACAAGGAGTAGTCGGCGATAAAAAAGTGTTGGCGGATCTGAAAAAAATTCGCCACTGGAATGCTCAAACCCAAACGGGAGATTTTGGCGAATGCACCAGCGTGGCTGAAGATAGCCCGATTTTTTCGCAATTAATGAGTTCAACAGAAAGTTGTCTCGGTTCAGATTGTCCGAACTATGAGGAATGTTATGTGATGAAAGCACGCAAAAAGGCGTTGCAAGCAGATGTTGTCGTCATTAATCATCACTTATTTTTTGCGGATATGGCAGTGAAAGAAAATGGTTTTGGTGAGCTCATTCCGAATGCGGAAATTATTATTTTTGATGAAGCTCATCAAGTGCCAGACATTGCTTCTCAATATTTTGGTGAAAGTCTTAGTAGCCGTCAGTTATTTGAATTTTGTCGTGATTTAATTTTGATTTATCGTACTGAGCTTAAAGATATGAAACAGCTTGAAGCAGTAGCAGAGAGTATTCATAAAGCTGTGCAAGATTTTCGACTTACATTAACTAATGAAAGTCAACGAGGGAATTGGCGAGATGTGATTTCACAAGAAGCAGTACGACAAGCACTCGCAGTGTGGCAGGCTAAATTAGCTTTCGCAAGTGAAGTTGTTGAAGCTGTATATAAGCGTTCGCAAACATTAGCTAATATTTTTGAGCGTTTGCTTGCTTTTCGTGAACGTTTGAGTCGGCTTTGTGCGACAGAAATTACAGGCTATTGCTATTGGTTTGAAACTTTTGGACGGCATTTTAGTTTAAATATCACTCCGCTTTCTGTTGCGGAGCGGTTTTCTCGTCAAATTGAAAAGCAGGAAACTGCATGGATTTTTACTTCAGCCACTTTGGAAGTCGCAGGCAATTTCGATTATTTTTGCCAGCGGATGGGAGTTTATTCTAGTACACAATTATGCCTCAAAAGTCCGTTTAATTATTCTAAGCAAGCACTGCTTTGCGTGCCACGTTACCTCCCACGCCCTAATTCTCCTAATATGCTAGACGAATTAGCTAAAATGCTGTTACCTGTGATTGAAGTGAATAATGGTCGCTGTTTTGTACTTTGTACTTCATATTTTATGATGCGTGGTTTTGCAGAATACTTTCGGGCAAATAGCGATCTGAATGTACTGTTGCAAGGTGAAACGACGAAAATGCAATTGTTAGATAAATTTATTCACGAAGAGAAAAGTGTACTTGTCGCGACAACGAGTTTTTGGGAAGGGATTGATGTGCGAGGTAAGGCATTATCATTAGTCATTATCGATAAATTACCGTTTACTGCACCAGATGAGCCATTATTACAAGCTCGGTTAGAGGATTGTCGTTTGCAAGGCGGTCATCCTTTTAATCAAATTCAACTCCCTGAAGCCGTGATTACATTAAAACAAGGTGTAGGAAGACTGATTCGAGATATGAATGATAAAGGTGTTGTGATTATTTGTGATAGTCGCCTTGTAATGCAACGTTACGCTGTGACTTTTTTACAAAGTTTACCTGATGCAAAACGTACCCGTAGCTTGAACAACGTGGTAAAATTTCTCATTTCAATACAAAATAAATAGAGAGTAATATGGCAACTTTATTAGCATTAGATGCTTCAACGGAAGCTTGTTCCGTTGCTTTGCTTCATAATGGCGAAAAAACGAGTTTAGATGAGCTTGCAAATCGTGCTCATACGCAACGCATTTTGCCGATGATTGATAATCTTCTCTCGCAATCTGGGTTAAAATTAAATCAAATGGATGCGATTGTCTTTGGGCAAGGACCTGGTAGTTTTACAGGGGTTCGTGTTGGTGCGGGGATTGTGCAAGGTTTAGCACTTGGTGCAGATTTGCCTGTAATTGGGATTTCAAATCTTGAAGCTATGGCACAACAAGCTTATGAACGACATAATGCAACTCAGGTGATGACAGCGATTGACGCTAGAATGAATGAAGTTTATTTTTCTCAAATTAAGCATCAACTGATTTGTTTACCCGATCAACTTGATAAGTTTTCGCAATGGGAGACTTTGATCGCAGAAGAAGTTGCTTCACCAAAAGCCGTGATTAAACAATTAAGTGAAAATGCGACTTTAATGCAGGCTTCACATTGGCAGCGTGTTGGTACAGGATGGAATGTTTATTCCGAATTTTGGCACGTAGGTTTAGATTTAAATAGTGATATACTTTTGCCTTCGGCACGTTTTATGCTTTCGTTAGCATTACCAAAATTTTTACAAAAACAATGGCAAGAAGCAACATCAGTTGAACCTGTCTATTTGCGTAATCAAGTAACTTGGAAAAAATTACCTAATCGTGATTAATATGAAGACTATTAAATGAGATAAAAATGAAAAAAATTACACAATTTTTTAATAAGCGAAAAGAAGAACGAAATCGTCCTTGGTTGAAAAATTATCCTAAGAATGTGTCTAAAGAAGTGGATACGCATATTTACGATAATTTGTTAGAAATGTTTGATAACGCAGTGAAAACACATTTCGATCAAGCAGCTTACATTAATATGGGAAAAGCGTTAACTTTCCGCAAATTAGAAGAACGTAGCCGTGCTTTTGCTGCTTATTTACAGACGGAATTGAATCTTCAAAAAGGCGATCGTGTTGCATTGATGATGCCAAATATTTTGCAATATCCAATTGCACTTTGGGGCGTATTACGTGCAGGAATGGTAGTCGTGAATGTTAACCCATTGTATACACCACGTGAGCTTGAATACCAATTAAAAGATAGTGGTGCTAAAGCGATTGTTGTCGTGTCAAATTTTGCTAAAACAGTAGAAGAAGTTGTATTTAACACTGATGTTAAACATGTCATTTTGACTCGAATGGGCGATCAACTTTCTTTTGGTAAAAGGACGCTAGTTAATTTCGTTGTAAAATACATTAAAAAATTAGTACCAAAATATAAACTTCCTCACGCTGTTTCTTTCCGTGAAGTATTAGCAGTGGGGAAACATCGCCAATATTTACGCCCACAAATTGAACGTCAAGATTTAGCTTTTTTGCAATATACAGGTGGAACAACAGGTGTTGCTAAAGGTGCAATGTTGTCGCATGGTAATTTAATCGCGAATGTGCAACAGGCGAAATGGTTAGGTGACTTTGCTATTGGCAAAACGAATAAAGAACGTATCGCGTCGATTGCATTACCGATGTATCACGTATTTGCGTTAACAGTGAACTGTTTGCTTTTTATCGAAATGGGTATTACAGGGCTTTTGATCACTAATCCACGAGACATTAATGCGTTTATCAAGGATCTAAAAAAATACCCAGTAGTTGCGATCACAGGGGTGAATACATTATTTAATGCATTGTTAAATAATGAGAATTTTAAAGATATTGATTTTTCACAATTATCTTTAACTGTAGGCGGAGGAATGGCTGTACAAAGTGCGGTAGCTAAACGCTGGTTTGAAATAACAGGTTGCCATATTACTGAAGGTTATGGCATGACTGAATGTTCACCACTTATTGCCGCTTGTGTGAACACAGATGATGAACATACAGGTTCAATTGGTGTCCCTATTCCAAATACAGATATCAAAATTATCCAAGAAGATGGTACTGAAGCAAAAATTGGTGAAGCAGGTGAGCTTTGGGTGAAAGGCGAACAAGTGATGTGTGGTTACTGGCAACGTCCAGATGAAACGGATCAAGTTCTCAAAGATGGTTGGTTAGCAACGGGCGATATCGTGGTGATGGATAAGGAGCATACTTTACGTATTGTTGATCGTAAAAAAGAGCTTATCATTGTTTCAGGTTTTAATGTTTACCCAAGCGAAATTGAAGATGTCGTTATGCTTAATCCAAAAGTTAACGAAGTCGTCGCTATTGGTATCCCACATCCAGTATCTGGTGAACAGATTAAAATTTGTGTTGTCAAAAAAGATCCAAAACTCACAGAAGATCAGCTTCGCCGACATTGTCGCAAACATCTCACAGGCTACAAAATTCCAAAATTTATTGAGTTTTGTGATGATTTACCTAAAAGTAATGTTGGTAAAATTTTGCGTCGCGTAATGAAAGAACAAATGTTAGCAAAATTAAATGATAATCAAAAAAATATTGGATGACGCTTAGTTTTTAAAGCATTAAAAACCACTTCGGTGGTTTTTTTATTTAAATTATTTAAGGAAAATAGTGGTGAATAACAATAGGTTAAATAAAATATCCGATTTCATAATAGTAGATGACAATGACAAACTAAAGACTTGTTGTACTCAAGCAATGCGTAAAAATTTCATCACTTTAGATACTGAATTTGTGCGTGTACGAACTTTTTACCCTAAATTAGGATTGATTCAACTTTATGATGGCGATGTAGTAAGTTTGATTGATCCATTAGTAATTACAGATTTTACACCTTTTATAAAGTTACTTAAAAATCAAAATGTTATCAAAGTATTGCACGCTTGCTCAGAAGATCTAGATGTATTTAAGCACGCTTTTAATACTTTGCCAGAGCCAATGTTAGATACGCAAGTGATGGCACAGTTTCTCGGTGCAGGGAATTCTGCTGGATTGGCAACGTTGTTAAAGCAATATTTTGGCTTTGAGATGGACAAAGGAGCGACGCGTACTGACTGGTTAATTCGTCCACTTTCAGAAAAACAGCTTAATTATGCAGTAGCAGACGTAGCTTATCTCTATCCTTTATATCAACTCTTAGCACAGAAATTACAGAAAAATTTTTGGATTTTGGCGGCGTATGAAGATTGCCAAGCATTAGTTGCAAAACTCAATTGTCCCGTTGAGCCTGAAAAACTTTTTCGTAAAATGCCACAGGCACAAAAATTACAAGATTTAGCTCTTTACCGTCTTCAGCGATTAACTGCGTGGCGTTACGTTGAAGCTCGTGACCGTGATTTAGCACTGAATTTTGTTGTGAAAGCAGAGAATTTGTGGAAAGTAGCGAAGTATGGTGCAAAAAATAATTTTGATTTGCTTGAACTTGGGCTACATCCGCAAGAAGTACGAATCAATGGTAAGAAAATATTACGAATATTAGAGGAATGTGCTAAAGCGGATCCTTTTGAATATCCAGTCTGGGATAAATTCTTATATAAAGTATCAGGCTATAAGCAGTTAACTCAGGATTTACGCCAACAAATACGAAAAAATTTTACCATTTTTCTTTGTCATTCTGATGAATATTTCAATTATTTTAAACTTGCACCTATAGGTTTTCGTAAAACATCTGAAACGATTAGAACAGAGCTATTTAGCAATAAAAAACTCATCGATGGTTTCTTAAAATGGTATTATTTAGATGGACAAGATAAAGCGAAACTACCCAACTTATTAAAAGGATGGCGTAAACCTATTGGCAAGAAGTTGTTGAATTATATGAAAACTCGATAAAAAATCCCTGAAAGTTATGTCCTATCTGGGAATAACGAAATGAGAGATTTTTTATGTACATTACTATAACAAAATTTCTACAAGAGATAATTTATGGGGTTATTAAAATTTGTGTTGAAATAATAACTGTTAAGAATCCTGTTATCATCGGTACTGACATTCGTTTCATTAAATCAAAAGGTGAAATTTTTGCCATCCCCGATACAGCAACAACCACACCCGAAACAGGAGATAAACTGCGTCCAAGATTAGACGCCTGTAACATTGGGATCGTTAGATAAGCAGGATTAATGTTCATGTTAGTGGCTAGACGGGGAATAAGCTCAATAAATGCATAGAATGGAGCATTGCCAGAGCCCGTTACAATAGCAGCCAATGCAGTGATAAGAGCGAGCATAATCATCATTATCATATGACCACTACCGAGAGTTTGCACAGAATTGATAAGTGTGTTGATAAAACCGATTGTGCTTAAACCTTGTGCAAAAGTACCTGCTGCTACTAATAAAATCACTACGCTTGAAAAAGCATCAGCCATCCCTTTATAAGCAAAAGTTAAGTCCTCATACATTTTTTTTGCATCAAAGCAACGAATGAATTCAAGCGTTGCAGTAATCACTAAGCATAGAACTATGATAGTAACGATATCTAATTTAGGTGCGATTTTACCATTGAAAATTAAAACACCAATTATTGGCATAAAAGGTAAGATCGCATAAAAGAGTGGAACTTTGATGTTGATTTCTTTTATTTCCATTGTAATTGGTTCTGGTACAAAACCTTCCCTTTTATCGAGGTATTTTTGCCAGAAAAAGTGAGAAATTGCGATACTTAAAATCGCAATAATAGAAATAGGTAATGTATAGCTAAAAGCAAAAGTAGTAAGGGGGATTTTAGCAACTTCTGCAGCGAGGACAACATCGCCAGATGTTGGTGAAAGAATAATTGCAGCAGGGGACGCACAGATTGCGGCAGCCGCTCCTCGTGAAATCCCCATATTAACCATAATTGGGTAGATAGTCGCCATTAATAAGACACCTAAGCCTGTTGCTGAATTAACAGCAAAAGACATTAAACAGGTGAGAAAATAGGCGATGATCATCAACAAATAGGGGGATTTGATGTATTGTAATGGGTGGCTAGCGAGTTTTACAACCATGTCATTAGCTCCAATGTGACTCATATAAGCCGCAAAGCCACAGAGAACCATAATTAACATTCCCAAGCCACCACCGCGATTTTGAAGTAAATTTTTTACGTATTCAAGCACGTCTAAGTAGACTGAACCAGTAGTGTTATCAGTTTGGATAATCTGATGACCTAAGATAACACTTACTAGTAACAAAAACATACCTGCAGTCATGAGAATACCTGTGGCAGAATAGCCTTTCATTATGTAATAGCCAACCGCTATAATCGTGAGCAGACTGATAAGGATTTCCATAATTAACCTCGCTTTAAAGTTGAATCTAGAAAACGAATATACTTATAAAGTAATAAGTTAACAATTTAAATATTTTTATGGATTTCTGTCTAATTTTTGAGATAAAGTTGAGAAATGGCTGGGGTACTAGGATTCGAACCTAGGAATGCTGAGATCAAAACCCAGTGCC
>JAHHRA010000024.1 GCA_020026055.1 Actinobacillus sp.
AAAAACAACGACGCGATGTCATTCCTTATGCTTACAACGTCGCGTCGTTGCGTGGAGCGTATTATAGGAGTTTTACTTTTTACTGCAAGCATTTTTTATAAAAAAAAGCTTAAATTTTTTTATCTGCCTTTTTTTTATTCAAATCGTTTTATTTTAAACCTGCTATCATTTTTAAATCATTTAATCGATCTAGTTTTTCCCAAGGGAATTGTCCTCGTCCAAAGTGTCCATATGTTGCTGTTTCACGATAAATTGGTCGGATCAGATCAAGCATTTTGATTAATCCATATGGACGGAGATCAAAAATTTCACGCACAATAACTACTAATTTATTTTCGTCAATTTTCGCTGTGCCAAAAGTTTCTATCATAATTGAAGTAGGTTCGGCAACACCAATAGCATACGAAAGTTGGATTTCACAACGTTCTGCTAAGCCTGCTGCAACGATATGTTTTGCTACATAGCGAGCTACATAAGCAGCACTACGATCAACTTTAGATGGGTCTTTCCCAGAAAATGCACCCCCTCCGTGACGAGCAGCCCCACCATAAGTATCTACAATAATTTTACGCCCAGTCAGTCCACAGTCGCCCATTGGTCCACCAATCACAAAACGTCCTGTTGGATTGATAAAAAATTTTGTGTTTTTCGAAAGTAATTCTTTGGGTAATACAGGCTTGATAATTTCTTCCATCACTGCTTCATGAAGCATTTTTTGTTCGATTTCAGTGGCGTGTTGAGTGGAAAGAACAACAGTATCAATGCCAATTACTTTACTATTTTCATATTGTAAAGTTACTTGGCTTTTGGCATCTGGACGCAACCAAGGTAGGGTACCGTTTTTACGAACTTCTGCTTGACGTTCCATCAAGCGATGAGCATAAGTAATAGCTGCAGGCATTAAAACGTCAGTTTCATTCGTTGCATACCCAAACATAATTCCTTGATCGCCCGCACCTTGTTCTAAAAGTGTTTCACGATCTACACCTTGACTTATATCGGAAGATTGTTTCCCAATAACATTCAAAACTGCACAAGAATGTCCATCAAATCCCATATCTGAATGAGTGTAACCAATATCACAAATCACTTGTCTAGCTATATTTTCAACATCGACCCACGCTGAAGTCGTTATCTCTCCACCTACTAACGCCATCCCTGTTTTAACATAAGTTTCGCAAGCCACGCGAGCTTTTGAATCTTGTTTTAGAATTTCGTCTAGTACTGCGTCAGAAATTTGATCCGCAATTTTGTCAGGATGCCCTTCGGACACGGATTCAGATGTAAATAAATAACTTGACATATTTGTATTCCATTTAGATGTTTAAACGTATAGATGGCTATAATAATCACTATTTTTCAAAAAACAAGTCAATTATTAATTTTTTAATCATCTTTTGAGCAAAATTGTGCTTTTACAAAAAGGAAAATTTGCGGTAATGCTTCTTCTATAGAAATTAAATGTAAATCCATTTCAGTGTTTTTACCTGCTGGAGCAGAGAAGCTTAAATGACTGTCATTAACTGTTTGCCAGCGTAATGCTGTCGCTGATCGCCGAGCAGGATAAAATGAGATAGTTGGAATATTTAGAGCACCACAAATATGTAAAGGCCCCGTTGAGCCACTAATAAAAAGATCAGCACAAGCGAGAGAATAAGTGAATTCAACAAGCCCTTCACGGCTTTCATACACTACAACTCTTTGTGGAGAATCAATTAGCTCTGTTAATTTTTGTACTTTTTCTAATTCATTTGGTCCTGCAGTTAATATAATTTGAGTATCAAAATGCTGAAGTAGTTTATAAATTAATTCAGCATATTGTTTTAGACTCAAATTAGTAGCGCTGCCACCCGAACCACAATGTACAAAAATCCATTTTTTATTCAAGTCTAGACGTTGTCGGCTTAATTCAATTAATTTATGACGCTGAGCAATGATTTGCTGTTTATCAAAAAAAATATAAGGTGCTTTAACGTTTAAATTTGAACAATCAATTCTCATTTGTTTTAAAAAAGCTCGAGCTAAATCCAAATTATATTCATATTCGGGTTTAATAGACCTAGAACGACGTTGCGTAAGACGATAATTATATAAAAACTGGAACATTTTCGTAGCAGGGGCAAAGCGTTTTTTTATTCGGCTCGCAAAACAAATTTTAGCGTTATGCCAGCTAGTGAAAAAATTAATAGTAGCATCAAATTTAGTTTGTTTTATGTTATTAATCAGTGTTTTCACTGCTTTTTTATCATTTTCATCAACATCTAAGATAATATTATCAACATAAGGACAAATTTCTGCCATCGGAGCAGTATAACTAGGAACTAACGCTGTAATCTCTAATTTTGGCATCGCTTTTTTAAGCAAAGCCAAAGCAGGTAAAATTAACATAAAGTCACCTAATTTATCATTTCTAATGACTAATAGTTTTTTCATTGTAAAATCCAGCAAATTGAAAATGCAGAGATTGTACCAAAAAAGACCTTTGATTTCTTGCAAATTTTAATGAAAAGCGTATAATCGGCAAGCTTTTTGTCTATATATACAGAGAAAAAAGTAAGCATTCCCACGTCCTACGTGGGTTTTCTTTTAGTTTAAAAAAGAGGAAGGTTATGGTAACCATTCGTTTATCTCGTGGCGGTGCTAAAAAACGCCCATTTTATCAAATCGTAGTTGCCGACAGCCGTTGCCCACGCGATGGTCGTTTTATTGAACGTGTTGGCTTTTTCAACCCTTTAGCTCAAGGCAAAGCTGAACGTTTACGTATCAATCTTGAACAAGTTGATGCTTGGATTGCGAGAGGTGCAAGCCTTTCTGATCGTGTAGCTAACTTAGTGAAAGAAGCCCGCAAAGCTTAAACTTAAAGGTGGTAAATATGGAGCAAGCACAGATTGAAACTGTCGGCAAACTCGGTGCAACTTATGGTATTCGAGGTTGGCTTCGTGTTTATTCATCTACAGAACAAGCTGAAAGTATTTTTAGTTATCAACCTTGGTTTTTGAAAATTAAGGGGAAATGGCAACAAATTGAACTGGAAAGTTTTAAGCAACATAACCATGAATTTATTGCCAAAATCAAAGGATTTGATGACCGTGAACAAGCTCAAACTTTAGCTAATGTTGAAATAGGCGTCAGTCTTGATGTATTTCCTGATTTAGAAGAAGGTGACTATTATTGGCATGACTTAATCGGTTGCCAAGTCCTCAATCTCGCAGGTTATCATTTCGGCACTGTTTCCGAGTTAATGGAAACTGGGTCAAACGATGTCTTAGTTGTGAAAGCCAACAGTAAAGATACTTTCGGCAAACAAGAACGGCTAATTCCGTTTTTGTTTGATAATGTAGTTAAAAGAGTCGATCTCAGTACGAAGACTATAGAAGTAGACTGGGACGCTGGTTTCTAATCTAAGGTAAACTAAACGGCTTTGTCAAAACATTAAACACAAGGAATCATGATGTGGATTGGGGTTATTAGTCTTTTCCCAGAAATGTTTAAAGCTGTTTCAGAATATGGGGTAACAGGTCGTGCAGTGAAGCACGATTTATTAGAAATTCAATATTGGAATCCGCGTGATTTCACTTTGGATAAGCATAAAACTGTTGACGATCGCCCCTATGGTGGTGGTCCAGGAATGCTGATGATGGTGCAACCTTTGCGGGATGCTATAAAAGCTGCCAAAAAAATCGCACAATCAAAATCTAATCCAGATAATTCTCCAGTAACGAAAGTGATTTATCTTTCTCCGCAAGGTCGTAAGCTCGATCAAAAAGGTGTTGAGGCTTTAGCTCAAAATCAAAACTTGATCTTAGTTTGTGGGCGTTATGAAGGCATTGACGAACGTTTGATCGAGACGGAAATTGATGAAGAATGGTCAATTGGAGACTATGTATTAACAGGTGGTGAATTGCCCGCAATGGTATTGATTGATGCAGTAGCGAGGTTTATTCCGAATGTGTTAGGCAAACTAGAATCTGCACAAGAAGATTCCTTTGCTCAAGGTCTTTTAGACTGTCCACATTACACTCGCCCCGAGATACTAGAAAATTTGGCTGTTCCGCCTATATTGATATCGGGTAATCATGCTGAAATTCGTAAATGGCGATTACAACAATCGCTCGAACGCACATGGTTACGCCGTCCTGAGCTCTTAGAAAGCCTAGCTCTGACTGACGAGCAACAACGACTATTAAAGCAAATTAAAGCAAAATATAGTCAATTTTAATCAGTTAATTCTAGGAATTAAAAGGTAATTATTATGAGTAACATCATTAAACAAATTGAACAAGAACAACTTAAACAAGACATACCAAGCTTCCGCCCTGGCGATACTTTAGAAGTTAAAGTATGGGTAGTTGAAGGCGATAAACGTCGCTTACAGGCTTTCGAAGGCGTTGTAATAGCTATTCGCAATCGTGGCTTACACAGTGCTTTCACTTTACGTAAAATTTCCAACGGCGTTGGTGTTGAACGTGTATTCCAAACTCACTCACCTATCATCGACAGTATCAGCGTTAAACGTAAAGGTGCTGTGCGTAAGGCAAAACTTTACTACTTACGTGAGCGTTCTGGTAAAGCTGCACGTATTAAAGAACGTCTTGGTGACTAATTGTAACAATTATTTAAAAGTAAAAGGCTAAACCTCTGTTTAGCCTTTTTTGCTACTTTAAAATCACGCCCCGATTTTCAAAAAAATAATCACAAAGTTCACATTTTTTAAAATTTTTTATTTACATCCTACTCCACTTTTCTAATTATTTAATTAGAGATTTAATTCTCATTTTCTACTCATCGTTATTATCAATAATCTATTTGGAGTCATATATGAAGTTAAACACTATTTTATGCACTATTTTGGCAAGTATCAGTGCTATTGCTTATGCTAAAAACCACAGCTATCAGCTTATAGAAGTAGTTACACTAAGTCGCCATAGTGTTCGAGCCCCTCTTTCATCTCCTTCTAGCGAACTAGGGCAAGTCACAAATTTTGACTGGATAAAATGGTCTGCTCCTAAAAGTGAACTCACTTTACGAGGTGGAATTTTAGAAACTGAAATGGGGCAATATTTTCGGAAATGGCTCGATCACGAAGGATTATTTAAAGAAGCTTATTGTCCTAATAGAGATGAAATAAATATTTATGCAAATAGTATGCAACGAACTATTGCTACTGCAAACTATTTTGCAGCAGCCTTTAAACCTGTATGTGGATTAAAAATTTATCATCGTTTTAAACCAAACACGATGGATCCTGTTTTCTTTCCTCGTTTGACTAAGGTTACTCCAGCTTTTACCAAACTTGCACATCAACAGATCAACCAATTAGCTGGTTATCAACATGTTGATGAATTAACAAAATCATTAGAACCCAGCTTTAATACATTAGAAAAAATATTAGATCTTACAAATAGCCCAATTTGCAAGAAAAGAAAGATTTGTCAACTTAATGATTTTCATACCAATATTATTCTTAAAAATAATGATGAACCACGTTTAACGGGTACATTACAATTAGGAACCAAAATAGCGGATGCTTTAATACTCCAATATTTAGAAGATCCAAATGACGAAACCGCTATTTTTGGAAAAAAACTGACATTCACTCAAATTCAAAATATTTCTAAAATTAAAGATACTTATGGTGATATTCTTTTTTCAACACCAATCATTGCTGTTAATGTTGCTAACCCATTACTCATTTATATGAGAGACGAACTTTTAGCTCAAAATCGCAAATTTACCTATCTCGTTGGTCACGACTCAAATCTAACTTCAGTGATGAGTGCACTTGAAATCATTCCTCCAAAACTAACACAAGCTATAGAAACAAGAACTCCAATTGGATCAAAACTGCTTTTTGAAAAATATGTAGATAAAAAGTCAGGTGAAATGTTTCTTAAACTTCAAATTATGTATCAATCTACGCCACAAATCCGTCATCTCATCCCTCTTGATCTAAATCATCCTCCAATAATTGAGGATTTAACTTTCAAAGGTCTCACTAAAAATGCAGCAGGATTATATAAATTTAAAGACGTTATAATGCGATTTAATCAAGCTATAACAAAATATGAAACGATTCAGTGAGTATCAATAAAAATAAACACGCCCTGATTTTCGAGAAAATTTTTCTAAAAATTGGGGCGTGATTGCACCTGTAGAGCAGTAGCGGTTACTCTCAGTGTAAAAACATATATTTTTATAAAGATGGGAAACCGAATTACTAGATAAGTGAATACAAGAAAACCGCCAAATTTGGCGGTTTTTGTTGTTAGCGTTTTAAGGTTTTCTTTTGTGTTTGCACATTGTTTAATTCATTCTCAATTGTTTCTTTAATCTTTGTTTTGGGGTGAGCAAGTGAGTTAAATAATTGTTTTTCCCCTGTTAAAGATTTCCAACTTATCAGCCAATCCTGAATTAAATACTTTTTCAACATTATTTGCCAAATTATCAATTGTATTATCAAACATTTCTCTAGGGACATAACGGGGCTGTAAGCTTGCTTTTTCCATTTCTTCTGCTCGATGAATAGTGCTTTGCCAAGCAACTTCTTTTGGGCAAGTGTAAATAACCACATTGGTTTTATAGCCCTGTTCTTTGAAGTTTTTAACCTCTTTGAGAGGAGTTTCAGCTGTTCTGAAAGTTCTCTCAATTAAGATATTAAAACCTGCCTCAATAGCTTTATCCTTGATTTTTCCAACCATTAAGCCTGCGAATTCACCAGTATATTTAGAGGCGTCTTTGCCGTGAATTCTATAAAGTTCATCGTATTGAGGGTGGTAACTTCTAAACTCATCACCATTAATGATATTGTCATTAAAACGTTGACGAATGGTTGCTATACCAAATGATTTACCCGCCCCAGGTTGACCGCCTAGTAAGATTGCGGTTGGGGTGTCGGATTTTGTGAGTTGTTTTAAGCTACCTTTTCTTATTAACTTTTCCCAAACGTCAGGAAATTGTTCTGAAATGCTATTAATAATTTCTTTGTTTAACTTCATAGACAACCTATTAAAATGAAAAAAGAGCATATAAACTGCTCTTTTTAAAAGTTTTTAAAATTTCGCACTTTACAGGTGGCGAATCACCCATTTTTATCCATACCAATTACTGCATCTGTCTTAAATTAGGCATTGTTTCTAAAGATTGCTTTAAAGATAAAACTTCTTGTAACGTTGCTTGATAATCAATGTTATTAGGTGATGTTGAATAAACATAATCACGTAATTCATCTAATCTATGTGATTGAGGTGTATTAATTTGTTTCTTTTTAACAGCAACAGAATTTCCCACAGCAATTGCTTCAATCAAAACATCTTTTTGCATTAGTGTACACATATCTTTCTCCTTGATTTATTTGCCTTAATTTTCGTTGGCAGTTATACCGAAAAAGCAATTGGCAATCAATCAGTTAATGATATATAACCACTGGTTTTTGCCATATTCTAGCAGCCAGTTTCAAAGACTGAATTTGAGCATTTTTAAGTTGCGTTGGCGACCACCAAATGCTAGTGGGGGCGATAATTACATCAGAGTTATTTACCCACATTTGAAGAATTGGACACATTGTTACATATTCAAAACAAATAGCGACCCCTATTTTACGTTTGCCAATTTGAGCAATGCTTTCCCCAAACCAATTGGCAGGGAATGTATCTTTGTAAAATGGATTGTACATTCCACCTGTCATCGGTGTCCTTTGTCGATAAACAATTTCTTTACTGTTATGAGTGATAGCATAGATCACCGCTTGTGGGTGACTATTCAGCATATCAAATCCACCTATTAGCACCGTTTTTTGGGGCGTTTTTTCTAAGCTTAAGAAGAATTAAAAAATGCTGATTTAATTTCTACTGTTTTAGACAATGTAATTTTTGAACGTAAAATTTTACGCACATCATTTAGCGAAAGGGCAAGTTGTTTGTTGTAACTCCCTTTCTTATTTTGCTGTGTTACAATATCATCACCCAACGAACAGTTTTTCAATATGTTGTAACTCCCTTTCTCATTTTGCTGTGTTACAATTGGAGCAAAATAGTTATTCTCATTAACTTTTAACACAACCCCAATATAAGGTTTTTGATTATCAGCATTTGCATAATTATTTTCAACGCTTTTATTTCCAGAATTTTTTAAGAAAGTAATGTAATTATCATCTATGTAATATAGATTAAGACCCTGTTTTTCCAATTTTCAAACCTCTAAATAGCAGAAAAGAGTAGATTTTCATCTACTCTTTCCCTAACTTTAAGACTCGCATTTACGGTAGCGAAACACCTACTTGTAAGACTCGCATTTACGGTAGCGAAACACCTACTTGTAAGACTCGCATTTACGGTAGCGAAACACCTACTTTAGGATTATTCTATTCCTGTCTTTTGAGCGAGTCAAGAATTTTTACCGCTCCATATCCTTACTATTAGCTTTTTCCTGCTTAACTTCCTTACCTACACTATCTAACATCATATTTTGAGGGCGATTACCACCTTTCATTGATTCAGTTCTAGTAATAGCCCCTAATTGAAGTTCTGATGTAGGTACATTATGTTTCTGAATGTCAGGGTGCTGTTTCAAGGCGACTAAAGCATTTGGATCTTTATCAATAACAGATTTAGCCGCTTCACCATTGATAGAGATATTATATTTTGCCGCCTTACGATCGTATGTAAACTTGATATCGTAGGTAGAGTTATTCTCCTGTTGAAGTTTATCTTTACTTGAATCTTGAACTTTAGATTCAGTAAATAGCATTTCAGATTTGGCTGATTGCTCTTCAGAATGTTGCTTAATCTCTGCCTGTGGTACTTCCGGTTGGGCTTCAGGGGCTTGCTGTTTAATCTGCTGACCTGCCTCATTACTTACGCTATCTAACGATTCAGCTTTAGCTTCTAAAGCAAGCTCTTTACGTCGTTCCATTAACTGTTCTTGTAAAGCCGCAGGTTTTAAAATAATAGGTAAGTTATGAGCAGCCGCTGATTCAATTACCATTTTCTTAAATTCTTGGCTACCATTAACTTTTAATTCGTTACCATACTTATCTATAGCTAACTCTAAAAATGTTTTAATGTTTTCGGGCGACTGCATTTCCTTAGAAATCATCATCTGATTGCCTACGTCGGTACAGACTGTTTTTCCGTCTGCTAGACGTTTATATTCGATGTCTCCATTTTTCTTTTTAGCAACACCTAGGTTATTAAGTTTCATCACTTCTTCAAGAGCTTTATAAGTATAAACCTGTTGCGGAGCTTCACTCTGCTTTGAAGTTTCAGCTTGCTTCTGTTGCTCTTGGAGCTGTCGTTTAATAAGAATCTGCTGTTGTTTAAAATTATCGGTAAAGCTGATCTGCTCATCAACAGGTGAAATTCTGCCAAATTCATTGCCTAAAGCAATGTTTAAAGTTGTAACTCCCTTTCTCATTTTGCTGTGTTACAATTACCAATGCGATGAAGCCTTTTGATACAAGGCTTTAGAATTAAAAAAACCAAATAAAAAATCGTGAAATTTTGTCTTTAATTGACAATTTTCACGATTTTTTTTAAGAAAATTTTAAGAAAAATCCCCGCGTTAATGCGGAGTTTGGCGTGTTTTTTAGTGAAAATTGCCGCTTCTAAAGAGAAAATTTGAGCAAAAAAATAAGCAAACGAATTCAAAATCTGCTCAAAAAAGCAACACTTAAACGCCACGACCTTTTTTGAACAACGACATCTTCGTTTAACCATTTCTCGCATCAAATAAAACCACGCCCTTCAATTTGTGGATTCCCAATAAAACACGCCCCGATTTTACTCACAAAACGCTAGGGCGTTTTGTTCGGGCTAAAGCCCCGTCGCAAGCGACGTTCAAAAAACCTTCGGTTTTTTGTGGGAAAAATTTTCCAGAAATCGAGGCGTGTTTTTTTAATCTTTAAAAAATGGCTAAAAGCTCTTTCACGCATGAGCGTTGCCCAGTATTTTGGCTAATAAAACGCTGTACTTTGAGAGGCGTGATTTGAGCACCTTGGTAGATTTGGCGAGTAAAAGGGGTATCGTGATTTGAAATGATTACAGTAATATTGAGGCGTTGAGCAGTATGGCGTGCAACTTCTGCGAGTTTAGTTTGATGAGTAAGAGTAAATTTGTTGCCTGCATACCCAGTAAAGTTTGTAGCTTGATCGAGCGGAGCGTAAGGTGGATCACAATAGATAACACTTTGCGTATCCGCAAATTTAAAGGCTTCGCTAAAGTCTCCACACTTAAATTCTGCTCGCTGTGCTTTTTCAGCAAAATAACGTAATTCTTTTTCAGGAAAATAAATCTTTTTAAATCGCCCAAAAGGAACGTTAAATTCATTGCGTAAATTATAACGACATAACCCATTATAGCCGAAGCGATTTAAATAAAGGAAAAGCACAGCTCGCTCAAAAAGATCTCGCGAACAGTTGAATTGATTACGTTGATGATAATAAAAAGCTTCAGTATTGCTTTTTGGATGTTCAAAGTAGCTTTGAGTTGTACGGATGTACTCTTCTGCGTCTTGTTTTATTAAGTTAAATAAGTGAATTAAGTCAGGATTAATATCAAATAATACATAACGCTCAAAATGAGTATTTAAAAAAACCGAACCTGCACCAACAAAAGGCTCAATTAAGCAAGTCTTATCTCGTGGCAAAATTTGATTAATTTCTGTCATCAAACGCCCTTTCCCTCCTGCCCATTTCAAAAAAGCACGATGATTTTGTTGATGAAGTAAGTTCGATATTTTCATGATAATAATTAGATCAGGAATAACAACTCGCAAGCGTCTGCTCAATGTCTTTTCTTGGAATATCCGTAGCGATATAGCTTGTGCCAATTGAACGTAGCAATACGAAACGGATTGTATTGTGTGTGTTTTTTTTATCTCTTTGCATATGCACAAAAAATTGTTCAAGTGGCATATTTTGAGGAACAGTTGTAGGCAAATCAGCTCGTTTTAGTAAGTCGTGTAAAAGAGTGATGTCTGCTTTAGATATACTGTTCATTTTATGCATAGTCTTCAATTTTTGCGAAAGTGCAATTGCGATACACATCCCTATCGCTACAGCTTCTCCATGCAAACATTGACCATATCCCATTTCAGTTTCAATGGCATGTCCAAAAGTATGTCCAAAGTTTAACAAAGCACGCTCCCCTGCTTCTTTTTCATCTTTTTTTACAATCTCAGCTTTTAATTGACAGCAATGTGAAACTGCATATGTTAATGTTTGAATTTCCAAAGTTTTAATTTGGTATATGTGCTGACACAGCCAAGTAAAAAAAGATTTATCCAAAGCAACACCATATTTGATCACCTCAGCAAGTCCTGCTGAAATTTCTCGTTGAGGTAACGTTCTTAAAGTGCTGAGATCGATAATAACAGCTTGTGGTTGGTAAAATGCACCGATCATGTTTTTTCCAAGCTGATGATTAACTGCTGTTTTTCCACCAACTGATGAATCAACTTGGGCAAGAAGAGTAGTAGGAATTTGAATGAAGCGAATACCTCGTTGGTAAGTTGCTGCAGCAAGACCGCAAATATCACCGATCACACCACCACCTAACGCCACAAGAATACTCGCACGCCCATAATTTTTATCCAATAGTGCAGTATAAATATGGTTAAGAGATTCTAAATTTTTATAAGCTTCTCCATCAGGTAAAAGGCAAATATTCACTTCGCAACCGATTTTTTCTAAAGTATTCTTGAGAGGAAGTAAATAATATTGTGCGACAGTTTTATTACTAACAATCATCAGCTTATCCCCTTTCTTAACAGGGAATACGCCCTCATTTTCGAATAAATTTTCACCAATATAAATAGGATATTTTCCACTTGAATGGCGAACATTAACGCACAACATCACTCTCACCTGAGCTAGCTTTGAAAGTTATCAATAAGATCCACAATCTGATTCGCCATTACTTTAGTACTTTGTTCATCTGTAGTTAACGTGATATCTGCAATTTCTTCATAAAGCGGATTACGCTCTTTAGCCAATCTTTCTAACACAGTGCGAGTATCTTCATCAGTTTGCAAAAGAGGACGTTTTTTATCACGTTGAGTACGCTCTACTTGCTTATCTATTGTCGTTTCTAAATAAATCACGATACCGCGTGCCGACAAATGCTTGCGGTTTTCTTTGGACAGAATCGTACCACCACCAGTTGAAATAATCGTTCCTTGGAGCTGAGTTAGCTCATTGAGTATCCGCTCTTCTCGGCGACGAAAGCCCTCTTCTCCTTCAATATCAAAAATCCAATTAATATCAGCTCCTGCTCGGGTTTCAATCTCAGTATCAGTATCAATAAAATTCATACCAAGAATTTGAGCAAGTTGCCGACCAACGGTGCTTTTCCCTGCACCCATAGGACCAATTAGAAAAATATTACGCTTTTCTGCCATAACCTTATCTTAAAATCCCATAAAATAAAAAAGAATGATTTTATAAAAATACAAACAACCGTAAAAAACGGCTGAAAAGTTCGTTTAAAAAAATGAGCTAAATTCTCGCAATAATTCCCTATTTTTTCAACCTTAACATTGCAATTTTGGTAATTTGTAAAAATTTGCCTTATACTATCGCTCATTTTTTAATGACAAATAGGACAATTTATCTATGAGTTTTTTAGCTAACAAACGTATTTTAATCGCTGGGGTTGCTAGTAACCGCTCGATTGCATACGGCATCGCTCAGGCAATGCATCGTGAAGGTGCAGAACTTGCCTTTACTTATCAAAATGACAAACTTCAACCACGAGTCGAAAAAATTGCAGAAGAATTTAATTCAAATATTGTGTTACCTTGTGATGTCGCTGATGATGCCAGTATTGAACAATGCTTTGCTGATCTGAATAAATATTGGGATAAATTTGATGGTTTTGTACATTCGATCGCTTACGCCCCTGCCGATCAACTTAATGGCGATTATGTTGATGCTGTTAACCGCGAAGGATTTCGTATCGCACATGATATCAGCTCATATAGTTTCGTTGCAATGGCGAAAGCAGCTCGCACTATGTTAAATGAGGGTGCTGGACTTGTAACACTCACTTATCTTGGTGCAGAACGTGCTATTCCAAATTACAATACAATGGGATTAGCAAAAGCGTCATTGGAAGCTAACACTCGTTTTATGGCACAAGCAATGGGAAAAGATGGCGTACGAGTGAATGCGATTTCCGCAGGACCGATTCGTACACTAGCCGCTTCTGGTATTAAAAATTTCAAAAAAATGCTTGCAACCTGTGAAAAAACAACGCCTATTCGTCGTACTGTCACTATTGAAGATGTTGGTAACACTGCCGCTTTCTTATGTTCACCATTAGCAGCGGGGATTTCTGGTGAAGTACTACACGTTGACGGTGGGTTCAACATCGTTGCAATGAACGAACTAGCAGATAACGAATAACTTTAATCTACCGCACTTTTTAAGTGCGGTTTTCTTTAGATTTCATAACTATGTTTCAAAACAATCCATTACTTGCCCAACTCAAACAACAAATACACGATGCCAAGCCTAAAGTTGAAGGTGTGGTACGAGCAACAGACAAAGCTTATGGTTTTTTAGAATGCGATAAAGAAAGCTTTTTTCTTCCACCATCTGCAATGAAAAAATTAATGCACGGCGATAAAATTTTCGCATCGATCACAATCGATGGCGATAAAAAAACGGCTGAACCTGACGCATTAATTGAACCAATGTTAACTCGTTTTATTGGTCGCATAAACTTCCATAAAGGTAATCGATTACAAGTTTTTGTTGATCACCCTCAAATTAAAACATCAATAGATGCTAAAATTGCTAAAAGTATTGAGCAGAAATTACAGCAAGGGGATTGGGTTGTCGCTCAATTAACTAAGCATCCTTTGCGTGATAATCACTTTTTTTATGCTGAAATTACTCAATTCATTTGCCATAGCGATGATAAGCTTGCCCCTTGGTGGGTCACTCTCGCTCGCTACGAACAGCCTCGCCACCCTGTCAATGGGCAAACAGAATATCCTATGCTTGATGACATTCCTCGCATAAATTTAACGAATTTGCATTTCGTCACTATCGACAGTGCTAGTACGCAAGATATGGATGACGCCTTGTATCTAGAACGCTCTACTACAGGTTGGCAACTCTACGTAGCAATTGCAGATCCGACGGCATATATTAGTGAAGATAGTGAGATTGAAAAAGCAGCCAGTCAGCGTTGTTTTACAAGTTATCTACCTGCGTTCAACATTCCAATGTTACCAAGAGAGCTTGCCGATGATTTATGTTCGCTAACGCCAAATCAAACTAAAGCTGCATTAGTGTGCAGAATTGAAACTGACAATTCAGGTAATGTGATTGATAACCCTGAGTTTATGCTTGCTAACGTGCAATCTAAAGCAAAATTAATTTACGACGAAGTTTCAGATTATATCGAATGTTTGCCCAATGCTTGGCAACCTAGCGATGAAGAAACTAAACAGCAAATAGATCATTTCTACATTTTCACTCAAGCTCGAATTGCATGGCGGCGTCAACATGGATTGTTATTCAAAGAAACGCCTGATTATAGTTTTGAATTAGATAATAACAATAAAGTTGTTGCTATTCATGCAAGCTTCCGTCGCATTGCTAACCAAATTGTTGAAGAAGCTATGATTTTGGCAAATATCTGTGCAGCTGAATTTTTACAAACTCGCATCGGTTGTGGTATTTTCAATACACATAGTGGCTTTGACCCGAAATTTATTGTAAGTGCCGAAGTTTTCTTAAATTCTCAAATTGATAAAGGTAATTATAGTGCCGAACAATTGCAAACTCTCGATGGTTATTGTCAAATGCGTCGCACTATTGCAGCTTTGAGTGAAAACTTCAATAATGATTATCTTGAAATGCGATTACGTCGTTTTTTGACTTTTGCTACATTCAAAACAGAGCAAGCTCCTCATTTTGGTTTAGGTTTAACAGGTTACGCTACTTGGACATCACCAATTCGCAAATATAGTGATATGGTTAATCATCGCTTAATCAAAGCTTTTTTACGTGGAGAAACTACTTTTACTCCCCCAAGCCAAGAATGCCTAGACCGTATGCAAATCACACGTCGCCAAAATCGCTTAGTTGAGCGAGATATCGCTGATTGGCTTTACTGTCGTTTTTTAGCAGAAAAAATCGATGCCAAACCAGTTTTTACAGCAACAATTAGAGATATCAGCCGTAGTAACATTCGAGCCAATATTAATGAGAATGGTGCTAGTATTTTTATCCCCGCTTCTACAATATGCGAGCGTAAAGAAGATTACCAAGCCAATCTTGAAGAATTAGCGTTATATGTTCAAGGCAAACGCAAGTATCAAATTGGTGATCAAATTCAAGTGCAGTTAACAGAAGTAAGAGAAGATACGAGGAGCATTATCGGTAATATTATAGACTAAGCTATCATGCCAATAAATTCGGAAAATAATCTTGAATCATAAAGGAAAAATAAATCTGAATTTGCTGGCGAGAGAACATAGAAATCTTCTGAAATTTTTTACATAATCAACAACCAAATCACAAACAATATTTGGAGAAATACATGAAAAAAATCGCCGTATTAACTAGTGGTGGTGATGCACCAGGAATGAATGCAGCTATTCGTGGTGTTGTTCGTTCAGCTATTAAATTAGGGCTTGAGATCTACGGGATCTATGAGGGCTATTATGGTTTATTTCATAACAAAATTAAATTATTAGATCGCCACGCTGTTTCTGATATTATCAACCGTGGTGGAACAATTCTTGGCTCAGCTCGTTTTCCTGAATTTAAAAAATCTGAAATTCGTGCAAAATGTGCAGACATCTTACGCTCACATAACATTGATGCACTTGTTGTAATTGGTGGAGATGGTTCGTATATGGGTGCAAAATTGCTGACTGAAGAACATGGCATTCAATGTATTGGGATCCCAGGAACAATCGATAATGATGTTGCGGGAACAGACTATACAATCGGTTATCAAACTGCGTTAGAAACTGCAGTAGAAGCACTCGATCGTTTACGTGACACTTCAAGCTCCCATCAACGTATTTCTATACTAGAAATTATGGGACGCCACTGTAGTGATCTCACTATCAATGCAGGTATTGCTGGCGGTGCTGAATATATCGTTCCCTCAGAAATGGCATTTGACCAAGAAAAACTTATTCAAAGAATCGAAGATGCTATTGCTGCAGACAAACGCCATGCCATTATTTGTATTACTGAACTCATTTGCGATGTCAACCAACTCGCGAAAGAAATTGAATCTCGTGTGCATAAAGAAACTCGTGCAACCGTGCTAGGGCATGTGCAACGTGGTGGTTCACCTTGTGCGTTCGACCGTATCTTAGGTTCACGTATGGGGGCTTATGCAGTGGATTTACTCATAGCGGGTAAAGGCGGTTATTGTGTTGGTATTCAAAACGATCGCTTAGTACACCATGATATTATCGACGCTATTAACAATATGCGTTGTGAATTTAAAAAAGACTTATTTGTTCTAGCAGAACGTTTAGAATAATTCAATTGAATAAAAATAATTTCAATATGAAATTCCCCAAAGTGAGAGAGCTCTTTTGGGGAATTTTTTATGGCTAAATTAATCAAACAGCATAGACAAGAGATTCATTACCTTCGCTCTCTTATTTATCTAGCTAATTTAATGTAAGTGAGATAAAGATATACGACATATCACACTAATTTAACAGGTAAAATTACTTCTCGCAGAATATAAAAAGCGTGACAGGTACAGCTTAATTGCTTTCGCTTTATAACAATTAAGCTGTATGATTAAAAATGTCAAGAAAAGCTATTGTTTAGACGATGCGATAACAAGCTTTTTAGTGTAATAAAATGAGAAATGTTTTATGGCAACAAAAACTACTTTAAAATATGAAATGAATTAAAATCACAATAGAAAAATACACTGAAGACTACAACACACAACGGATAAAACTTAAACTAAAAGGACTGACATCTATAGTGTAGATATCAATCCTTGTGCTTAGCTCTTTAGTAACAAACTATCTAAGTTTTGAAAGTCTGCATTTTGAGGCTATTTTTTATTTCAACTGTTCTTTTTTATTGTTGATTTTGTGCTCGAGCATAAGAATCTAAAATTTCTTTACGTGCAGCTTCAATATCTCCCCAACCTTCAACTTTTACCCATTTACCTTTTTCTAAAGTTTTATAATTTTCGAAGAAATGCTGAATTTGGGCTTTTAATAATGCAGGTACATCATCAATGTTTTGAATATGATCATATTCTTTAGATAATTTTTGATGTGGAACAGCAATAATTTTTGCATCTGAGCCACTTTCGTCTGTCATCAATAACATACCCACTGGACGACAACGAATAACAGAACCTGGTTGAAGTGGATACGGAGTTGGAATCAGTACGTCGACAGGATCACCATCTTGAGAAAGTGTATGATTTACATAGCCATAGTTCGCTGGATAAAACATCGGGGTTGCCATAAAGCGATCAACAAACAAAGCTCCACTTTCTTTATCGATTTCGTATTTAATCGGATCTGCATTTGCAGGAATTTCGATTACCGCATAAATATCATCAGGTAAAGCTTTACCTGCTGGAACGTTTAATAAACTCATTTTTAATTTCCTATTAGATTATAAAAAACGCACTGATTATAGCTTAATCTTCACTTTATTGTCGAGATAACTCATATCTGTTCTTGCCATCAACTTATCAATGATGATGCGTCAACTTCACCTTCCTTTCCAATAAAACGTACTTCAGGTTCTAGTGCTATGCCAAAAGTATCTAATACTTGCTTATACACTAAACGAGCAAGATTAATCACGTCTTCTGATGTTGCCTGCCCCGTATTAACTAAAACTAAAGCTTGTCTATTATGAACTTTCGCACCACCTATTTGATAGCCTTTCAAATGACATTGATCAATCAACCAACCCGCAGCTAATTTCACTTCGCCATTAGGTTGTGGGTAGTATGGCATTTGTGGATATTTCGCTATTAATTGTGAAAATTGTGAAGTTAGAATTACAGGATTTTTGAAAAAACTTCCTGCATTTCCTTCAATTTGTGGATTTGGTAGTTTACGACGACGAATTTCACAAACTTTATTAAAGATTTCTTGTGGCGTTTTTAACTCATTTGACAGTGATGCTAATTCACCATAAGTTGTCTTAGGTTGCCATTTTTTAGGTAATTCAAATTCAACTTCAATAATAATATGTTGTTTTTTAAGGATATGTTTAAAAATGCTCTCTCGGTAGCCAAATTGACATTCGTGATTGTTCAAAATTGAAATAACTTGCGTTTCCAGATCTAATACTTTCACGTATGCAAGAAAATCTTTGACTTCTACACCATAAGCCCCAATATTTTGAATTGGTGCTGAGCCGACACAGCCAGGAATTAGTGCAAGATTTTCCAAACCGCCAATTCCCTTAGCGACACAGTCTCTCACTAATGCGTGCCAGTTCTCTCCACCAGCGACAGTTAAATAGTAATATTCCTCATCTTCTCTGTACATCTTGCCAAATAAACGGTTTACTGCTACCACACCATTGAAATCTTCAATAAAAAGAACATCACTCCCCTCACCAATAAAAAGAAATGGACGCTTTTGTTGCTTTGTACTTTGATATAATGCTATTAATTGAGGTAAGTTAGTCACTTCTACTACTTGCCATGCACTAACGGGAATCGAAAAAGTATGAAAATTCTTCAAATTACACATAATATTTCTATTTATTCCTATCTTTAGTTGGAATTCGCATTGAAGTATATTGTAAAGAATACTCAACATCAAATTGCTATTTAAGCCAAAAACACGCCATTAATACCGTTCACAAAATGGAAAATTTTTCTGATTTTAAAAGCGTAATTAATGGCAAAGAAATAAGTTAATTTACGGAGAACACAGTTTTAACTTAAGTATTTTCTTTTTACATTGGTGTATAGAGATTAACTTTTGCAGGTTTACGTAAAAAGACTTTGTAGTAAGGCACAACAATCGAAATCAACATAAAGATCAATAACAATTGCTGATACCAAAGTAACGGTATTATTTCAAGAGGTGAAACGGATCCTTTAGTAAATCCAACCAGAATTAACATTTGGGCGCCATAAGGAATTACTCCTTGAGCAATGCAAGAAAAAATCCCCAAAATTCCAGCAACACGTCTTTTATCTAGCTTATTATCTAAAGAAATTTGTTTGGCAATTGGGCCATTGATGATAATAGCGACAGTGTTGTTAGCGACAGCAATGTCTGTAAGTGTTACTAAAATCCCCGTGCCAAGTTCAGCACTTTTTTTACCCTTAATCGCTTTACTAATTTGTTGCAAAATCCACTCAATACCACCTGCTTTAATCACCATTGCTGCCAACCCTCCTGTTAATAATGACAGCAAAAAGATTTCATTCATGTTCATAAAGCCTGCATAAATTTCTTTAGTGAACCCGAGCATATTAAAAGCATTATAGTAAAGCCCAATCAAACCAGAAAGCACGATTCCACCTGTTAGTACTATAAAAACATTAATGCCAATGAGAGACATCACTAACACAAACACGTAAGGCAAAACTTTCAAGAGACTATAATCATATTCTTGAGCAGTGATCATTTCAGTTGGTTTACCAAAAATTAAAAACAAAATGAAAGTAATAATACTCGCAGGCAAAGCAATACCAATATTAGCAAGGAACTTATCTTTCATCATACAGCCTTGAGTACGAGTCGCTGCAATAGTAGTATCCGAAATCATCGACAAATCATCCCCAAACATCGCTCCTCCCATCACTGCTGCAAGTGTTATAGGGAGTGGAATGTTAGCACGTGTAGCGAGATCAATCGCAATCGGTGCAATAGCAACAATTGAGCCAACTGAAGTACCAGTCGAAATTGATATAAAACTGGTGATCATAAAAATCCCTGCAGTAATGTATTCTACGGGAATATAATTCAAGCCTAAATTCGCTGTAGATTCAACTCCTCCCATAGTCTCAGTCACTCTGGCAAAAGCCCCAGCGAGCAAATAAATGACGCACATAATAATGATATCGCTTTTACCACAGCCTTTCACAAAAGTATCAAATTTCTCGTCAACACTTTCTTTTAACAAAAAGAATGCACAAACAATACCTGCTATCACTGCGACAGGAGACGGCAACTGATAAAATGCCATATTCATGCCTTTAGCTTCAAAATATAAACCACTGCCTAAATAAACCATGATAAAGACCACAAATGGGACTAATCCTTTAAAACTGGGTTTAATTTGTGTCATAAGCTTCTCCTTTTTTATTATAAAATTGACAAAAAAGGGCTAATTCATTTAGCCCTTGTTGTAATGAGTTAATCTAATTTAGCTAGACCTTGGGATAAATCAGCAATAATATCCTCAACATTCTCTAAACCAACTGAAATCCGCACTAACCCATCCGTAATACCCGCATTCAAGCGTTCTTCTTGTGTATATGGCGAGTGCGTCATTGAAGCAGGGTGTTGAATTAAAGTTTCGGTATCTCCTAGAGACACTGCCAGCGAACAAAGCTCAAGGCTATTGAGCAGTTTTTTACCAGCCTTCATACCACCTTTTAGCTCAAACGAAATAATTGCACCAAAATCTGTCATTTGTTGGCAAGCAATGTTGTGATTTAAATGATTTTTAAATCCAGGAAAATAAACTTGTTCAATTCGTGGATGTTGAATTAAGAATTCTGCAATTTTTTTCGCATTTTCGCAATGACGTTGCATACGAATTTCTAACGTTTTCATACCACGAATAATACGATAAGCATCAGAAGGACTCATAACAGCACCTGTCATATCTTTGACTCCAACTAGACGTACTTGCGTCATTAATTCTTGCCTCCCAACGGCAAATCCCGCAATCACATCACCGTGTCCATTAAGATATTTAGTTGCCGAATGTACTACGACATCAGCCCCAAGAGTCAACGGTTTTTGGCAATACGGAGTAGCAAAAGTATTATCCACAATCACTATCAATTCAGCACTATGAGCATGAACTAATTTTGAAATTGCTTTAATATCTGTGATTTTTAAATTCGGATTAGCGGGCGTTTCTAAATAAACTATACGAGTATTTGAACGTAATGAAGTTTTAACTTGATTTAAATCAGACATATCAATAAATTCAACTTCGACTCCAAATTTAGCCAAACCATGATTTAACAAAGCAAAAGTACAGCCATACAAGGTTTTATCTGCCAAAACGTGATCACCTGCTTTAAGAACACTCCACAACACCGAAGCAATCGCCCCCATCCCAGAACTTGTTGCTACAGCTGCTTCACCTCTTTCTAACATCGCCAATTTCTTTTCAACTACAGTTACTGTTGGATTCCCAAGGCGAGAATAAATATAGCCATCTTCTTCTAACGCAAAACGCCTCCCGCCTTGTTCAGCAGTATCGAAAATAAAAGTCGAAGTTTGATAAATCGGTGTAGCCAAAGTACCAAATGGATTTTTTTCACTACCGGCATGAATAGTTTGAGTGCCAAAACCAGCATTTTGTTTAACAGACATAATCATTTTCCCCTTGAATAAATAAGTTAAAACAAAGATGTGGCTCATTCTATAATAGTAGAAAAATTATATTGCGAAGCTGATCACAAAATAGAAGATTAAGAAAAGAGTAGAAGTATTTCCTTTTTTACTTAGTGATTTTTTAATTTTCATTTTAAATACTAAAGTAAAAACAATCGAACAGTTAATGTTTTACCTATTATGCTGAGTTTTTAAAGAATCATCGCTGTGATTAAATGTAGCTATTTTTAAGCAGAGTAAGATAGAGTTGATTAATATAATTTTTTATAAAACAAAACCCCTTAGTGTTAACTAAGGGGTCTTCTCTTTAATTGGTGGCTGGCGG
>JAHHRA010000025.1 GCA_020026055.1 Actinobacillus sp.
ATGCTATTTTGGTAAACGATTTGAAACGTTTGCCGAACTTGAATACCAAATTCACAACTAAATTCATTACTACAACAATGAACGTATTCAGGTGAAATTAAAAGGACTAAGCCCTGTAGAGTACAGAACTCAGTCCTTAAATTAAGCCAGTCCAACTTTTTGGGGGCAGATCAAAATATCCGCTTTTTTGTTGTTAAAAAACGTAAATAAGTTTTACTCTTGTTTTAATAAAAGTAAATTAGCAATTGTTTGTACGCCGATCCCTGTTGCTCCAGCCGCCCATAGATCAGTCGATGAAGCACGAAAAGTCGCAGAGGCATCAATATGTAACCAATGACGTGAATAGTGGTTAACAAAGTAAGATAAAAATGCAGTAGCAGTACTTGCACCTGCTGTTGGTGATGTGGTGGCAGTGTTTGCAATGTCTGCAAATGGTGATTTAATTTGTTGGCGATGAAAATCAGCAAAAGGTAACCGCCAGAAAAGCTCGTTGGCGTCGTTTGCTGCTTTTAAAAGATCAGAAACTAGTACCTCATCCATTGATAACACAGTATGATATTCAGTACCTACTGCATGTTTAGCTGCCCCTGTCAAAGTAGCTGCGTCAATGATGAACTTAGGCTGTTGCTGCGTTGCCCAAATCAAACCGTCTGCTAATACTAAACGTCCCTCTGCATCAGTATTTAAAATTTCAACGCTGACCCCATTATGATAATGGATAATATCACCAAGTTTCATTGCATCGGCACTCACCATATTTTCAGCACAACAAAGAACGAGTTTGACTCGTTGATTCAATCCTGCAGCAATTGCCATTCCCAACGCTCCTATTAGCAATGCTGCACCTCCCATATCAGTACGCATATTTACCATATAATCTGTTGATTTTAGGCTGTAACCGCCACTATCAAACGTAATGCCTTTGCCGACAAGGCAAGCCAGCACAGGAGCATTAGGGTTACCTGTTGGATTGTAATCAAGTTGTAACATTGTTGGTGGATTATTAGCACCTTTACCGACTGTCCAAATACCTTGATAATTTTCTTTAAGTAAATCTTCGCCTTGAATAATGCGAGCATCGATTTGACTTTCAGGAACGTATTCACAAGCCATTTGTTGGATAAATTCAATTGCTTTTTCAGCAAGATGAATAGGCGTTATTTGTTGAGCAGGAGTATTAATGATTTCACGTACAAAATCTCCGCAATTAATGCGAGCAAGCAAAATTTCATGGCTTTCGTTATCTAAACTTGGCAAAGTGAGGACATAATTTTGTTTTGCTGTGTAAAAACCTTGATAGAACGCCCAGCTAGCGTCTAAATTCCAGTTATCACCTGTTAATTCGGCATCATTAATGCCTTGCGAGCGAAGTTTGCGTGCTGCTCGTTGAACATCAATGAGGAAATGCTCTTGGCGGATGTGAACTGTAGCACTGTTGTTATTAAAACTTAGCAATGCATTTTCTCCCCAGATTTTGGGAGCAGGAGTAGTGGATAAAAAAATGTTCATAATGGAATCCTTGATTTAAATCACGCCTTGAAAATTGGAAATTATTTCCTTAAAAAATGCAGAGTTTGAAGGACATTGCTGATGGAGCGAAACTCAAACAAACGTCTTTGCATTTTGAAGGAGCTTTTAAGGTGTGATGTTAGAAAGTAAGATAGCTGACAAGCGATTGAATCGACTTTTTCTTTGGTTTTACTGGGCTTTTTTCAGCACAGCTTCCAATGGCAACTAAGGCAATAATTTGCTCGTTTTCAGTGCAATTCAAACCGTTACGTACAGCTTCGCTCGCTAGCCATTTGCCTGTAAGCCAAGCGTTATCAAAACCCAAAGCACAAGCAGCAAGTTGCAAAGCGTAAACGCTACAACTTGCACAAGCTTGTTGTTCCCAAATTGGTACTTTTTCAAAATTAGGCGTGAGTGAGGCAATCACGGCGATAAACATTGGGCTATTTTGGCAGATAATTTGAGCTTTTTGTCTGCGGTTTTCACCTAAGTTTAACTCATCTACGCCTTTTTGGAGCAAATCCTGAAATTTTGGCATCACTTCTGGTGTGATGACGACAAAGCGATAGGGCTGTAAACGTCCGTGATCTGGCACGTGTACAGCGGCTTCGAATATTTGATTGAGTTGTGCTTCATCAGGAATAGGGTAAGTTAAATTTTTTTCAGATTGACGTTGATTGAGAAAAGTTAATGTGTGCATAAATTGAACCTGAATATGAGAGATAGTTCCGATTCTAGCATAAAATTTTATTTCTCGTTAAATACTTGCAAAGATATGATATTATTTGCACTGGTTTTTTATAAAGGGTTTAAAAATCAATGAAAAATTTCTTTACATTTCTTTGGAATACACTAAATTTCATTCGTAATTTAGTGATGAATATCGTTTTTTTTATTTTTGTATTGATTTGTATTGGCATTTTTGTGGGAGTTAACCAATTAAATCAGTGGCAAAGTAATAAATCTCAATCCTCCCCTATGCCACTAAAAGGTGCACTTTATGTGAATTTGAATGGTTATCTTTCTGATAGACGTGAAGATGATAATGATGTGTTACGTCTAGCGGTGAGAAAAACAATTTCAGGAAATGAAGATATACCACAACGTTATTCAATATTTGATTTAGTAAATGCAATTCGCAATGCAAAAGATGACCCTAAAATTTCGGGGTTAGTATTAAATTTAGATGACTTTGTCCAAGCAAATTTCCCTGCGATTCATTATGTTGGTCAAGCGATTAATGACTTTAAACAAAGCCGCAAACCTGTTATTGCTTATGCACAAAACTATGGACAAAAAAGTTATTTACTAGCAAGTTATGCCGATCAAATTTATCTCAATCCAATGGGAGAAGTCAGCATAAAGGGCTTAAATGTTGAGAATCTTTATTTCAAAAATTTATTGGATAAATTAGAAGTAACACCCCATATTTTCCGTGTTGGCACTTATAAATCTGCAGTTGAGCCTTTTATACGCGATAATATGTCAGAAGACGCTCGCCGTAATATGCAACATTGGCTTGGACAGACTTGGCAGAGTTATTTAGCTATTGTAGCTAAAAATCGGAATATTACTTCTGAACAAGTATTACCACCAGCATTAAAATATTTAAATGAGCTAGAACGTTTGAATGGTGACAGTTCTCTCTATACAAAAGAGCGTCGCTTAGTGACAGATTTTGCAAATTCAATTACTTTCGAAAAAATACTTGTAGAGAAATTTGGTAAAAATAAAGAAGGTGAACCTAATCTTGTTGTTTATGAAGATTACTTGAATACTTTGCCAGATGTAATGACAACAACGAAGAAAAGTAAAATTGCTGTTGTGCTTGTTGAAGGAAGTATTATTGATGGTGAAAGTCAAGAAAATGAAACAGGTGGTGATACTGTCGTTGAACTATTAAATGAAGTCTATTACAACGATCAGATTAAAGGTGTCATTTTACGTGTGAATAGCCCTGGTGGCAGTGCTTTTGCTTCAGAATTAATTCGTCAAATGTTGATGCAAATTAAAGAGAAAGGAAAACCTATTGTTGTTTCGATGGGAGGAATGGCAGCCTCTGGCGGATATTGGATTTCTAGTGGGGCAAATTATATTGTTGCTGATCCTGATACTTTAACTGGTTCAATAGGGATTTTTGGTATAAAACCAACTTTTGAAAAAACACTACATAAAATAGGTGTAAATGTAGATGGTGTAAGCACCACTGACTTAGCAAAAGCTTCAATGTTAAGTGGTATTGATTCAATTAACAGTCAAATTTTGCAAACAGAAATTAATCAAGGTTATGATCGCTTTTTGAGTATTGTGAGCGAAGGTCGCCATATGACTAAAACGGAAGTTGATAAAATTGCACAAGGGCAAGTTTGGCTTGGACGCGATGCACTAAAATATAACTTAGTAGATGAATTGGGTGATTTTGATACTGCTGTAGCAAAAATAAAAAGTTTAATTGTTACTAATGATGACAAAATCAGCGAAAAAGATCTAGGTGTAGAATGGTTGCAGGAAGATGACGATTCACCACTAGAAACTTTTTTAAAAGGACTTAATAAACAAACTCAAATTAAGATTAAAACTAAAGTAATGCAGGAGTTGGGGATTCCAAAAACTTATTCACAAATTGTAGATAAGCTCAATATACTGGATAAACTCAATGATCCAAAAGGGCAGTATTTATATTGTTTGGGTTGTGGAAATGTTCAGTAAGTCGGATGTAGTAATTTGCTAGCAGATTGAAAATTAAGTCAATTGGATTATTGAAAAGAGAAGGTCGACTATTGTCGACCTTTTAATTTTTTGCTCCTTAGATTTTGTTTGATAAATGTGGGTATTTTTGCAAAAAATCTGCTTTTGAGAGATAGGAAGTTTGCGTACCTAAACGCGTAACAGAATCTGCGGCATAATGATTGGCGATTTCAATGGCAAGCTTAATATCTTTGAATTTACAATAGACGCTGGCAAAACAGCCAATAAACGCATCGCCTGCACCTGTTGTATCTTTAGCATCAACGCTCAAAGGTGGGAAATATTGTTGTTGGTCTTCGGAAATCCATAGTACACCACGTCTTCCCATAGTTACAATCACATTTTTCAGCCCTGCATTATGTAATGTCAAAGCGGCATGACGAATTTCTTCTTCTGTTTCAACTGGCATTCCTGTTAATAGAGAAAGCTCTGTTTCATTAGGAACGATAAATTCACAACTTTTGATTTTCTCTAGCACTAAATCAGGTTGTGCAGGAGCAGGATTAAGTAACACTGGAATGTGGTGTTTCTGACCAAATTTTATAGCAGCATACACAGTTTCAGTAGGAATCTCTAATTGAAGAACAATGAGTTGACATTTTTTAATCTCTTCTGCAGCAGATTGAATATCTGCAGGGCAAAGATAATTATTTGCACCTTTGATGATCAGAATAGCATTTTGTGACATTTGATCAACGAAAATCGGGGCGACACCACTTGATGTATTTGTTTTTAAAACATAATCAGTTGAGATGCCGTTAGCTTTAAAATTAGCGATTGTATTTTCAGCAAAAGCATCATTGCCGACACGTGTTAACATCAAAATATCTGTGCCTAAGCGTGCAGCAGCGACAGCCTGATTTGCTCCTTTCCCACCGCAACCCATTTTAAATTCAAGTGCTTCAAGTGTTTCACCTTGATTTGGCATTCTTTTGATGTAGGACACTAAATCCGTCATATTGGAACCAATAACTGCAATTTTCATAATGGCTACTCCTTAATTCCTGTTAATACGTGAAAAGATTGAGTTTGTTGTGGTGCAAGCCACTGTAGAGTCCCTGTTTGTTCAGCCGCTAAATAACCTTCAGGACGAGCAGTAGCAGGTAGCACAAAAGCAGCAACTTGTTGATCAGGGTTATTTAGAATCCAACGTGTTGCATGTGGAAATTCTTGCGTGGAAAATTGCGTAAAGAAAGTCACATTATTTGCGGGGTTATTTAGCGTAAACGTCAAATGATCGCCATATTGGGTCAAATTATCAGCAAAGTAGACGATTTCTGGGTCGTAACAATGTGGATAGTTAAGCGTTTGTGAATCAATTTCGCCTGCTAAAATTGCTTCATTAAATGCTTGCCATTCACTAGTCGGTTTAACGTGAGCAGGAATGCTTTGACGTAAGCAGAACGCATTATTAGGAATATTTTGTTGCATTAAACCATTTTCTACATAAGCGTAGTTCATATGGCACATATAAATTAATGGCATTGCTTGATGATGTGAGAGATTAGTTACTTCCATTGTAATCTCAATTGCTGTTGCATTTTTAGTTAAACTAACACTTGGACGAGCTAGATAATGGTAGCCAAAACCTTGCACATACTCATATTCACTGATAATACGAATCTGTGTTTCCGTTATCTCTAACCAAGCACGATCCATTTGTGCACAGGGAAATTCACCATGAAGCGGATGTGTATCTAAAGCTGATGGACAACCCGCTGTGAGCAATCCAGAATGAAATGCAAAGCAACCATAAGTATCAACGATAACTTTTGCAGGCTTTGGTGATGCAAACATATTTTTCATCCGTAGTGAAATGTCATCAAATTGAACATCCCAAATCATTTGCCCCACAAAAGGCAGTATTTCTATGTAGCCTCGTGAGTTGCTGATCTTTAAAGCCGCAATATGTTGAGGATAACAAAAACTTTCTACACAGAATGCTTCAGATTGTAACATCACTTGTTTATGTGCTTGAAAAAGTATTTGTCTAAGAGGAATACGATACATTTTTGCTCTCCTATTTATCTTGCAAATTTACTTTTTGCAGATAAGTAAAATAGATCAAAACAACTGCGAAACAAATAAGTGAAACCATGAATGCCGTTTGCATAGATCCCGTGTGATCAGAAAGTAAACCTTGTAAAACAGGAATTACGGCACCACCAATAATTGACATAACAATGATCGCTCCGCCCGTTTCAGTATAACGTTTATCTTTAATCGCATCTAAGCTTCGAGCATAAATTGTTGCCCAGCAAGGACCAAATAGCGTTGAAGTGAAAATTGCTGCCCACACTACACTAAAATCATTGCCAAGAACGACATAGAGCAAACTTGCTACGCCAAGAATAGAATAGCCAATCAAGACTTTGTTCGGATTTAATTTTGCCATTAATAAATTTGCGATAAATTTTCCTAAGAAAAAACCAATAAAAGCATAAATCATATAATCCGATGCCATTCGTTCATTTAAATGCGGATCTAATTGCAATGCCAGACGAATAGTAAAAGACCATACTGCAGTTTGCATACCAACGTATAAAAACTGAGCAAGAATTCCAAATTTAAACAATCTATTTTTAGCTAAATAACGAAGTGTTTCGCACATACTGGCTTGTGAATCTTGCTCATTATCTGTCTTTGGTTTACAGCGTGGGAATTGCGTAATTGCAACAATGACTAACAACACAATTAACACTATAATGATAAATTGATAAGGTTGCAAAGTACGTTGCAACATTTGTTCAGCAAATTGTCGCTTTGCCTCGCCAGATAAAGCATCCATTTGTTTATGTAAAGGATCGCCTTCAGTAAAAATCAGATATCTTCCCAATAAAACGCCAGAAAGAAAACCGACAGGCGTAAAAGTTTGCGAAATATTAAGTCGCAAAGTGGCTCGTTCTTGAGAACCGATCATCGTTGAATAGGTATTGCATGAAGTTTCTAAAAAAGAAAGTCCAACAGCAATACAAAATAACGCACAAAGAAAAACAGAATAAGTCGCCATTCGCGAAGCAGGGAAAAACATTGTGCAACCGATAATATAAATGGATAAACCTATTAAAATACTGAGTTTATAGCTCCAGTGACGAATAACACGACTTGCTGGAATTGCCAGCAGAAAATACCCACCGTAAAAAGCACTTTGTACAAATGCTGAAGCGAAATCCGAAAGTGTGAAAATCGTTTTAAATTGTGTGATGAGAATATCATTTAACCCTGCCGCCATTCCCCACATAGGAAAACAGATCGACAGTAATAAATATTGGAAAAGGGGTGTTTTATTAAGATAACCATTAGGAAGCTGCTGAACACGCAAAGGGATAAGGCGATCGAATGACATATTTTCTCCAAAATAGTAAGTACAAATGCACAAGAAATAGTATTGATATTCACCATAATGTGAAACTTCTGGAGTAACCTAAAGGCTATAAAAACATATGTCAAAAACAAAATTTGATATTTGTTAAGTTGATCAAATTTTTATCATATTGAAAATTTGGAGAAAATTTTCTTAATTTGCCAGCGTGAAGAAAAGATGCTGGATTTCACGCCCCCGAAGTTTGGAAAATTTTTCCGTCTAGAAAGTGAGGAATTTAAATTGGTTTTAAATGCGATGAACAGTGTAATTTCACAATGATTTATAACACATTGAAGCATTTTGTAGATTTGGTAAGTGTTTTTTAAAATTGTTCTAGAACTGCCAATACATCTGCTAATTTTTTCACCGTAAAAATCTGCATATTGGCAATCGTGTTTTTAGGACGATTAGCATAAGGGACGATAGCTCGTTGAAAGCCGTGTTTGGCAGCTTCAGCGATACGTTCTTGTCCACTGGGAACAGGGCGGATTTCACCTGCTAAACCGATTTCACCAAATGCGACGAGATCACGAGGGAGAGGTTGATTGCGGAAACTTGAAATTAAAGCGAGCAATAATGCTAAGTCAGCACTGGTTTCAGCGACTTTGATACCACCGACAACATTCACAAAGATATCTTGATCAGATAACATTAGACCACCGTGGCGATGTAAAACTGCAAGCAAGATAGCGAGGCGATTATGATCTAAGCCAACAGCAACGCGACGCGGATTAGCAAGAAGAGAATGATCAACTAAGGCTTGGATTTCGACTAATAAAGGGCGTGTACCTTCCCAAAGTACCATCACTGAGCTACCTGAAGTTTGTTCTTCTCCACGACTAAGGAAGATCGCAGAAGGATTTTTGACTTCTTTAAGTCCCTGTTCAGTCATTGCAAAAACACCGAGTTCGTTTACTGCACCAAAGCGATTTTTTTGACTGCGTAAAGTGCGGTAACGGGAGTCAGCTTCACCTTCTAAAAGAATAGAGCAATCGATACAATGTTCAAGTACTTTTGGACCTGCGAGCGTGCCATCTTTAGTAACATGTCCAACCATAATGATAGCGACTTGACGAGTCTTTGCATAACGTGTAAGAAAGCTGGCACATTCACGGACTTGAGCAACACTACCTGGTGAAGATTGGATATCAGCAAGATGCATTACTTGAATAGAGTCAACGACGATAATTTGAGGGTTTAATTCATCAGCAAGATGGCAAATATCTTCAACGCTGGTTTCGGAAAGTACATTGAGCTTATCCATCGGTAAGCCAAGACGGTTAGCCCGCATTGCTACTTGTTGTAAACTTTCTTCACCTGTTACGTAAAGAGTGGACATTGTTTGCGAGAGTTTGCACATCACTTGGAGTAATAGTGTACTTTTGCCTGCACCTGGATGCCCACCGATTAGAATCGCACTACCAGGGACTATCCCTCCACCTAATACACGATCGAGTTCAAGGAAAGTACTAGTGAAGCGAGGTGTTTTTTTGAGACTAATTTCGGAAAGAAGTTGAATTTTTCGTTGAGTTGAACCTGCATATCCTTTTAAACGATCGTTTGATGAAGTGGATTTGGCACTTAGCATCCGAACTTCGCTAATTGTGTTCCAAGCTTTGCAAGCTGAACATTGCCCTTGCCAGCGTGAAAATTCTGCTCCGCAATCATTACAAACATAAGCTCGTTTTGGCACTTTTGACATTTTATTTTGCCTCATTACATTCATTTAATACACATAACATTTTGCTTAATAAATGTTTTAATCGAATATTATAATATAACCAATCTCGACGTGATTGAATGGTTTTTGCTTATTGTTACACAATTTGTTGAATTTGATAGCTAGCATGTTGATTAAAGATTGCAATGTTGGTAATAAAATTTGGAGTAACCGCTTGTTCTATTGCTAAAAGTAATTATGCAAATTCAATTGGATAGAAAATTAAAAGAAATTTGATCGTAAAAGAAATTTTAGTGCAATTTCATTATTTAACATGAAAATTATTCCATAAAATAAGATAGTGAAATTGTAATTAACGGAGGATTTTAAGTGAATTTGTTAAAAAGTTACACAAAAAGAACTTTATTTAGCGTAGTTTTTTAGAAAATATCATTTTTTAAATGTTAATTAATGTAGAATATGGCGAATTCATTTTACCACATATATATTTTCTACTAATTTGAGAGGAATAATATTATGGCAATAAATAATATACTTGGTCTTTTCGCTAATTCTCCATTTAAACCTATTCAAAAACATTCAGAGAAAGTGACAGAATGCTGCGATTACTTGATTGATTTTTTTGAAGTAACTTTCCAAAATGATTGGGATTGTGCAGAGATGTTGCGTCAAAAGATCGCTGAAGCTGAGAAAGAAGCGGACATATTAAAAAGGGATATTCGGCTGAAACTACCACGTGGTCTATTTATGCCTATTGCCCGTACGGATTTGTTAGAATTGACAACGCAACAGGATAAATTAGCAAACTACGCTCGTGATATTGCAGGGCGAACAGTTGGACGTCGTTGTACTTTTCCATCTGAAATGCAAAATAGATTTATGGCGTATGTCCGTCGTAGTCTAGATGCAACAACACAAGCCAATCGTGTTATCACAGAAATGGATAATTTGTTAGAAACGGGCTTTAAAGGGCGAGAGTTTGAGTTAGTTAATCAGATGATTAATCACCTTGACGAAATAGAAGATGATACGGATCATATGCAAATTGAATTGCGTCAAATGTTGAGGAACGTAGAATCGCAATATAATCCGATTGATGTGATGTTTTTGTATAAAACATTAGAATGGGTAGGAGTATTAGCAGATCAAGCACAACGCGTTGGTTCGCGTATTGAGTTAATGTTAGCTCGAGCCTAGTTAGTTGGGGACGCTTATGGAAATTATTCAACGATATGGCGAGTTGCTCATTGTTATTACTACCATTTTCGGTTTTTTTATGGCATTTGGTATTGGTGCGAATGACGTTTCTAATGCAATGGGTACTTCTGTTGGGTCAAGAGTTATTACTGCAAAACAAGCGATTATCATTGCATTGATTTTTGAATGTGGTGGTGCGTATTTAGCAGGTGGAGAAGTCACTAAAACGATTCAGAGTGGTATTATTGATGCTGTTGATTACATTAATATACCTGAAGTTTTAGCGTTAGGTATGATGTCTGCTTTACTTTCTTCAGGGTTATGGTTAATTGTTGCCTCTAGATTTGGTTGGCCAGTTTCCACAACACATACTATTATTGGGGCAATGATAGGGTTTGCTTGTGTAACAGTCGGTCCAAAGGCAGTTCATTGGAGTAAAATTTTTAATATCATCGGGAGTTGGTTTATTACTCCTTTTATTGCAGGACTGATTGCTTATGCAATTTTCATCAGTATGCAAAAATTAATTTTTGATACGGATGAACCGACAAATAATGCACAACAAGTAGGTCCATATTATATGGGACTTACGATAGTGATTATTAGCATTGTGACGATGATAAAAGGGCTTAAACATATTGGATTAAACCTAAGTTTGCTGACAGTGATAGAAATTTCTGTTCTAATTGGGATCATTTCTGTTGTGGTTAGTTATTACTATTTTCGTAGTGAACGTTTTCAACGTCGTAGTAAAAGTACATTTGGTGCGGTTGAGCGAGTTTTTAGTATTCTTATGTTGTTAACTGCGTGTGCGATGGCATTTGCACATGGTTCAAATGATGTTGCGAATGCGATTGGTCCTTTAGCTGCTGTTGTTTCTATCATAAAACATCAAGGTGTTGTAACAAATGATGTTGCAATGGCTTGGTGGATTTTGCCATTAGGTGCATTAGGGATGGGCGTAGGACTTGCAGTGATGGGGCGTATTGTAATGGCAACAATAGGTTCAGGCATTACTGATTTAACGCCATCACGTGGTTTTGCTGCTCAATTTGCAACAGCGGTGACTGTTGTACTTGCTTCAGGCACAGGGTTACCGATTTCTACTACTCAGACTTTAGTGGGTGCAATTTTAGGAATAGGATTTGCACGTGGTATTGCTGCACTCAATCTTAAAGTTATCCGCAATATTGTGGTATCTTGGGTAATTACTTTACCTGCAGGAGCATTATTTGTAGTTATTATTTACAGTAGTTTGCGATTTTTCTTTCATTAGAAACTATGTAACCAAATAGTGTCATTTTTTATTTGAGTAAAAAACAGTAAGAAATTCCGTATTTTTTTATTTGTTAGGTGGGTTATGTTTAAGAACTTTGTGAAATTTTTATTAACAGTAGTTATCACTGTTTATGTAATACCTAGTTTTGCTGAAGAGGCATCAATGTACGTGACTGAAAATTTGCAAACTTTTTTACGTTCAGGAGGAGGAGATCAGTATCGTATTGTGGGTTCAATCACAGCGGGTACTCCAGTAACAGTACTGAGAAAAAATGAAAAATACTCTCTTATTCGTGATATCCGCAATCGAGAAGGTTGGATTTTAAATAAAGAATTAACTAACCAACAGAGTAGTAGGAAAGAGAACCCTCTTTTAAAAGCTAAAATTGAAGAATTGACTTTAAAACTTGATAGTTTAGACGATAGTTGGAAGCAACGTGTTAGCGAAATGCAACGTCGTACAACACAAGCAGAAATGCAAAGCTCTACATTATTAGAAGAAAATATTAAGTTAAAACGTGAAATAGATACCATAAAAAATAAAAATCGTAATCTTGAAACAATGTTAGATGCAAATAAACAAGCGATTGCAATTCAATGGTTTATTTATGGAGGATCTGTACTGGGCGTAGGGCTATTACTTGGACTGATTTTACCTCATATTATTCCAAGCCGTCGCCGTAAACCAAATGGATGGGCATAAATATTGGTAGAATATTACTTAGTCGGTGGTGCTGTACGCGATAAATATCTTGGTTTAGAAGTAAAAGATCGAGATTGGCTTGTCGTTGGAGCGACACCTGACGATCTTATCAGTCAAGGATTTCAACAAGTAGGGAAAGGTTTTCCAGTTTTTTTGCATCCTAAAACAAAAGAAGAGTACGCATTGGCTCGTACCGAAAAAAAAGCAGGATCTGGTTATACAGGGTTTATCTGTGATTTTGCACCAACGATTTCATTAGAAGAGGATTTACGGCGTCGCGACCTTACTATTAATGCAATGGCAGAAGATCAGACTGGAAAATTGTATGATTTCTATGGTGGCAAATCAGATTTAGACAAGCGAATTCTGCGTCACGTTTCTGTAGCATTTACTGAAGATCCTTTGCGGATTCTTCGCGTGGCACGTTTTGCTGCTAGATTTGCGATATTGCATTTCGAAGTTGCACCAGAAACTATATTATTAATGCAAAAGATGACGCAATCAGGCGAACTTCAAACACTCACGCCAGAGCGGATTTGGCAGGAAACTTTAAAAGCCTTAAATACGGATTGCCCATGGCAGTACTTTAACGTGCTGAATGATGTGGGAGCATTAGTTATCCTTTTCCCTGAATTACACGCTTATTTAACTGAACATCAAGATTTTTTATTCAGCTACCAAAATGCGACAAAAAGTAAAAAAATCTGTGATGAAAATAAATGTTTGTATCATTTTGTCCTTATTTTCTATAAATTGTCAGAAAATAATATTCAAAATTTATGTCAACGCCTTAAAGTAACGAATGAATTTAAACAATTTACTCTTGCATATTGCCAATATTACAATCTATTTGAAACAACAAATATGTTAACAGCACAAAAAATTCTAACATATTTCAACGCAATTGATATTTGGCGTCATCCTGAATTTTTTGCACAACTTTGTCAATTTGCGAATTGGAAAAATGCTAATCATAATCGTCGAATAATAGAAATTTTGCTTAAAGTTTATCGATCTACGAAAATAATCGATGTACAACAAATCATTCGAGCAGGCTTTCGGCAAGCTGAAATTCGTAGCGAATTAAATCGTCAACGCTTAACATTGATAGCGAAAACTTTATCGGAAATTGAGGCGTAGTAAATTTAAAGGAAATGAGATGAACAATTTCTTGAGTAATTTAAAAGAGATAGCTAAAAAAATAAGCATAATTACGACAATTAATTTGTTCGTAACAAGTTGTAGTATCAATTTTCAAGCACCGATAGATGATAACATAACCCTTTCTCATTCTGATAAAGGATGGCGATCTCATTTGCAGGGACTTCAGAATATCCACAGTTACCAAGCCAATGGACAGTTCGGAATTATCACTGCACAAGATCGCTATTCAAGTGCTTTCCAATGGCATTATCAAAGTCCAACTGATTCTGAATTGCATTTATCCGCTTTTTTAAATATGGCATCAGTGAAAGTGATGATGACAACTAATGGTTTGATCATCATTGATGATCAAGGGAAAAAACATACTCACCAACAAGCACAAAACTTGCTGGATCGACTCGTTGGGACACCTATTTCATTAACAGAACTTGCACAATGGTTAAAAGGAGTTCCACCGCAAAATGCGTCTTATAAAGTGGGCAGTAATCATTTATTAAAGCAATTTACTTATCCAAGCTTGAATGGCACTTGGAAAGTGAATTATTTAAGTTACCACCAAGATCTTGCGATACCTATGCCAAAAGATATTTTATTGATCAATGGTAATCATCAGTTAAAAATTCGAATTACTCAATGGCAGTGGGAAAATAGTAAATGATGACAACAGAATTGACTTTTCCTTGCCCTGCAAAATTAAATTTGTTTTTATATATTAATGGACGTCGTGAAGATGGATATCATGAGTTAGAAACACTATTTCAATTTGTTGATTTCGGTGATGATCTCAAAATTGCATTGCGTCAAGATGGTAAAATTATTGTTAGCCCAGAACTCGAAAATGTTCCTGTTGAGCAGAATTTGATTTATCGAGCGGCAAAATTATTAAAAGAGAAAACAGCTTGTACTCTGGGTGCTAATTTACATTTAATTAAACGCTTACCAATAGGAGGTGGGGTTGGTGGAGGATCTTCTGACGCCGCAACAACATTAGTTGCATTAAATATGCTTTGGCAGACAAATTTATCTTTAGATGAACTAACAGAATTGGGATTACAACTTGGAGCGGATGTTCCTGTTTTTGTACAAGGAAAAGCAGCTTTTGCTGAAGGTGTTGGGAATAAGTTTCAATTCTGCACACCATTAGAAAAATGGTACGTTGTATTAAAGCCTGAGATAGCAGTATGTACAGCTAAAATATTTAATGATCCTTTACTCACGAGAAATACGCCCAAAAAAGGAATAAAAAATTGCTTAAATTTACCTTATTACAATGATTGTGAAAAAATTGTAAAAAACCACTATCCAGAGGTTGAAGAAGCACTCAAGTGGTTGCTACAATATGCACCAGCTAGATTAACGGGAACAGGGGCTTGTGTTTTTGCCGAATTTAGCGATGAAGAGTCTGCTCGATCTACTTTTGCTAAAAAGCCACAGACTGTATCAGGTTTTGTTGCAAAAGGGTCGAATGTTTCCTCTCTGCATCACTTCATTAGACAGCTAAAAAAACAACAGAATATGTTGTCGTTCTTTTTATTTTAAAACTCTCGAGGTTAAAACAAACGATGCCTGACATTAAACTTTTCGCAGGTAATGCGACACCAGAGCTTGCTCAGCAGATTGCCAAACGACTTTATATTTCTCTTAGTGACGCGACAGTAGGTCGTTTTAGTGATGGCGAAGTACAAGTACAAATTAATGAAAATATTCGTGGTTGTGATGTTTTTATTATTCAATCTACTTGTGCTCCAACAAATGATAATTTAATGGAGCTTATAGTTATGATTGATGCACTCCGTCGTGCTTCAGCAGGTCGTATTACTGCTGTGATTCCGTATTTTGGTTATGCTCGCCAAGATCGCCGTGTTCGTAGTGCTCGAGTTCCTATCACTGCAAAAGTAGTAGCAGACTTCTTATCAAACGTTGGTGTAGATCGTGTTTTAACTTGTGATTTGCACGCAGAACAAATCCAAGGTTTTTTTGACGTACCAGTAGATAATGTATTTGGTACCCCAGTATTAATTCACGATATTTTGAAAAAAGAAGATTTAGAGAATCCAATAGTTGTTTCCCCAGATATTGGTGGCGTAGTTCGTGCACGTGCAGTTGCCAAATTATTGAATGATACTGATATGGCAATTATTGATAAACGTCGCCCAAAAGCGAACGTAGCACAAGTTATGAATATTATTGGAGATGTGAAAGATCGGGATTGCATTCTAGTAGATGATATGATTGACACTGGAGGCACATTGTGTAAAGCCGCTGAAGCATTAAAAGAACGTGGAGCAAAACGAGTATTTGCTTATGCTACTCATGCTGTATTCTCAGGGTGTGCTGCGGAAAACTTAGCAAGTGATGCTTTAGATGAAATTGTCGTAGCTGACACGATTCCGCTACGTCCAGAAATTAAGGCATTAGGGAAAGTGCGTGTTTTAACGCTTTCTGCAATGTTAGCAGAAGCGATCCGCCGTATCAGCAATGAAGAATCTATCTCTGCGATGTTTAAAGAATAACTCTTGACTAAACATAAAAAAACCAAGCTGAGCTTGGTTTTTTATTTTTTTGAATTAATGACATTGTCTAAAATAGATCACTTAATCTGTTAACTGAACTTCATTTAACAAATCCGAAAATTCATTAGCATTGATAAATCCAGATAAACGCAAGTTTTGTACTTCTTGTCCATTTGAAGTGAAAAATAACACAGCAGGGAGTCCTAAAATTTTAAAATGTGCCAGAATTGCTTTATTCTCAGGCGAATTTTGAGTGACATCCATTTTGAGTAACAACATATTATTTAGCTTTGTTTTAACTTGTGGTTGCGAAAAAGTTTTTGCTTCAAGCTCTTTACAGGCAACACACCAATCAGCATAGAAATCAATCATCGCTAAATGATGAGGATTGTTTTGTAATAATTGATTAATTTCTGCTAAGGAATTTACTTTAACCCAATTTAAAGACGTTGTATGGGTTGTAGTGAAAGAAGTATTATCAGTTTGCCAAACAAAGTTTTGCAAAGGTTGTACACAAATGAGAGCCAGAGTAAAAGCAATTATTTGGAGTAGAATCTGTTTAAATTGCAATGCCAAATAAAGGCAAAATGACGTACCGAGCAATGCCCAAAGTACAGTTTCCCAAGTTTCAGAGATTAAGCGTGAAATCAGGAAAATTGGCAAAGCAAGCATCACGAATCCAAAACTTACTTTTACGATATTTAACCAATTACCTGATTTAGGTAATACTTTATTTCCAAATAACGTAATCAGCATTAATGGCACGCCCATTCCCAATGCTAAAAAATACAGTGTCAACGCCCCTATCGTCAAATTACCACTTTGTGCTACGTACAGTAATGCACCCGAAAGAGGAGCAGAAGTGCAAGGTGACGCGACTAATCCTGCCACTGCTCCCATTACAAATACCCCTCCGAACGCTCCACCATTTTGTCTTTGACTGAGTTGCATAAGCTTATTTTGCCAACTTAACGGTAGCTGCAACGTAAATAGTCCAAACATTGAGAATGCGAGCAACACAAAAATTACGGAAAGCGTTACTAACACTATTGGGCTTTGCAACGCAATTTGAAATGGCAGACCAATCGCTGCCACCATTAACCCGAGTAAAGTATAAGTGAGAGCCATCCCCTGAACATAAACAAAACTTAATGCCAGTGCCCGCCAAGTATTCGGACGATTTTGAGTACCAATAACTAACGCTGACAACAACGGCAACATCGGTAAGACACAAGGCGTAAAAGCTAAACCAAGCCCTAATACAAAAAACCACAATACTGCATATTTATTTTTAAATAATTGCTGTGCGAGCAGGTTGGATTCACTTAAATTGCCTGTATTCACTGAGCTATTTTGGTTAGTTTTTAGCACAAAAGTTTTAGTTTCAGGTGGGTAGCAAAACCCATTAGTACAACCTTGATACTCTACAGAAATTTGTGCATTGTTAGTTAATTGTTGTGTAAGCAAAGTAACATTAAGTTGCTTTTCAAAAACTTTCGTTGTGCCTAAATATTCATCTTGATGTTCTAGCCCCTGTGGCAAAGTGATCGCAATTGGTTTATTGTCAAGCTTAACTTTAATCGTATGGCGATATAACCAATAATTAGGTGCAATTTTCCAATTAAGTACAATTTGTTGATGATCCTGCGTGTATGAAAATTGAAAGGCTTCATTTACAGGTAAAAAAGGTGATTTTTCGCCGAAAAAGCTTGCATGACTGCTTAACGAAAAAATAAATCCCCCAAGAACGAGCAAAAAATAGAGAATACGTTTCATATTGTGATAAGTGTTCCTCATAGTAAAAATTTTACAAAATTAACAGAAAACAAGAAAGTTGCAAGCGAGAATAAAGAATAGTTAACAAAATTGGAAAAATTTTCTGATTTTTAAGGCGTGAGTTTTAAATATCAATCGAGATTTTTCTCGTGAAATTCGCATAAATCTGAGATAAGACAAGAACCACAACGAGGTTTGCGTGCAAGGCAGGTATAACGCCCATGAAGGATAAGCCAATGATGGACATCCACTTTAAATTCAGCTGGCACCACCTTATCCAGCTTGCGTTCCACCTCAAGCACATTTTTGCCCAGTGCAAATTTAGTACGATTACAAACACGAAAAATATGCGTATCAACTGCAATCGTTGGCTCTCCAAAGGCTGTATTTAACACAACGTTAGCCGTTTTACGCCCTACGCCAGCGAGTGCCTCCAGCGACGCTCTATCCCGTGGCACCTGCCCACCATGTTTGTCAATCAAATCGCGACAAGTTTTGAGGATATTTTCAGCTTTACTGTTATACAGCCCGATAGTTCTGATATAGCTTTTCAGTTCCTCCAAACCGAGGTCACAAATCGTCTGTGGCGTATTCGCTACCGCAAACAGTTTCGCCGTTGCTTTATTCACGCTCTTATCCGTCGCCTGTGCCGATAAAATCACCGCAATCAGCAACTCAAAAACAGAATGGTAGAGCAATTCCGTCGTCGGATGGGGATTTTCAGCCTGCAAACGGCGAAGAATCTCAAGGCGTTTTTGCGCGTTCATTGATTTTTTTTCCTTTTGTCATCTATCACATTTTTGATAGCAAGCAGGAGAGCCAAACCAATAAACGCCCCTGCGGGTAAAATCGCGATAAGAAAAGGAGTTTTGAGCGACAAAATATCCAAATGCCAACTTCGTGCCCCTTCGCCAAACAAATTTTCGAGCCCATAAAAAAGTTTACCCGTGCCTAAAAATTCGCGTAACGCACCGAGCAAAACCAAGGTTAATGTCATCCCAAGCCCCATCGCAAGCCCATCTAACAACGAATACCCGAGCGAATTTTTTGAAGCAAAAGCTTCCGCACGCCCAATCACAATACAGTTAGTCACGATCAAAGGAATAAAAATGCCGAGCGTTTGATAAAGCGAATAAGTATAAGCATTCATCAAAAACTGCACCGCCGTCACCGTCGTCGCAATAATCATCACGTAAATCGGAATCCGAATTTCTTGCGGAATAAAGCGACGAAATAATGAAATAACGCTATTCGTAGCAATCAACACCACCGTGGTAGCCAGCCCCAATCCCAATGCATTTGCGACCGAATTTGACACGGCGAGCAACGGACAAAGCCCCAACAATTGAACAAGTGATGCATTATTTCCCCATACCCCTTGCACCAAAATATGGTACCAATGCTGCTGTGTATGCGAATGGGTTTCAACAAGGCTTGCGTCTTTTTCTAATGCTGATTCTGATGTCATTTTTCCTCCGTTTTTCCTGCCGCCGATGACGAATAGTCATTTAACGCTGCCTGATTTAAATCAGCCAATAGCGCAAGCCCTGCCCGCTTGACCTGCTCGACGACCGCACGCGGCGTGATAGTCGCACCCGTAAATTGATCAAACTGCCCGCCTTCTTTCTTCACCGCCCATTGCGCCAAATTTTGCGGATCCGCAGGTCTCAACCACCGATGCGCAAAAGAAAGGATCCAATTTGAATGCTTCAACTCAATTTTATCCCCTAATCCAGGGGTTTCGCTGTGCGAAGTGACTCTCACGCCAAGCACTTCTCCCGCTGGCGTAATGGCTATCAACAACCCAATCGCCCCCGAATACCCATTCGGTGCAACCGTTTCAAACACATAAGCCGTCGTCTTCCCATCCATTTTCGCCACACAAAGCTGCTTAATTTGCGCATCTTGCCCGAGAACACCCTCAGCGCGCCCGCACGTTGCCAACAAATCATTATTGTAAAAATCGCTGGGAATGACCTCTGCGAAAAGAGCCTGTTTCTGACGCACCACTTGCACTGCGATACGATCCTGAGTCAAAAAATAACAGCCTCCCACCACTGCCGCACACACAAAAGCAACGGCAGCAAGCAACAACGCATTTTTAATCGTCACGCTCAAAATAGGTTTCATCGCCCCTCCTTCACACGCCGAATAGGGCGAATATATCGGTCAATCAACGGCACGCCCATATTGGCCAACAACACCGCAAACGCAATCGCATCAGGATAGCCCCCGTGGTACCGAATCACATAAAGCAGCACCCCAATCAACGCTCCAAAAATTAACTTACCGCGTGGCGTAATCGGTGCAGTCACTGGATCCGTAGCGACAAAAAAAGCACCAAACATCGTCGCCCCGCTCAACAAAGCCCAACTCGGCGATGGCGAAAAAGGCACCACCAACCAATGAACCGTGCAACAAAGCGTAAAACTAAACAACAACGCCGCCGGAATCTGCCATTGAATCAACCGCTTACACAACAAAAACACCCCGCCAGCCAAAAAACACAAATTCATTGCCGCCCAACCGATGCCCAAGCCCCACGGCCCAAAAATCGGCGAAATATTCCAATTTTCCACCGCCCCATGCGTCCATGCCGTACGAAAAGTATTCAACGGCGTCGCCTGCGCAAGCCCATCGACCGCCTGCAAAAGCTGAACCAAAGACGCGCCTTGCGACGTTTGTGCCGTAAAAATCAACGCCACACTCTCGCGAAAACCAAGCGGTGCCCCAAGCAACTCAAGCGGCGGCAACCAAGTCGTCATCGCCACCGGAAAAGAAATCAACAACACCGCAAACCCCACCATCGCTGGATTAAACACATTCTGCCCCAAGCCACCATAGACCTGCTTCCCCAACAAAATCGCCATCCCAACGCCGATTAAAATCAACCAATACGGTGCATAAGGCGGAATCGCCATCGCCAAAATCAACGCCGTCAACGACCCACTAAAATCTTTCGCATAGAAAAAGACAGGCTTTCGACGCCACTTCGCGACCATCATTTCTAACCCCCACGCCAATGCCAACGCAAGGCTAGCCTGAATCGCCACCCCGTAACCGAAATAATAAAGTTCTGCCCCCATTGCAGGCAACATCGCCCCCATCACCCACAGCATGATCCGTGAAGTGAGGGTACCCGAATGAGCATAAGGCGAACTGGTGAGTTTGAGCATAGTGTTTCCTTTTGTTTAGAGTGAAATCACGCGACGATTTCCGAAAAAATTTCCTTTTTTCCGAACACAGATTCAACCATCTCGTGCGACATTTATTCCTTTTCTTGCTTCCCCACGCTGGCATTTTGGGAAATTTTTTCCGAATTTGGCGGCGTGGTTTGTGTTAGCTTTTTCGCTTTCGCCCGTGCGATCGCCGCCGCTACTGCGGCTTTTTTGGCATCGACTTCGGACGCGATTTCCACGTTCAACGAGCGTTGCTTGCTTGCGTTGGCGTCAGCTTCGGA
>JAHHRA010000026.1 GCA_020026055.1 Actinobacillus sp.
CCAGTGCTAACTTTTTAGTTTTGGAATCTCTGTTGGTGCAAATCCTATCTCATATAGTAATAGAAGAGAGCCAATTTTTTTAAATAGCTATGAATACAACCATATGTTGTTTATATCCGTGATCGAGATCACATTTTTAATATTTCAATTACATTAATTTTACAAAATACATTACAATCCCGCGCCGTAAATTTTTTTATATTTATTTTAAATTATTAATTAATGGATGACGGAGCTTATATGGCACTTTTTTTTAGTCTTTTTCCAATTGTGTTATTGATTTACCTAATGGTAAAACGTAATGCACTCCCTTCTTATGTTGCATTACCATGGATTGCGGTAGTGATTTTGATTATTCAATTGATTTATTTCGAAACGGATATCACTACTGTCAGTGCTAATATTATGGCTGCGTTAATCGCAGTGCAAACGCCAATTACAGTGATCTTTGGAGCGATTTTGTTTAATCGTTTCAGTGAAATTTCAGGCGTGACTAACACGTTACGTAAATGGTTGGCAAAAATTAATCCTAATCCAGTCGCACAATTGATGATTATCGGTTGGGCATTTGCATTTATGATCGAAGGTGCCAGCGGTTTCGGCACGCCTGCTGCTATTGCAGCACCAATTTTAGTTGGTTTGGGATTCCCTGCTTTAAGAGTTGCAATGTTAGCACTGGTGATGAACTCAGTACCTGTTTCATTCGGTGCCGTGGGAACTCCAACTTGGTTTGGTTTTGCACCTTTAAAACTTGCTCAAAGCCAAATTCTTGAAATTGGCTCGATTACTGCTGTTATCCACTTCTTCGCAGCTTTTGTGATCCCTGTAATGGCTTTACTTTTCGTTGTTGACGCCCGCAAAATCCGTAAAAATATTCTCTTTGTTTATATCAGTATTCTTGCTTGTGTCATTCCATATGTAGCTATTGCATTCTTTAATTATGAATTTCCTGCTTTAGTTGGTGGGGCAATCGGGTTATTAGTTTCAGTCTTAGTTGCCAATAAAGGTATTGGTTTGGAAAAAGAAGAAAATAATGATATAGATGACAAAGTTAGTGCATCTGAATTAAATAAAGCTTTATTCCCAACAGGCTTATTGATTGCGATTTTAATCGTAACTCGCTTGCCACAATTACCATTCAAAGCAATGCTTAATGATGCTACACATTGGTTTGGTGTTCAATTAGGTTCACTTGGTTATTTTGATATCAGCTATGGCTTAGTGTTCAGTCTTAATCGTATTTTTGGCACGACTATTAACGCAGATTATAAACTACTGTATGTGCCAGCACTTATTCCATTTGTAGTAACTGTTTTAATTGCAGTACCACTTTTTAAAATGAGTTTTAACCAAGTGAAAACTGTTTTTCAAGATAGTCTCCACCAAACTCGTAACCCTTTTTTAGCTTTAGTTGGTGCTTTAATTATGGTCAAATTAATGTTGGTTGGTGGCGATAATTCAATGGTGAAAATCATTGGTAAAAGTTTTGCCGAAGCGACAGGACAGTATTGGACAATATTTGCAGCTTATCTTGGTGCTATTGGTTCATTCTTTTCAGGATCAAATACTGTATCAAATCTTACTTTTGGCTCAGTGCAAATGTCAACAGCTGAATTGACGGGACTTTCTACTAGTTTAATTCTTGCACTTCAATCAGTTGGTGGTGCAATGGGGAATATGGTTTGTATCAATAACATTGTTGCAGTGTGTTCAGTTTTGAATATCAATAACCAAGAAGGCACGATCATCAAAAAAACTATTGTGCCGATGTTAGTATATGGTGTTATTGCTGCTATTGTTGCGTTGACGATTGTTCCGTTATTGTTTAAAGTCTAAAACCTTGCCAATTTTATAAGGAGAATAAATATGGCTTTCAAAATTGATGTCCGCTATCCGAGTGTTGAACATCTCCGTCGTCGTGCTAAGCAACGTATGCCACGCTTTGCTTATGATTATTTAAGCGAAGGCTGTAATGAAGATATCAATGTACATAAAAATACTGCCGAAATTCGTGAAATTGAAGTATTGTCAAAGTATTTAACTGATTATCGTGAATCTTCGCTAAAAACTACGCTTTTTGGCGAAACCTATGACGCTCCATTTGGTATCAGTGCTGTAGGCTTACAAGGGTTAATGTGGCCAAATTCGCCACAGATTCTAGCTCAAACTGCTAAAGATCATAATTTGCCATTTATGCTTTCGACTGTTACTACAATGAGCATTGAAGAATGTGCCGAAATCACAGACGGTAAATTCTGGTTCCAACTTTATTACCCAAAAAATGAAGAATTTCGCAAAGATATCTTAAAACGTGCGTGGGATAATGGTTGCCGTGTATTATGCTTGCTTTCTGACGTTCCAACTTTCGGTTATCGCCCGAAAGATATCTACAACGGATTCGGTATGCCGCCAGCAATGTATGTCCGCAATGTCATTAATGCCGCTTTTCATCCAATTTGGGGAATTGAGACACTCCAAAATGGGGTCATCCCAAAATTCAAAACACTTGAAAAATATATGGCACCAAATTTAGATCTTGGGCAACTAGGTTTGTTTATGGATGACTTCTTTGATGGCAAACTTACAACTGACCGTATCAAAGCGATTCAAGATATTTGGCAAGGTGATATTGTTATCAAAGGCATTGCCAGTCCAGAAGATGCTCAAACTGCCCTTGAACTTAACGTGAATGGTGTTATTGTGTCTAACCACGGCGGTCGTCAGCTTGACGCAGGTCCATCTAGCATTGCCACCCTTAAACCGATTTTAGATGTCCTTAAAGGTAAAATGAGTGTGATGATAGACAGTGGAATGCGTAACGGTCCTGACATTGCCAACTGTCTTGCCAGTGGTGCAGAGTTTTGCTTCCTCGGTAGAGCATGGATGTATGGCGTTGGTGCGATGGGAAAAAAAGGTGGTGATCAAGTTGCACAAATTCTCAAACGTGAATTACTTCAAGTAATGCAACAGCTTAACTGCGATAAAGTTGAAAATTTGCCAAACTATTTAATCAAAGCCGCTAAATCAATTGAGTTGCCTGCTAAAATGAAATAATTAACAAATATAATAAACTGAACGCCTTGATTTTCAGAAAATTTTTCTCAAAATCGAGGCGTTTTTTTATTAACGTCTATGGGCAAATTTTTTGTTTAGAATAGAGTCGTTTTTATTGTTATTCACGCCAGTGAAATTGAAAAAATTTCTCAAATTAAACAGCGATTCAAAATTACTCATAAAATACTAGAGTATTTTGGATAAAATTAAAACGTTTTTCTACCTTGAAACCCACAAATTATCCCATATATCTCGCAAATCAATCTGAGAACAACACAAGGAATTTTTATGACAACAATTGTCAGCGTAAGACGCAATGGTAAAGTTGTTGTTGGCGGCGATGGGCAAGTATCGCTTGGCAACACAGTGATGAAAGGCAATGCACGCAAAGTGCGCCGTCTCTATAAAGGGAAAGTTCTAGCAGGTTTTGCAGGTGGAACAGCAGATGCATTTACGTTGTTTGAACTTTTTGAACGCAAGTTGGAAATGCATAATGGACATTTGTTGAAAAGTGCTGTTGAGCTTGCTAAAGATTGGCGAACTGATCGAGCATTGCGTAAACTCGAAGCGATGCTAATCGTCGCCGATGAAACAGAAAGCTTGATTATTACAGGAATTGGCGATGTCGTTCAACCTGAAGAAGATCAGATTTTAGCGATTGGTTCGGGGGGGAATTATGCACTTTCTGCCGCACGAGCATTAGTCGATAATACTGAACTTTCAGCCCGTGAGATCGTGGAAAAATCACTTAAAATTGCAGGTGATATTTGCGTATTTACGAATACCAATTTTACGATTGAAGAATTAGCTTAATTGCATTTCAAATTATGTCTCTAAACTGTGCTAACAGGCGGAAATATTTTGTTTAAACTCCGTTTTGTGGCAAAGTCAATCTTCAAAACAATGAGTTTTTGTCAGAAAATTTTTTTGAATTTAGCGGCGTAATTCGATCCATTTGCAAAAGGATTATTTATGAACAAAACTACTATGACACCAAGAGAAATCGTTTCTGAATTAGACAAACATATCATCGGTCAAGCTGATGCTAAACGTGCAGTAGCAATTGCTTTGCGTAACCGTTGGCGACGTATGCAATTGCAAGAGCCGCTACGTCATGAAGTGACACCAAAAAATATTTTAATGATAGGTCCTACAGGTGTTGGGAAAACCGAAATTGCTCGCCGTCTAGCTAAGCTTGCTAATGCACCTTTTATAAAAGTCGAAGCTACTAAGTTTACTGAAGTCGGTTACGTAGGCAAGGAAGTAGATAGCATCATCAAAGATCTCACGGATGGGGCGATGAAAATGGTGCGAAGTCAAGAAATTGAACGTAATAAACAACGTGCAATGGAATTTGCGGAGGAACGTATTATTGACGCTTTAATCCCACCTGCGAAAGATCAATGGGGGAATGTTGAAGCGAGTAACAATGCTAGCACACGCCAAGTTTTCCGCAAAAAATTACGCGAAGGCGAACTTGATGAACGTGAAATTGAAATTGATGTCACCAATCCAATGAACGTTGAAATTATGACGCCACCAGGAATGGAAGATATGACAAGCCAATTGCAATCATTATTTCAAAATATCGCTTCAGGTCGTACTCAAAAACGTAAAATGAAAATTAAAGATGCGTTTAAATTATTATTAGAAGAAGAAGCTGCAAAACTAGTTAAGCCTGAAGAAATACAACAAAAAGTGATTGATTTGGTTGAACAAAATGGCATTGTTTTTATTGACGAAATCGACAAAATTTGTAAAAAAGGCGAATATAGCGGTGCCGATGTTTCTCGCGAAGGAGTACAACGGGATTTGCTCCCCCTAGTTGAAGGGACGACAGTTAACACTAAACACGGCTTAGTTAAAACTGATCACATTTTGTTTATTTGCTCTGGTGCTTTCCAAGTTTCCAGACCGTCTGATTTGATCGCCGAATTACAGGGACGTTTGCCGATTCGAGTCGAACTTAGTGCATTAAGTGCTAACGACTTCGAACGTATCCTCACTGAACCTAATGCCTCGCTCACTGAACAATATCAAGCTTTGATGGCAACTGAGGGAGTAAATATTACTTTTACACCAGATGCTATTAAAAAAATTGCTCAAGCTGCATTTAACGTTAATGAAAAAACTGAAAATATCGGTGCTCGTCGCTTGCATACAGTGATGGAACGTTTGATGGATAAAATTTCGTTTAATGCCAGTGAAATGCACGGACAAACAGTTGAAATCAACGAAAGTTATGTTACTGAAGCACTTGATGATGTTGTCGAAAATGAAGATTTAAGTCGGTTTATCCTTTGATTTGCTATATTTTTAAAGCCTCAAAAGAGGCTTTTTTTCAACTTTTTCATTATCTATTGATAAACAATTAAATCGCCATAATAAATTTTATAAAAAGTGATGTGACGATATTGACAAAACATGGCGTTAGTTTAACAATGCTAAAAATTTATATTAAAAACAATAATAAATAATGAACATCTTTAGTAATATACAAGCAATAACAGCACCCAATAGCGAGTTTTTTTTATCAATTGGAATTGGATTGATTTTTATCATTATCATTTCTTTTACTTATCAAAAAGTTAATAAAGATAGTGGTTTTAAACTGGAATTTAGTATTTTGCTTTCGGTGCTTATTTTAATCACTACAATGATAATTAAAATCATCCAAGTTAATATGAGTATTTCACTCGGTTTAGTCGGAATATTGTCAATGGTTAGATTTAGAGTGAAGATTAAAGATTTGCGTGATGTTGGTTTTTTATTATGGGCAGTTGGTATTGGCGTAGCTATTGGTACAGGTAATTATATACCTGGGTTTGCCTATACTATTATTATTGCTATATATTTTATACTAAATAGTAGTAGTTGTTTTATAAAATCACACAGTACATTGATTATTAGAGCTAAAAAATTAGATGTAGCAAAAATGGAAGAAATTTTATCTAAAAATTGTGACTCTTTTAATAGAGTTTCAGTGGAAGACAAACAGAATTATATAGAATATATTTATAATATTGATTGTAAAAAAGAAGGTGAGCTAAAAGATAAATTAAATTCTAAATTAAAACCAGATTTAATTTTTTTTGTTTGATATATTTAGCTATTGATATTAACTTTAACTATACATTAGTGAAGATCATAATATGAAAAATTTAGAAAAAGTTACTCGTATTGAAGAAAAATACGTGCTTTCTACTAAGAAAAAAGAAGAGCTGCTTGCTCAGTTTAGAGAAACCTTGCTTTGTGATGAATATAGTGATCAAGGTAAATACAGCACAAGAACATTATATTTTGATACTCCAAATTCTCAAGATTATCAAGATAAACTAAATAATAAACTTTCTCGGAAAGGTATTCGGATGCGTATTTATACTGCTAACGATAAAACTGCTAAAATAGAATTAAAAGCAAAAGATAATCTTATTCAAAATAAAACATCTTTAAAAATGAGTAAAGAAGATGCACAGCGTTTAATTAATAAAGATTATGAATGCTTAAAAAATTATAATTCTGAAATTGCTAAGCAATTATATGAAATTATGAAAAATGGAAATTATGCACCTAAAACTTTGATTCTTTATGATCGTTATGCATTCAAAGATCCAAAAACGAAATTACGCGTTACTATAGATTCAAATTTATCTACTAGTAATACAGAATTTGATTTATGGGATACGCATATTGATACTGCGATTGTTTCATCATTAAATGAACACATACTTGAAATCAAAAAACAACAAGATTTACCAAAAGAAATTGAAAATATTATTTATTCACTTGAAAATAAAATAAAACCGCAAAGTAAATATCAAAGATGTTGTAAATACCTAACATTAGGTGTTGAAATTAAAGTTCCATCTGTTGGAGAGTGTAGGAATGATCCACCTAAGGAATTGGTTATTTATTCTCAAAGTGTTGGTAAAGTTAATACAACTAATGGTAAATTGTTATATGAAGGAGAGTTTGTAAATGCATTACCGCACGGCAAAGGTAAATTGTTTAGTGGACATCTGATCGCAGAGGGTAATTTTTATCAAGGTAAACTGGATGGCAAAGTAAAAATTACTGATACTACAACTCATCAAATCGAACACAAAACTTATTGGCGAGGTTTAGTCATTGAATAAATAATATAAAAATTGAATATCGTGAAAATCAGTCAATGTAATGAAGTAATTAATATAACTTTTAGTCGCATTAAATCGACTCGCCACTTATAGATGAAAATAATAAATCTTTTTTCTATGCTGTATTTAATCACAAAAAATACTCAAGAGTGATATTCAACTTTTGAGGTACATATCAGGAAAGTTTCTTATGTAACTTTTTTATCGAGAAACAATTAAATCGTTATACTAAAATTTCTATAAAAAAAGATATGGCTCTTCTTTATTAAGTTATAAAAATTATTATTTCCCTTTTTAATATTAAATCGTTTTCACGCCTTAAAAATCAGAAAAATTTTCCGATTTCTAAAGCGTAATTGCAAAGCCTTATTCTTCAAATAACGCATCAATAAATTCGTTAGCGTTAAATTCACGTAAGTCTTCGATTTGTTCACCAACGCCGATGTAGCGGATTGGAAGTTGGAATTGATCAGCAATGGCAAAAATCACACCACCTTTAGCACTGCCATCTAACTTGGTGAGGTTAATGCCTGTCACAGTGACGGCGTCGTGGAAGAGTTTTGCTTGACTAATGGCATTTTGACCTGTAGTGGCATCAAGAGTAAGCATAATTTCGTGTGGTGCAGTTTCATCGTATTTTTTCATTACACGAACGATTTTTTTGAGTTCGTTCATCAAATGTTCTTTATTTTGTAAGCGTCCTGCGGTGTCAGCGATCAAAATATCAATATTTTTAGCTCGAGCAGATTGCATTGCGTCAAAGATTACGGAGGCAGAATCTGCCCCTGTACCCTGAGTGATGACTGGGATTTGATTGCGTTCTCCCCAAACTTGTAATTGTTCGACTGCTGCTGCGCGGAAAGTATCGCCTGCTGCAAGCATTACGGATTTGCCTTTTTGTTGGAATTGGTGAGCAAGCTTGCCGATAGTAGTGGTTTTGCCGACACCGTTGACACCAACCATTAAAATCACAAAAGGTTTTTTTTGATTATCGAGTTCAAGTGGTATGGCTACAGGGGCGATGATGTCTTGGAGTTCGTGCTTTAATTGTTGATAGAGTAAATTAGCATTTTGTAGTTGGTGGCGGCTAGCATGTTGAGTGAGGCGTTGGATAATTTTATTCGTTGTTGGTACGCCAATATCGGCGATCAGTAATTGTTCTTCAACTTCTTCAAACAATTCGTTATCAATTTTTTTTCCGCTAAAAATTCCTTTAAAACCCGAACCAATATTCTGTTTAGTTTTGATTAATCCTTGGACTAAACGGTGAAAAAAACCGTCATTTTGAGTTTTTTCTTGTATCTGTTCTGACATTGGAATAGCAGATTTTTCTAACTGATTTTCCTCAATAGTTGCACTCAAACTTATTTCAGTTTCAGGAATAATTTCCGAAATCTCTTCAGTAGTTATTTCCATAAGAGGTTGTATTTCTGTGACCTTTGTGACAATGGCACTTTGCGAACTAACATCATTATGGTTTTTTTCTTGATCATCTATTTGTTTTTCTTCTATTTTTTTATTTTTATCTTTATCTAATCCAAATAATGAAGACCAAAATCCATTTTTCTTCTTTTCATCTACCATACAATCATCTCACTTATCGTCAAAAATTTTTATTTTCCCAATTAGTTGGAAAATCTATTACACTAAATAAAGAATTTCACATTTTAACATAATTTACTAAAAGGCTATGAAAAAAAATCAATGTAAACTCAGTACTAATAAAGAGAACCTAAACGAAAAAATAGGACAAGTCCGAATTATTTCGGGTTTGTGGCGAGGGCGAAAATTGCCTGTTTTAAATGTAGAAGGATTACGCCCGACAGGTGATCGAGTGAAAGAAACTTTGTTTAATTGGTTGATGGGAGAGGTGAGTGGTACAGTGGCACTAGATTGTTTTGCAGGTAGTGGTTCATTAGGGTTTGAAGCCTTATCACGAAATGCAGAAACAGTAGTATTTTTGGAAAAAGATCCTCGTGTTGCTAAGCAGTTGCAAGCGAATTTGCAAACATTGAAAACAGAAAAAGGTAAAGTGATTTGTATTGATAGCTTGCAATATTTAAGTCAAAAATGTATTCAAAATGTAAAAAAATTTGATTTAGTTTTTATTGATCCGCCTTTTCATTTTAATTTAGTTAGCCAAACTTTGGTATTGTTAGAACAAAATAATTACTTAAATAACAACGCATTAGTCTATGTAGAAACGGAAAAAGATCAACCGTTAATCCTTACTTCGAATTGGCAAGCGTTGAAAGAAAAAATTGCGGGGCAAGTTTGCTATCGTTTGTACCGCTACTGTATTTAATTACAACCTGCGATATTGCCCATTTTCCTGCACAATCCAATTTTGCAATTCAAGATTTAGCAACTCGCAAATCAGTTCATCAATGGGCATTGCACTTAGTTGGACGAGTTCATCAAGAGAAATAGCCCGATAACTAATATGTTTGAGCAATGGAGGTTCATCTTGCTTACTCATAAAAGTTTGATGCGGAATTTCTACCTGCGATAATGAACGAGGGCAGTAGCAATAAGGTTGCGTTACTTCCAGAATATCTTGTACTGATTCTACTAAAATCGCTCCTTGTCGAATTAGTTGATGGCAACCTTGGCTAAATTGATTTTGAATGTTACCAGGTAACGCAAAAATATCCCGATTTTGTTCAAGTGCGTAACGGGCAGTGATCAATGAACCACTTTTTAGTCCTGCTTCAATCACGAGGACGCCTTGTGACATGCCACTAATAATACGGTTGCGTTGTGGGAAATGCTTGGCAACAGGTGGTTGAGAAGGTAAGAATTCTGAGAGAATTACACCTTGATTTTCGAGAATTTTTTCAGCTAATTTGTAATGTTTTTTAGGGTAAATTTCATTTAGACCACATCCCAGAACTGCTATTGCTTGTCCATTCATATTCACTACGGCTTGATGACAAAAACCATCAATTCCTAATGCTAGCCCACTGGTAATATAAAATCCCGCAAGGCTTAATTCAGTCGCAAAATATTTTGCCCAATATTCACCATAAGCAGAGCAATGACGACTACCAACCATTGCAAATTGTGGTGCATTCAAAAAAGTTGAATTACCTTTGCAAAACAACAAAGGTGGAGGGCTAGCGATTTGTTTTAACAAATAAGGGTAATCTTCATCAAATAGGCAAATTATCCGACAAGCTGTTTGTTCTGCCCATTGTAAAGTCTTTTCGATTTCATCTTGATTGGGCGTAAACCAAGCGTTGATTTGAGCGTCATCAAAACCCAATTGATGAAAAGCAGATTTGTCGAAATTCAGCAATGTAGTGAGTGGGATTTTTTCTAAAAGTTGATGAATGCGGCTCGCTCCGAAACGTGGAATTTGATTAAGACGTAACAACGTGGAATAAGTTTGCAATGGTATGGAATGAGTCATCTTTATTACTTAAAAATAAATTAAATTATAAGGATAAATCAAAATATATGTTGCGATCAGGATCGTAAAATTAGACAAAAAATTAATGAGTTAAGAGCTGATCTTTACTATTAATTTGAGTAGAATAAAAATGTTATCGAATAATAAAAGGAGTAGTTTATGCAAACGATTTTTAATCGAAATCTTACTTTAGCGGAGTTTGACCCAGAAATTGCTGATGCGATAGCACAAGAAGAACGTCGTCAAGAAGAACATATTGAATTGATTGCTTCAGAAAATTACGCAAGTCCATTAGTAATGCAAGCTCAAGGTTCAAAACTTACTAACAAATATGCAGAAGGCTACCCCAGCAAACGTTATTATGGTGGCTGTGAATTTGTCGATATCGTTGAAAACTTAGCAATTGAACGTGCCAAAGCTTTGTTTAATGCTGATTATGCTAATGTGCAACCACACTCTGGTTCTCAAGCTAATGCCGCGGTGTATTCAGCACTCGTTTCAGCAGGTGATACTATTTTAGGAATGAGTTTAGATCACGGTGGGCATTTAACTCACGGTGCGAAAGTAAATTTTTCTGGTAAGCTCTATAAGTCTGTGCAATACGGAATTAATGAACGAGGTATGATCGATTATACTAGAGTGCGAGAATTGGCTTTGATTCATCGTCCGAAACTAATCGTGGCAGGTTTTTCAGCATATTCTCAAATTGTGGATTGGGCAAAAATGCGTGAGATCGCAGATGAAATTGGTGCTTATCTGTTTGTAGATATGGCACATGTGGCAGGTTTAGTCGCCGCAGGTATATATCCTAACCCCGTTCCATACGCTCATGTTGTTACCACTACTACGCATAAAACTTTAGCAGGACCACGTGGTGGTTTAATTTTAGCCACTGGTAATGCTGAGCTTTACAAAAAACTCAATAGTGCTGTTTTTCCAACTAACCAAGGTGGACCATTAATGCACATTATCGCTGCAAAAGCGGTGTGCTTTAAAGAAGCTTTAGATCCTCAATTTAAGCTATATCAACGACAAGTATTGAAAAATGCTAAAGCGATGGTAGAAATTTTTAAACAACGAGGTTATGACATCGTCTCTAATAGCACAGAAAATCATTTATTTTTAGTCGATCTTGTTCGTCATAGTATTACAGGTAAGGCTGCAGATAAAGCTTTGGGAGAGGCTAATATTACTGTTAATAAAAATGCAGTGCCAAATGATCCACAAAGCCCATTTGTTACTTCAGGTATTCGCATTGGTACACCTGCTATCACTAGACGAGGTTTTCAACAAACAGAATCTGAACAAGTAGCAAGCTGGATTTGCGATATTTTAGATAGCTTAAAAAATGGTAATTCTGATGAAACTATTGCTAGGACCAAGACGAAAGTTGTAGCACTCTGTAAACAATTTCCTGTATATAACTAATAATCATAATAATAAGGATATTTTATGAATAAACTTCAACAAATTATTGACCAAGCCTTTGAACACCGTGCTGAGCTTAATCCGAAAAACGTTGACATTGCTACTAAAACCGCTGTTGAGCAAGTCATTGTTGGCTTAGATAATGGTAGCTTTCGTATCGCTGAAAAAATTGATAACGAATGGGTTGTGCATCAATGGCTCAAAAAAGCTGTTTTACTTTCGTTTCGCATTAATGAAAATCAACTATTTGATGCGAGTGAAACACATTATTTTGACAAAGTGCCACTCAAATTTGCTGACTACGATCAAGCTCGTTTTGAACAAGCGGGTTTTCGTGTCGTGCCAAATGCCACTGTGCGAAAAGGAGCATTTATTAGTAAAAATGTTGTGTTGATGCCTTCTTATGTCAATATTGGGGCCTACGTTGGCGAAGGTACAATGGTTGATACTTGGGCAACTGTTGGTTCTTGTGCCCAAATTGGCAAAAATGTTCATCTTTCAGGTGGTGTGGGAATCGGTGGCGTGCTCGAACCTCTCCAAGCCAATCCGACTATTATCGGTGACAACTGCTTTATTGGGGCTCGTTCTGAAATCGTAGAAGGCGTTATTGTCGAAGATGGTTGTGTTATTTCTATGGGTGTTTTCATCGGGCAATCCACTAAAATTTATGATCGTGAAACAGGCGAAATTTACTATGGACGTGTCCCTGCAGGCTCTGTCGTTGTTTCTGGTTCGCTGCCAAGCAAGGATGGTAAATACAGTCTTTATTGTGCAGTTATCGTTAAAAAAGTTGATGCTAAAACTTTAAGTAAAGTTGGCATTAATGAATTACTAAGAACAATTGACTAATCAAATGGATCATGAAATAAAAAAGTGTACGTAAGTACACTTTTTTTGTTGAATTTTTTGTTAACTAATGTCAGCAAATAGCAAATGATGTTGACTGAGTTAAAAGGAAGTAAAGGCTTCAGCTATAATGACGCCCGTAAAATCGTAATTTTTTTCCTTGATATACAAGGTATTTTTTATGGTTTTACGGGAGTTGATTAAAAAGTCTTTTTTGTAAGAATGTTAATGTTTTTTCAACGTGACTTGAAATTTTTAGCCATTAAAAAAATAACGTTTTTTCAGCAGGCTTTGTGCTACTGAGTAACTTGCCACTGTTGAAATGATAAAGTACTTCGCTTTGTGAGTTTAACGCATGGTAAAAATTTTGATGGTTTAAAATAATTAAACTCGCAGGGTTACCGACTTTAATGCCGTATTCTTTGCCAAGATTTAAAGTTTTAGCCGCATTATGTGTGATCAAACGGTAGCTGTTTAGAATCTCTTCATAACCCATCATTTGGCAAACGTGTAAACCCATGTGCGTAACAGTCATCATATTGCCTTGTCCGAGTGGATACCATGGATCAAAAATGTCGTCGTGTCCAAAAGAAACATTGTTACCATTTGCGAGTAATTCTTTTACACGAGTTACACCGCGGCGTTTAGGATGAGTATCAAAACGACCCTGTAAGTGAATGTTGACGAGTGGGTTAGCAACGAAATTGATATCGCTCATCGCTAGCAATCGGAATAATTTGCTACAATAAGCGTTGTTGTAACTGTGCATTGCTGTCGTGTGACTAGCAGTGACACGTTCTTTTAAACCCGTCTCTAACGCGAGTGTAGCAAGTACTTCTAAACCTTTAGATTGTTCGTCATCAATTTCATCGCAATGTACGTCGATTAATTTGTCATATTTTTCTGCTAATGCTACGCAAAAATGGAGGCTATCGACTGCATATTCGCGAGTGAATTCAAAATGTGGAATCGCTCCAACGCAATCAGCACCCATTTTTACGGCGTTTTCTAATAAGGCTTTGCCATTAGGGTAGCTTAAAATTCCCTCTTGTGGAAAAGCGACAATTTGCAAATTGACGATGTCTTTTAATTCTTCTTTTAGTTCAAGCATTCCTGCCATCGCAATTAATTGTGGGTCAGTTACGTCGACGTGGGTACGAATATGTTGCACACCATTTGTCACTTGCATTTTGATAGCTCGGCGAGCACGATCTATTACGTCTTGTTTGCTCAATTTGGTTTTTCTTTTTGCCCAGCATTCAATACCCTCAAAAAGTGTACCAGACATATTCCAAACAGGATCTCCTGCAGTTAAGCAAGTGTCTAAATGGACGTGGCTTTCGATGAAAGGAGGGAGGGCTAATTTCCCTGTACCATCGATAACTTTTTCGTTTGGGTGTGCTGTTAATTGTGGAGCAATTTGAGTAAATTTGCCATTTTCAATACGAATATCTGTAGCAATAGGGTTATTTTCGATAGAAATATTTTTAATGAGCATTTTTATTTCCCCATATTTGTTCTAATATCACGAAGATAAATCCTGTACTGATTAAAGAGTTTAAAGGTTTAATTCCATAAGGAAGAGTAATCCCAATTAATGCACCAATAACAACCGCTCCAATAGCAGGGAAATAAAAATTGATTTGAACTTTTTGTTGATAAGATTTTTTATGAAATAGGTAGTGTAAAATAATCACCGCACCTACAGGAGGAATCATTCCACTTAATAAATTTAAAAAATCAATAAAATTATTATAAAGCCATAAAGAACTCATCGTGCCGATTGCTCCGCCGACTAACACCATCGGTTTCATATTAATTTTTGTCATATTTGAAACACCCAAGCCAGCAGTATAAAGTGCATTGTTATTAGTAGTCCAAATATTTAACCCTAATGTGATAATCGCAGGTAGAGCAAGACCTTGTAAAATTAAGATATCAAAAATATCCGCAACGCCTGTAACGGCACCTCCTACAGCACCGAAAATCATCATCACTGAGTTGCCGATAAAAAAAGCGACTACTGTAGCGAGAATAGCAATCTTGTACGTTTTGGCAAATCGTGTAAAGTTCGGTGTAGCAGTACCACCTGAAATAAAAGATCCTACAACGATAGCAATAGCAGAGGAAAGTGTTAAAGTATTAGCAGGAGTAGTTTGGAAAATTTCCACGAAACCACCCATTCTATCAATCCCCCAATTGACGGAATACATTCCCAAAATACCGATCAATGGCACGGCAATTGATCCTAAAATTGCAAGGGCTTTGATCCCACGAAAAGCAGTAAAAGTCATCACAAAACCTGTTGTGACGATCAACAGCCATACAGGCAATCCTATCATTTTAGCAACAGGCAAAACAAACATTGCTACTCCAACACCGAACCAACCAATTTGTGTAAAGCTAATTAATGCTGAAGAAAGGTAAGATCCAAAATTACCAAAAGCACGACAAGCTAATAAATCAAGTGTCATTCCTGTTTTTTGTCCAATGTAAGCAAGTACACCGCAATATAATCCTAAAAAAGTATTACCAATTAACACTGCAGTGAAGAAATCGTTAAAATTTAAAGCAATTCCTAAGTTGCCGCCTGCTGTCATACTCGGTGTAAAAAAAGTAAAACCGACTAATACCATCATTATTGCCCACAATCCTTGTTTTTTTTGAGACTGAGGAACTGCGGTTAGAGAATATTCTGTATCCTCAAATAAATTAATTTCTTTTGCCTCGAGAGTTTGTTCTGCTGACATATTTTTCCTTAATTAAACGACAAACAAAAAAATCCCGTACTGAAGAGTACGGGATCTAAAAAATCACGAGAGAAAATAACGCTTAATTCAATCAAATAAAGAACTGAAAAACAAATACAGTTTGTTTCTATGATATTAGGCAAAAATACCCGAATTAGCATAGTCTCTCTCGTGAAGCCAAAAAAATCTCGAGGATTATACGGATTTTTAGTTAAAACGCAATAACTTGTTCTTTTAATTAAGTGGGAAAAAATCTTACTCTGAAGTACAATGTGAGCGTTAAAATAAACTATTATTAGAGGACTTTATGCCACATTTAAAAATTAGAGGGATTGATAAAAATCTCATCGTTAAAAACAGCACGAGACTTATTGATGGTTTGACTGAAATTATCAAATGCGATCGTAACTGGTTTACGCTTGAACATATTGAGACTGAGTATATCTTTGATGGAAAAATTGTTGAAGGATCCACTTTTATTGAACTATTTTGGTTTGATCGAGGGAAAGATGTTAAAAAGCAAGTTGCTGATTTTTTAATTTCGTTTTTAAAAAATATTAATCAAAACAAAGATTGTACTGTTATCTTTTTTCCGTTGCATGGCGAGGATTATTGCGAAAACGGCACATTTTTTTAACTACGTCTGCAAAATCGGAAAATTTTTCCGATTTTCGAAACTTGTCTAACAAAAAATTCAAATTTAATAACCTCTAAAAGTTATGTCTAACTTTTAGGGGTTATTCTTCACAAGAAATTTTTTATTTTCTTATTTTAGTTATCCTCTAAATCCATTTGGATTATTTTTTTGCCAACGCCACGCATCTTGCATCATTTGCGACAAATCACGCTCAGTTTTCCAGCCTAATTTTTCTAATGCTTTACGCGGATCCGCATAGCAAATAGCAATGTCACCAGCACGTCTTGGCGCGAATCGATATGGAACTTTGACTTGGTTGATATTTTCGAAAGTGTTGACGATATCTAATACTGAATAACCGACACCCGTACCAAGGTTATAAATGTGATAACCCGCTTGATATTGGTGGATGTTGAGAGCTTTGAGATGCCCAAGAGCAAGGTCGACAACGTGGATATAATCTCGCACACCTGTACCATCTTTAGTTGGATAGTCATTGCCGAAAATAGCAAGTTTTTCAAGCTTGCCAACAGCGACTTGGCTCACATAAGGCAATAAATTATTTGGCACACCAGTTGGATCTTCCCCGATTAAGCCACTTTCATGTGCACCGATAGGATTGAAATACCGCAACGTGACAGCACTCAATTGTGGATACGCGATGCAAGCATCGCTTAAAATGCGTTCTACTATATATTTTGCTGTACCGTAGGGATTAGTTGTATTGCCTGTTGGTGCGTCTTCTGAAATTGGTACTGTTTTTGGATCGCCATATACTGTAGCAGAAGAACTAAAAATGATACAATTCACCTTTGCTTTTAACATTTCTTCTAGCAACACAATTGAACCAGTGACATCAGTTTGATAGTACTCTAAAGGCTTAGTGACGCTTTCACCAACAGACTTGAGAGCAGCGAAGTGAATAACGGCTTGAATTTGATGGCTACGGAAAATCTCACATAATATTTTGCGATCTAAAATATCGCCTTTGTAAAAAGTTAATTTCTTACCCGTAATTTGTTCGACACGTTGTAAAGAAAGTTCGCAAGAATTAGATAAATTATCTAATACGACGACTTCTCGCTCTGCATTTAAAAGCTCAAGTACTGTGTGCGAACCGATATAACCAGCACCGCCTGTTACTAGAATTGCCATAGGATTTTTCCCCTTCAATTAAGACTTAAAGCTGACGCAATTTTAGAAAAATTTGTTACTTTATGCTAGTAAATTATTCGCAGAGTAGCTTTCTGTATTTATTTTATTTTTAAAATTAAAATTTAAAGAACTTGTGATTTTTTTGTCGAAAATTTTTTCGATTTTTACAGCGTGAATGAAGTGAGTAACTTGTTTTCAATAAGCTTTTTACGTATAATCTCGCTCTCAAAAGCTTCGGCTTTGACAAATCATGAGAAATCGTTGGGTCGCCTGCGGTTTTGTTTTGTAAATTTAATTTTAAAAGAGAAAGTAAAAATGGCATTCAAATTTGAAGCAAAAACACGTACTGCGTATGGTAAGAGTGCGAGCCGCCGCCTACGTCATAATGGAGAATTTCCTGCAATTATTTATGGTGGTAACGAAGCACCTATATCAATCGTCTTAAATCACGACGATGTGAATAATGCCCAAATTCACGACAGTTTCTACAACGAAGTCATTACTTTAGTAGTAGATGGTAAAGAAATTCCTGTTAAAGTACAGGCTATGCAACGTCACCCATTTAAACCAAAATTAGTACATATTGATTTTAAACGTGTTTAGTTTTTAAAAATGAGAGAAACGCCAAAGTAATTTGGCGTTTTTTTATAAGCTGAATAAATGTAATTTATAGTAGTTGAAAAATGATGAGTAGTGATATTTTGTATGGAATTTTGATTCCATTTTTAGGAACAACTTTAGGTTCAGGTTGTGTTTTTTTAGTCAGAAAGACAATGAATCAAACCATTCAGCGAGCTTGTTTAGGCTTTGCTGGTGGCGTGATGGTGGCGGCTTCAGTATGGAGTTTACTTATTCCTGCATTGGAGCAATCCGCACATTTAGGGAAATGGTCAATTATTCCAGCGACGGTGGGATTTTGGTTGGGTATTTTGTTTTTATTGTTGTTAGATAAAATGATTCCTCATATCCATCTTAATACTGATGAAACGGAAGGTATTAAAACTAAATTACCTCGTACTACAATGCTACTATTAGCAGTGACTTTGCATAATATTCCTGAAGGTATGGCAGTAGGTGTAGTCTATGCAGGTTATTTAGCAGGAGATATGCAAATTTCTTTAGCAGGTGCCTTAGCTCTGTCTGTGGGGATTGCTATTCAGAATTTTCCAGAAGGAGCAATTATTTCAATGCCATTACATAGCGAAGGTTGGAAAAAAAGCAAAGCTTTTATATATGGTTCGCTGTCAGGTATCGTTGAACCTATTGCTGCGATCATTACTATTTTAGCCGCAGGCTTAATTGTACCAGTGTTACCATATTGTTTAAGTTTTGCCGCAGGGGCAATGTTGTATGTCGTAGTGGAAGAGCTTATTCCTGAGATGTCACAGGGTGAGCATTCTAACGTAGGCACTCTCTTTTTTGCGATAGGTTTTAATTTAATGATGATTTTAGATGTTGCATTAAGTTAAATTTAAAATAAAGAAAAGCAAATAAAGGAAATCAAATGAGAATTGCATTAGGTGTGGAATATTTCGGTGCAAATTATTGTGGCTGGCAACGTCAAGAAAAAGTTGCTAGTGTGCAAGCAGTATTAGAACGAGCATTGTCGACTGTTGCTAATCAATCTATTGAAGTTTTTTGTGCGGGTAGAACAGATTCAGGTGTCCATGCTACGGGGCAAGTAGTGCATTTTGATACTGCCGCTGATCGCCCGTTGAAAGCTTGGACATTCGGTGTCAATGCTAATTTACCTGAAGATATTGCAGTAGTCTGGGCAAAAACAGTCGTTGATGATTTTCATGCTCGTTTTAGTGCTATTGCTCGTCGTTATCGTTATATTATTTTAAACCGTCCTCAACGCGGTGCAATTTTATCACGAGGGATGACACATTTTCACTTTCCACTTAACCACGTATTAATGCATCAAGCCGCACAAGCTCTGCTCGGAGAACAAGATTTTACTAGTTTCCGTTCTGCACAATGTCAATCTCATACGCCATGGCGGAATGTGCATTTTGTGAACGTTTTTCGTCAAGATGAATTTGTCATCATTGATATCCAAGCTAATGCTTTTTTGCATCATATGGTGCGTAATATTGTAGGGAGCTTGTTAGAAATTGGCATGGGGAATCAAAATGTTGATTGGATAAAACATCTCCTCAGTCTTAAAGATCGAACTCAAGCTGCCCCTACTGCTAAAGCAGAAGGGCTTTACCTCGTCCACGCTATCTACCCTGAAACATTTGCGTTGAAAAATATAGCAAGAATGCCGTTTTGAGAGAGATTGCTTTATTTACACTTGTAGTATTATTCACAATATATTGAAATATTTTGTTCAGGCTTCGTTTCGTAACGGAACTGACATTTAAAACACTTATTGTTTTTATTGAGAAAATTTTTTCGATTTTGCAAGCGTCTTTCTTTTATTTTTTTGTAAAATAATCAATTGAATTTTATTGACAATGATCTACTTCTTGTTTGCTGAAAAAGAAGTGAAGAAAAATAGCACTCTAATTTCCACTTTGCTTATTTTGTCATAAATTATGCCAGTAAAATTTGCTTAATAAGTTATATTCAAAAATACTTTGCGTTTTTCAAAATAAAAAAGGTCACCTTAATGTGACCTTTTGCATATTTAATTAACTGTTTAAGAGTTAAGGACTAGAATTTATAGCCAATCGCTAGCGTACCTTTTGCACTTTTGTATTCGTGAC
>JAHHRA010000027.1 GCA_020026055.1 Actinobacillus sp.
ACCAGTGACCCCCTCCTTGTAAGGGAGGTGCTCTCCCAACTGAGCTAATCGCCCATTTTAGTTTGTTACAACACAGAAAAAAAGCGAATACTCCCAAACTTCAATCGTTCATATTTGTATTCACTCTTCGCATAAAACCACTTAAACCGTGGTGGGCGATACCGGTCTCGAACCAGTGACCCCCTCCTTGTAAGGGAGGTGCTCTCCCAACTGAGCTAATCGCCCTGCGTTGTGTCGTCGCATTATAGGGATTTTTCTGCTGTCGTCAATTGCTTTTTTTTGTTTTATAGCTAAATGATTTAAAAACAGGCATTTTTAGTATCAATCCTATTGAAATCCCCCCTATTGCTCGTAAAATAATAGCGTTTCTTTATAGAAGGATAGCATATGAAATTTGAACCGAAATATGTTTTTGATCTCAACCCCAATGTAAAAGTACGTACTCGTTTCGCACCAAGCCCAACAGGTGAATTGCATGTTGGCGGAGCAAGAACAGCGCTCTATTCTTGGCTTTTTGCGAAAGGACATCATGGCGAATTTGTTTTACGTATCGAAGATACAGATTTAGAACGTTCTGATCCACAAAAAACAGATGGTATTTTAAAATCAATGCAATGGCTTGGCTTAGAATGGGATCATGGACCTTATTACCAAACACAACGCTTTGATCGCTACAACGAAGTGATTGAACAAATGCTCGAACAAAACTTAGCATATTACTGCTTTATCAGCAAAGAAGAATTAGATCAAATTCGTGCTAAGCAAGAAGCTAATAAAGAGAAACCTAGAGCCCCTCGCACTTATCGAGATTATCCGCTTACTGAAGCAAAAAAACGCATCGCTAACGGTGAAAAACCAGTAGTGAGATTTAAAAATCCACTTTCAGGCACTGTCGTATTCGAAGATGCTATCCGCGGGCACATTGAAATTAGCAATGAAGAATTAGACGATCTCATTATCCGCCGAGCTGACGGTACACCTACTTACAATTTCTGTGTTGTCATCGACGACTGGGAAATGGCAATCACACACGTCGTACGTGGTGAGGATCATATCAATAATACCCCTCGTCAAATTAATATTTTGCAAGCTTTAGGTGCTCCAATCCCCATTTATGCCCACGTTTCAATGATTAACGGCGACGACGGACGAAAATTATCTAAGCGTCATGGTGCAGTAAGTGCAATGGAATATCATCATGAAGGCTATCTTCCTGAGGCATTAATTAACTATCTTGTCCGTCTTGGTTGGGGGCATGGTGATCAAGAAATTTTTAGCCGTGAAGAGATGATCAATTATTTTGAACTCAACCAAGTTAGTCACTCTGCCAGTCGTTTTATGATCGATAAGTTGCAATGGCTCAATCAACATTATATTCAAAATAGCCCACGTGCTGAAGTTGCTCAAGCTCTTGCTTGGCACTACGCTCAGGCAGATATTGATTGTTCAAAAGGGATTAATTTAACAGAAATCATCGCAATGTTTGGTGAAAGAGCAAAAACTTTAGTTGAAATTGTCGAAAAAAGTCGTTATTTCTTCGAAGATTTCGAACAATATGAAGAAACAGCTGCCAAAAAGAATCTCAAAGCAATCGCGATTGAACCTCTGAAACTTGTCAAAGCAAAACTTGAGGCATTAACTGAATGGACTAAAGAAGCCACTCACCAGGCAATTCAAGATACTGCTACTGAACTAGCGTTAGGAATGGGTAAAGTTGGTATGCCATTGCGTGTTGCTATAACTGGTGGTGGGCAATCACCATCACTTGATACGACTTTAGTTGGGATTGGACGTGAACGCAGCCTTACTCGTATCCAACGAGCTATTGATTATATTCAAACTCAAAATGTTTAAACAACCAACAACTGTCCATGTTTAAATAAAAACAATTTGACAAAAAATGAAGGGCGAATTATTATCTCGCCCATCTTTTCAGGGGGTATAGCTCAGTTGGGAGAGCGCTTGCATGGCATGCAAGAGGTCATCGGTTCGATCCCGTTTACCTCCACCAAATTCAGCTGTCCCGTTAGTTTCGACTAACGGGATTTTTGTTTTAAAGACCAAAAATTGATATCGTCATTATCCAAATCATGTCATCAAATTACGAAAGATGAGCAATTTCAAACCACTTCTTTTGTTGAATCCTTGAACATTTAAAAAATGCATTCTTAACTAAGTTCACATTTTTAAACAAAGCTTCTTGCTCTAAAACTTCCCTTTTCTATAATTGCTAGCAGTTTAAATTCAATAGGAGTAATACAAATGCTAGAAATATTGATAGCACTGTTGGTTACAGTCGTCGTCAGTTATTTTGTTTTAAAAGGTTATCAAGCTCAAGCAACATTAATGGCAGGAGGAATTTTGTTAATGTTCCTTGCTTTAATTTTAGGGACAGGAATGCCATTACCCGCAGCGAAATCAACAGGATCACAATTTCTTGATACATTTCAATATATTAAAAATACATTAGCAGAACAAAGTGCAGGATTAGGGCTTAAAATTATGGCGATTGCAGGTTTCGCTATGTATATGCAACATATTGGAGCATCAGCAGCTTTAGTTAAAGTTTTAACTAAACCTCTAGAAAAAATCCGTCATAAACCCTATTTGTTTATGGCATTGTGTTTTTTAGTAGGTGAATTTTTATCTATTTTTATCACTTCCGCTTCAGGTTTAGGGGTGTTATTAATGGTAACGCTCTATCCACTCATGCGTGGTGTAGGGCTCTCACCTTTAACTTCTTGTACTCCCATTGCTACCGCAGTAGCAGTGGAAATGGGACCCGCTCAAGGCAATGTCAATTTTGCCGCGGATATTATTGGCATTCACGTCGTAGAATACGTTGTCAAATACCAAATTTGGGTAAGTCTAGCATCACTCTTCGTAATTGCGAGTTTGTTGATTGTAGTAAATCGCTATTTAGACACGAAAGATCCTACTCTCCAATTCGATGATTTAGATATTAACAATCAAGAAAATCAAAACACACTCAATAAAGCCCCCACAATTTACGCTATCTTACCTATCATTCCATTGGTGTTGATTTTTATGTTTAACAAACTAACGATTAGTAGTATTGAAATGGATGTCACTACGGCTATGCTAATTTCCGTAGTAATCGCACTCACCTTTGAATATATCGCTACTCGCAAAAGCAAAGAAGTTGTCAATTCAATACAAGTTTTCTTTGATGGAATGGGACGCCAATTTGCGAATGTCGTCACTTTCCTTGTAGCAGGGCAAGTCTTCGCTGAAGGCTTGAAAGCAATTGGTGCCATTGATATGATTATTCACAGTGCCGAAACAGCAGGCTTTGGGGCTGTCGCAATGACAATTGTGATGGTTATAATCATCATGATTACTTCCGTGATAATGGGATCAGGCAATAGTGCCTTTTTCTCATTCGCTAATTTAGTACCAGAGATTGCAAGACATATGGGTATTGCACCTATAATGATGTTGTTACCTATGCAATTTGTAGCAGGAATGGCACGTAATATCTCACCAATTGCACCGAATGTAGTGGCAGTAGCAGGAGTTGCGAATATTTCCCCAATCGCTTTAGCCAAACGCACTACTATCCCAATGTTGGGCGGAATCATTATATCAACTGTCATTAGTCTATTAAGTTTTTAAGGAGAAACTATGCAAATTTTTATGTTAAGTAACGGTAAATTACCTACTTCTACAACGTTACTAGATTTTGCACAACCTGCGATCAAAGCAGCTTTTCAAAAAGAACAAGTTAAAAAAGTTGTGGTGATCCCTTATGCTGTCATTCGCTTAACTTATGATGAGCGTGTCGATAGTGTAAAAGCAGGATTTACAGATATGGATTTAGAAATCAAAGGCATTCACGAATTTGCAGATCCTGTCCTCGCTATCCAGTGGGCGGACGCTATAATGGTAAGCGGCGGCAATACTTGGTACCTCAATAAATCTCTCCACGACAATGGTTTAATCGAGCCTATTCGCAAAGCTGTTTTAGAAGAGAACAAAGTTTATATCGGCTGGAGTGCTGGGACTGTTATTTGTGCTCCTAACATGTGCACTACAAATGATATGTGTATTGTCGACGCCGCTATCACCTCATCACTCAACTTCGTCCCATTTCACATCAATGCTCACTACATCGAAGCTAGCATCGAAAATCACATGGGCGAAACTCGGGACGAACGCATTACTGAATTTTGCATTAAAAACCCTCACAAAACAGTACTTGGCATTCCCGAAGGCAGCTGGCTCCATTTAAGCGAGCAAGGACTAAACTATCACTGTCCACAGAATAAACCACATACATTATTTAAACTTGGTAAAGAAAAATATGTTAGCAATCGCCAAGATCTTTCTAATTTAATGACACTTTAACAAAGTATCAAAACGATCACGCCTCCAAAATTGGAAAAATTTTCTCGATTTTGGGGGCGTGATTGTGATTACTTTTTGTATTGAAAATCTACTCTTTCTTCAATTCTTCATCTGTCGGTAGTGGTTGACCAGTAAAAGCATGGAGGAAAGCCTCACAAAGAAGTTCACTATTAGTGGCATGTTGGAAGTTGTTAATTTGACGACGAGTACGTTCATTTGTTAAAATCTCTAAAACTTTCAATGGGATAGATACAGTAATCTTTTTCACGTGTTTGCTTTTTTGACCATGCTCTATATAAGGGTTAATGTATTCGCCATTCCACTTCGCCATAAAAAATCCTTGCACTTTTGCTAATATTTTTTCAATAATTGATGCAAATATGTCTTAAATGCATTGCCAAGTTTATCGTGATGAATGCCATATTCCACAAAAGCTTGCATATAACCTAATTTATTTCCACAATCAAAAGTTTTTCCCTTCATACAAAAGGCATCAACAGGTTCTTCTTCAATAAGCATATCAATAGCATCTGTCAATTGAATTTCATCACCAATACCAACCGGCGTTTTGGCAAGCAAGCCCCAAATATTTTCTGAGAAGACATAACGCCCTACCACTGCTAAGTTAGAAGGTGCATCTTCTATATTCGGTTTTTCGACAATATTCACAATTTGTGTACTTTCACCTTCGCAAAGCTCCTTACTTGCACAATTCACAATGCCATAAGAACTCAATTCTTCTTGTTTGACAGGAGTGACCATAATTTGGCTACGTTTAGTTTCGTTAAAGCGTTTAATCATTGCTGCAAGATTTTCAGTTTGTTGATTTGCACTAAAATGTGCTAAAAGCACATCTGGTAAAACAACCGCAAAAGGATTGTTTCCAACTAATGGTAAGCCACATAATACAGCATGCCCAAGCCCTTTCGCATTCCCTTGACGAACATGCATAATAGTGACATCTTTTGGGCAAATTGAACGCACCTCTTCAAGCAGTTGCCGTTTTACACGTTTTTCTAGCATCGTTTCTAACTCAAAAGAAGTGTCAAAATGGTTTTCGATAGCATTTTTAGAGGAGTGAGTAACAAGAATAATTTCCTTGATTCCTGCAGCAATACATTCATTCACAATATATTGAATCAATGGTTTATCCACTAAAGTAAGCATTTCTTTAGGGATTGCTTTAGTTGCAGGCAACATTCTTGTACCTAATCCTGCAACAGGAATAATCGCTTTCATAGTTTTTCCTTAGTTTTTAAAATCGCAATTATGCTACTTTCCATTTTTTATTTCTGTATCAAAAATAATGCAATAGGTGTTAAATACTAAAATTCAACTTATTAATTATCGAAAATTATTCTGCTTTATCAGTCTCAACTTCTTTTTGTTGTTGAATTTTTGTATATAATTCCTCTCGATAAATTTCTGTTTCCTTTGGTGCATCAATGCCTAATTTTATATTCCCTCCTGAAATACCCAACACAGTAACAATGATGTTATCACCGATTAAAAAACGTTCTCCAACTCTTCTTGATAATATAAGCATTTTATAGTTTCCTCATTTAAAAAAGACTTTATTGTTCTAACATATATATTTTTTATTATAAGATATGCTCATATTTTAACGCTTGTTCTATAAAATACACTGAACAAAAGTCAAAAATATGAGCTAGAACACAAATTTTATTTTTTATAGATTATTAGCCAGCCATTCTTTTGCGATTTTTAAAGCGTTCAAGATATTTTGTGGCTCATTACCTCCTGCCATCGCCATATCTGGACGACCACCACCCTTACCACCGACGACTTGTGCCATCACATTAGCAAGATCACCTGCTTTAAGATCAGCCGTTAAATCTTTGCTAACACCAACTACAAGATTCACTTTGTCATCTACAACAGACGCCAAAACCACTACGCCTGAAACAAGTTGATTTTTAAGATCATCAACTATTGTACGTAAGGCTTTAGTATCGATTCCATCAAGTTGTTGAATGATAATTTTGCGTCCATTAATATCTTGAGCTTGTTTGACAAGATTCATGCCTGCTTGCAATGCTAGTTTTTGTTGCAAAATTTGGAGTTCTTTCTCAGTTTTTTTAGCTTTATCTTGCAAAGTTTGAATCTTATCGATGAGGTTTGAGCTATCGGCTTTTAACAGCATCACACTTTGCTCAAGCAGTTGCTGCTGAGTGTGTAAGTAGTCCATTGCTCCTTGCCCAGTAACTGCTTCAATACGACGTACACCTGCAGCGATAGCACTTTCACTAACAATTTTAAATAAACCAATATCCCCTGTGCGTTTGGCGTGGACGCCGCCGCAAAGTTCAATAGAGAAATCACCCATTGTCAACACGCGGACATTTTCGGTATATTTTTCCCCAAATAATGCTATCGCCCCTTTTGCCTTGGCAGCATCAATGTGCATTTCTTCAGTCACGATGGGGTGATTCTGGCGAATTTGTGCATTTACGAGATTTTCAATTTCTACTAATTTTGCAGTAGAAATAGCTTCAGGTTGAGCAAAATCAAAACGTAACCCAGTTGGCGAAACCAGTGAACCTTTTTGCTCAACATGGTTGCCTAAAATTTGACGTAATGCGGCGTGCAATAAATGAGTCGCAGAATGGTTGAGCGAAGTTTGTTGACGTAAATTCGCATTGACACTAGAAACAACACGATCGTTAACTTTCAACACGCCTTGTTTAACTGTCCCAATATGACCGAAAATGCGTCCATATTTTTGTGTATCTACAACTTGGAAGATAGTATTGTCTCCTAATAATTCACCTTTGTCACCTACTTGACCGCCTGATTCTGCATAAAACGCCGTATTATCTAAAACGATTACCGCTTTTTCGCCTTCATTAACGCTATTTACGGCTTTTCCATTCACGAAAATGCCTTGAATAGTACCATTGCTATGTTCGTATTCGTAACCTTTAAATTGGGTTTCGCCGTCTAAGCGGATCACACTACTGTAATCCATATCAAAATTGCTGGCAGATTGTGCACGCTGACGCTGTGCTTCCATCGCTTGCTCAAAGCCTGCTTCATCAATCTCAATACCACGTTCACGACAAACATCTGCGGTTAAATCAAGCGGGAAGCCGTAAGTATCATAAAGTTTGAAGGCAACTTCGCCCGCTAAACAATTGTTTTGCACTTGATTTAATGCCTCATCCAACAAACTCAATCCTCGATCCAAAGTACGAGAAAATTGCTCTTCTTCGCGTTTTAACAAAGTTTCGATGCTTTCTTGGTTGGCTTCAATAATTTCACCTGCTTGTGCCATCACTTGAACAAGCGTTGGTACAAGCTTGTAGAAGAAAGGCGAATTTGCACCAAGTAAATTTCCGTGACGAACGGCACGACGAATAATGCGGCGCAAAACATACCCCCGACCTTCGTTTGAGGGCACTACGCCATCTGCGATCAAATAGGCACAAGAACGAATGTGATCGGCAACTACACGCAATGATTTATTTTCAAGATCTTGTGTGTTGGTTAATTTTGCAACGGCTGTGATCAGAGTTTTAAAAATATCAATATCATAATTTGAATCTACGTGTTGCATGACGGCGGCGATACGTTCCAAGCCCATTCCTGTATCTACGGAAGGTTTTGGTAGTTTTTCCATTGTGCCGTCGGCGAGGCGATTAAATTGCATAAACACAATATTCCAAATTTCAATGTAACGATCGCCGTCTTCTTCAGCAGAGCCAGGGACACCGCCCCAAATATGCTCACCGTGGTCGTAGAAAATTTCTGTACAAGGACCACATGGTCCCGTATCGCCCATTTGCCAAAAGTTGTCAGAGGCATAAGGTGCCCCTTTATTATCGCCAATGCGAATAATTCGTTCAGGTGAAACACCCACTTCATCTTTCCAAATGTGGTAAGCCTCATCGTCTTGGGCGTAAACTGTCACCCAAAGCTTTTCGACAGGTAAACTAAGCCACTGCGGTGAAGTTAAAAATTCCCACGCAAATTTAATTGCATCTTGCTTGAAATAATCGCCGAAGCTGAAATTTCCCAGCATTTCAAAAAAAGTATGGTGCCGAGCGGTATAACCTACGTTTTCTAAGTCATTATGTTTTCCACCTGCACGCACACAACGTTGTGAGGTCGTTGCACGCGAATATGGGCGTTTATCCATTCCTAAAAACACGTCTTTGAATTGATTCATCCCCGCATTAGTGAAAAGTAAAGTCGGATCGTTATGTGGAACAAGCGAACTACTTTCTACAATTTTATGTCCTTTGCTTTCAAAAAAATGCAAATAATCCTGACGAATTTGCGCCGTACTTTTCATATTCAAAATTCCTTTATAAAAAATAATCGGTTATTTTGGCATATTTTTAAAATATTATGAACCGCTTTTTATAGCACTCGGCATGAAGGGAAATAGTCAAAAAGCAACTTTCACGCCTTTAAATTAGATAAATTTTTCCAACAAAAATTACAAATTTTGTGAACTTCATTGATTGTTCACTATTGCAAGTTATAAGTAAAAAAGGGGTGTAAAACGAATACAATTGCAGAACTATTTCAGTTTACGTTATTGTGTTTCGCTTAATTTAATACAAAAAGTTAAAGGCTTTACGAATGAAGATAACAAAGTTTAGAATAAAACTTTTGTACATTGAGTCTATAGAAACACAATCTGAAATTAGATTTAGTCACTACTGCGTTTTAATACGGCTTACGTCATACGCTTCATAATATTTCCGTGCTAAAAAGCAGGACTTTATGGTGTATCAGATAAAAATGACGACGCTTATAACTTGATCAAAAAACTTTGCTCCAAAATATCAAAATTAGATTCTTTGATGTAAATAGCGGCAAGTTATTTTTTATTAGCATAAAACGAAAAAATTTTTCGGTTTTACTGGCGTAAATTTCAACAAATTAGGAGTAACAACTATGTCAAACTTAAATTTTAGTGTCTCTTGCCCACGATGTGGCGTGATAGTGAAATGGGTTGAAGAAAATCGTTTTCGCCCATTTTGTAGCAAACGTTGCCAGCTCATTGACTTAGGTGAGTGGGCGAATGAGGGAAAAGCAATTTCTGCAGAAGACACTTTTCTTGATACGAAAGAACAATAAAAAAGCTTGCCCATGTTTAAAGTGAGCAAGCTTTTTATGAGTTGATTAATGCTTTTAGAATTTATAACTCGCACCAACTCCGTAAAGCGAAACTCTGGCTCGTGCATCAAATTCAGTTGCTTGAATCGGATCACCTTTTTCCTCAACAAAATGTGTTTTTTTGCCAACGATATAAGCATAACCAAAATCTAATGAAAGATTATCTGTTGGATGATAGGTTGCACCTAGAGTGTACCACATACGATCAGTATCTGGAATTGCAATAGTAGCACGATCATTAATCGCACTAGTTTCGTAAGCAAGCCCTAAACGTAGAGTCCATTTGTCGTTTAAATCATAAATCGCCCCTACGGCATAACGCCAGCTATCTTTAAAGTTTTCCGCCTTATTGAATAAAGTTGAACCATCAGCAATATTGATAGCATGTAGTGATTTAAATCTTGACCATTTCGTCCATTTTGCACCGTATGTCAATGCGAAATTGTCAGTGATCTTATTATATCCTGCAAGTTCTACAAATTCGGGTAGTACGAGTTTCATCTTACCTTCTAATTCTTTGCCATTAGTGACGATGATACCTTTTTTACCCAATAAACCACTCAAAGCATTATTTAAAGCAGGGTTATTAGTTAATGCTTTTAAATCATTATTAAAAACTCCTTTAAAATCAATAAAAATGGGTGAGTGGTATGCTAAACCAATCCGATGATTTGCGGAAAAGTTGTATGCAATACCTGCATTCGCCCCTACACTGATATTATCACCTTTGAGTTTCACCAATGTGGAGCTAGGTTTCAGTTCGTTAACATTTTGCCGTACAGTGTTCAATTCATTTTGAATCGCAGGTGAGTGCAACATCGCTTTGATTCCATTGGCTTGAGCTGGAGTGATTTTACCGCTATTTTTTAAATGATCGACAAATCCACTTGGATTAGCGACTGCTTTTTTCGCAAAATTTGCTAAATATCCCATATGGCGTTTAATTTCTGCCTGTGTATAAATCAAATCTGCACCAACACCAAAACTCCAATTGCCATACTGATAAGCTACACTCAAATTAGTATTAATTGCAGCAAGCCGTGAACGCCCTCCCAAATAACCTGCTAAAAAGTCATGTGAATAGTTAGTCACCATACCATAATTCAAATTAATTCCTCCGCCAATTGAGAAATTATCAGTAATTGGCATTACTCCATAAATCTGTGGAACAAATTGTGGCGGTGCGATATTCTCGTCAGAAACATGAATATTGCCATTCAAAATTCTACCATCAACATCTACATTGGGAGCAAATAACACACCACCCGCGGTAATTTGTGCTCTACTTAGCTGAGTCATTAACGCGGGGTTAGTCGCAACAACTGCGGCATCTTCTGCTGTCGCCGCTTCACCTGCAAAAGCACGCCCCAATCCTGATATTGAAGTCTCAGAAAGGTGGAATGCTGCAGCAGAAACAACGCCTGAAAAAGACATTACTACACCTGCAATTATTGTTTTTTGAAAAACATTTAAAAGATTTTTTGCTTTTTTCATATATCAATCCATTATAGAAAACCGCTGAGGAATATACGGAAAATCATTTTTCAAAACAACGAAAGCAGTTTTTTTTTAAAAGACATCCGACCAGTTTTAGTCTATGTTGTGATAAAACAGCACTCATTCCGCTTTGTTTCAAACTTTAAAGCAAAAATCGGAGAAATTTATGTTTTTTGATACACACACACATCTAGATTATTTATCTCAAAGAAATCAAATTACGATCAAGGAGATCGTTAAAGAAGCACAGCATTATCAAGTTGAGAAAATGTTACTTACGGCAGTTGAAGCATCGCAATTCAATTGTTTTCCAGAATTTACGCTTGCGTTTCCAACACAAATTCTATTTGGACTAGGTTTACATCCATTATTTATTAAAGAACATCAACGACAAGATCTGTTTTTGCTTGAGAAATGTTTATCATCCAAAGCCTCTAACTGCCGAGCAGTCGCAGAGATTGGTTTAGAGAGAGGGATTGAAGCACTCATCACGCCTGAACTTTGGCAAAAACAATGCCATTTTTTCATTGCACAGCTTGAACTCGCCCAGCAATTTCATCTCCCCGTGAGCTTGCACAGTCGCAAAAGTCACACTCAACTGTTAGCAATTTTAAAGAAATATTCACCCGATTATCGGGGCGTAATTCATGGCTTTTCAGGCAGTTATGAGCAAGCAAAACAATTTGTCGATCTCGGCTATTTTATTGGCGTGAGTGGCGTCATCACTTATCCACGAGCTAAAAAAACTCGCCACGCCATCGCAAACTTGCCAAATGATTGCCTGTTACTCGAAACCGATAGCCCTGATATGCCACTGTGTGGATATCAAGGACAAGCCAATCACCCAGCTCGCTTACCACATATTTTCGCAACGCTCTGTCAACTCAAAGGCATCGCAATTATTGATGAACAACTAGCTTTGCAAAAGCTAATTTGGCAAAATTCAGTAACGCTTTTTGCAGAACATAATCCATTGATCTAGAATAACTAGTTTTTCATAACTTCCACAAAGAGCCTCCCGTGCAAAACATTGCTCTCGCTCAAATAGGGACTATCACTGATCCAAATTCTTTTGCTGAATATTTGACTTTCGTTATCAGTAAAATGCTTCCACAAAGTCCCTCAAGGCAACATTAGCTCAAGTATTAATGATTCAAAAATCAATCGGACAAAAAGATAATACAGCTCAACTTTCGATTAGTTTTGATGTTTCTCTTGACGGTTAGGAGCGAATTTTTAGCGATTTGCCAAAAGCAAAAAAGCTCACTACTTTTCGTCCGCTTAAAAATGGCAAAAGAGAATTTCCTGCCACTGCTGGTGATATTTTTTGATGATTAAATCTGAATGAATGGATTTAAACTTTCAGGCAGCGAAATACATTCGCCGTGCTTTCTTAAGCATAACTGAACTAACAGAAGATACTCAAGGTTACAAATAATTAGATAATCGTGATATGCTCGACTTTGTCGATTTGACTTTGTTAAGGCAGTTACAAGTAATCTTTACTTTTGTCCATCAATGACATTAATTCAACATTTTGAAGACTAATTTCTACCTTTGCTTTCGATAAATTTTATTGAAAATAAGTGCGTCATTTTTATTAAAATTAATCATTAATTTGTGATCTCCTTCTCAGTTTTTATTAGCAAACATCCTTATAGTACAGTAGCTGTTTTCTTAATTGCCTTTGAAGGAGAACCATATGAAAAAACTCATCAACCAACTTGATCAGATCCTAGGCGAACAACTCACAGGTTTTATTCAAGCCCATCCGCACTGTGAATTAAATCAAGATCCTATTTTTATCAAGCGTAAAGACGCCCCAATTGCTAATAAAGTAGCATTAATTTCTGGTGGTGGAAGTGGGCATGAGCCTATGCATATTGGCTTTATAGGAGAAGGAATGTTAACGGCAGCTTGCCCTGGTGAAATTTTTACTTCTCCAACCCCAGACCAAATGCTAAGTTGTGCTGCAGCCGTAGACAGTGGTGAAGGTGTTGTCTTCCTTGTTAAGAATTACACGGGCGATATCCTCAATTTTGAAACGGCAACAGAAATGTATGCTGATATAGGTGGAAAAATAAGTTTCGTCGTAGTCGATGATGATGTCGCGGTTAAAGACAGTCTATATACAGCAGGTCGCCGTGGCGTAGCTAATACAGTATTAATTGAGAAAATGCTTGGTGCGGCTATCGAACGTGGTGATAGCATTGATAAAATTGAAGCATTAGGAATACGCTTAAATAATCAAGGGCATTCTATTGGTCTTGCACTTAATGCTTGCACTGTTCCTGCTGCGGGTGAACCTTCCTTTACTTTAGCTGAGAATGAGATGGAATTTGGCGTCGGAATTCACGGCGAGCCTGGAATCGAACGCCGAACTTACAAAAATTTAGATGATACTGTTGAACAAATGTTCCAAACGCTCATCTCTAATAGTGATTACCAACGTACTTTACGGCAATGGGACAGAGAACAACAATGCTGGCATGAAACACTACAATCTAAACAGCCACTTAAAAAGGGCGATGAAGTCATTGTATTAGTAAATAACCTCGGCACCGTTCCTACTTCAGAACTTTACGGTATCTATCACAAACTCGTAGATTGTTGCCAAAAATTTGGTATCCGCATTCAACGTTCACTGATCGGTACTTATTGTTCTTCATTGGATATGCAAGGCTTTTCTATTACTTTATTGCAAACCAATGCAGAAGATCTCGCATTATGGGATGCACCTGTTAATACGCCAGCGTTACGTTGGGGAAAATAAAAAACAAATAAGGAGCAACCTATGCAAGTTACTAATCACGTTATTTATCAATGGCTGATCAATTGTCATCAAATTTTTGATGTCCAACAGCAATACCTTACTCAACTAGATAGAGAGATTGGTGATGCTGATCATGGCTTAAATATGCAACGGGGTTTTAATTCTGTTTTTGAAAAACTACCCGAAGTTGCGAATAAAGATATCGGTACTATCCTTAAAACTGTTGGAATGACTTTACTTTCTAAAGTTGGAGGAGCGAGTGGTCCATTATTTGGAACATTTTTCTTAAAAGCCGCACAAGTCGCACAAAATAAACAGAGTCTAACCTTAGAAGAGTTTTATCATGCCTTAAAAGCTGGGGCTGATGGTATCGTTGCACGAGGACATGCTGAACTAGGAGATAAAACAATTTGTGATGTTTTGATGCCTGTCCTAAGTGATTATCAACTTGCATTAAATCAACACGAAAATATAATCGCACTATTTCAAAATTTAGCTTCTGTTGCTGCCAAAGCAGCAGAAGCGACTATTCCGTTAATCGCTAAAAAAGGACGTGCGAGTTATTTACAGGAAAGAAGTATTGGTCATCAAGATCCAGGTGCTACTTCCACAAGTTATTTATTTAAAGCCCTTGCAGAAGCAGTGGAGCAAGAAAATGATTAATTTTGTTATTGTTTCACATAGTCAAGGTTTAGCAGAAGGCGTCGTTGCTTTAGCCAACCAGATAAAAGCACCTGAGTGCCAAGTTGTCTCTGCAGGCGGGATGGAAGACGGTAACATTGGTACTGATGCCATTAAGATCATGAATGCTATCGAAAGACTACTTAGTGAAAACGAGGAAGACGAAATCATTGTTTTCGTCGATCTCGGTAGTGCAATTCTAAGTACACAAACCGCATTAGATTTAATTGAGCCTCACATTGCTAAAAGAGTACACCTTAGCTATGCACCACTTGTAGAAGGGACGATTGCTGCAGTCGTTGCAGCCTCAACAGACGCATCGTTAGAAGAAATCCTCAACGAAGCAAACGAAGCTGCGACATTAAAATTAAGTTTTAACGACTAATCACATTACGCCCGCAAAATCGAGAAAATTTTTCCGATTTTGTGGGCGTATCCTCTTTCATTTCTTAGTAAAAAATAGCTGATTTCACTAATAGCAATTAATGAAAAATCAAAGAAAAAACCACTTGATACTGTATAAGAATACAGTTATATTATTGCTTAATTATTTAATATGTTCACTAAAAAGGATAAAAAATGGCAACTCCAGAAGAAAAAGCCAAAGCGCTTGAAGCGGCATTAGGTCAAATTGAAAAACAATTCGGCAAAGGCTCGATTATGAAATTGGGGGAAACACAAAACCTTGATATTGAATCCATCTCAACAGGTTCGTTAGGGCTTGATATTGCTTTAGGCATCGGAGGGTTACCAATGGGGAGGATTGTGGAAATCTTTGGCCCAGAATCTTCTGGTAAAACCACACTCACTCTTTCTGTCATCGCAGAAGCACAAAAAAAAGGTAAAACCTGTGCTTTTATTGATGCAGAACACGCCCTTGATCCAATCTATGCTGCCAAATTAGGCGTTGATATTAAAAATCTGCTCGTTTCGCAACCTGACAATGGGGAACAAGCATTAGAAATCTGTGATGCTTTAGTTCGCTCAGGAGCAGTCGATGTCGTTATTATCGACTCAGTCGCGGCACTAACCCCAAAAGCCGAAATTGAAGGTGATATGGGAGATTCGCATGTAGGGTTACAAGCACGTTTAATGTCTCAAGCTTTACGTAAACTCACAGGTCAAATCAAAAACTCAAACTGTCTTGTAGTATTTATTAACCAAATTCGGATGAAAATTGGAGTGATGTTTGGCAACCCTGAAACTACTACTGGTGGCAATGCGTTGAAATTCTACTCTTCTGTACGTCTCGATATTCGTCGAATCGGTGCTGTGAAAGAAGGAGAAGAAATTCTAGGTAATGAAACCCGTGTAAAAGTAGTGAAAAACAAAGTTGCACCGCCATTTCGTCAAGTTGAATTTCAAATTCTTTATGGAGAAGGGATCTCAAAAACAGGTGAACTCATTGATTTAGGAGTAAAACAAAAGCTCATCAATAAAGCAGGGGCATGGTTCTCGTACGAAGGTGAAAAAATCGGACAAGGCAAAAACAATGCTAAAAAATGGTTGCTTGAACATCCTGAAAAAATGCAAGAATTGGAAGAAAAATTACGTGCCGAGTTACTCTCTAATCCAGATCAAGCCTTATTTGCAGATATTGATTCATCGAATGATGATGAACATATTTTTAATATGGATGAAGAGTAATTTTCTTATTAACTTCATTGAAAACCACGTTCTTACGTGGTTTTTTAAATCACGAGTTAACGTTGACGATAGCTCACTTAAAGAGAATTTACGATGAATACTGAACGACAGACATTAGCCCTCAATTATCTAATTAATCTGCTTTCACGTCGCGAATATTCCGAATTTGAATTACGTTCTAAATTACAAGAAAAAGCCTATACAGAAGATGAAATTCAAGCAGCACTGACAAAGTGCCAAGCACAACATTGGCAAAGCGACAAGCGTTTCACAGAAAACTATTTGCGTATGAGAGCACAACGAGGATATGGGTTAAAACGCATTCGCCAAGAACTTATACAGCTAAAAGGCGTACAGGATAGCACTATCGAAGCCGTATTAGAAATGGATGAAAACAATATAAATTGGCAAGCCATTGCATTGAATGTATTACGCAAAAAATTCCCTTTTTTTCAAGATTCGCTCTCTGCCAAGCAAAAACAAAAAATCTGGCAATATATGCTTGCACACGGTTTTAATCACCAAGATTTTACACATTTCATTGGTGCATCTGAGGAAAAAATTTGCGAATATCTTGGCGAGGAATAGCTCCCCTCTTTTTAAGCTAAAGAAAAATACACATAATTTTAATTAATTGGATAAAATCAAAAATGAATATTTTAGTGATTGCCCCCTCTTGGGTTGGCGATATGGTGATGTCTCAAAGCCTTTACAAAACTTTGAAAATCCAATATCCAAACGCAGCAATTGATGTTCTTGCCCCTAATTGGTGTAACCCTTTATTAGCAAGAATGCCCGAAATACGACGAGCAATTGAAATGCCGCTCGGACATCGAGTTTTAGGATTAGCAACTCGCTATCGTCTCGGCAAATCTTTACGTCAACGTTATGATCTTGCAATCATTTTGCCAAATTCTTTAAAATCTGCGTTGATTCCACTTTTTGCTAAAATTCCACTACGCCGTGGTTGGAAAGGAGAGAGTCGTTATTTTATTCTCAACGATTTACGCATTAATAAAAAAGATTATCCAATGATGGTACAACGCTATATCGCCCTTGGATTCGATAAAACGAATGTTCCACTCGCTACAGATATGCAGATCCTACGACCGAGTTTAAATTATAAAAATACTGATATTTTTACTACTAAGACAGCATTTGCTGATCACTTAAAAAATGAAATGAATAGACCAATTATTGGTTTTTGCCCTGGGGCAGAATTTGGTCCTGCAAAACGTTGGCCACATTATCATTATGCAACATTAGCCCAATTATTGATCCAAAAAGGGAGTGCTGTTCGCCTTTTTGGTTCAGCGAATGACTACAGTATCGGAGCAAAAATTATTCAATTACTGCCAGAAGAACAACAAAAATATTGTACTAATCTCGCGGGGAAAACGACGCTAAATCAAGCTGTCGATTTAATTGCTGATTGCCAAGCAATCGTTAGCAACGATAGTGGGTTAATGCATATTGCTGCCGCTGTTGGTCGTCCATTAGTCGCACTCTATGGTCCTACCAGCCCAACTTATACGCCCCCTTTATCTGACAAGGCTATTATTATACGGTTAATTAAAGGTGAATTAATTAAAATTCGTAAAGGCACAGATAGTACAGAAGGGTATCACCAAAGTCTAATTGATATCACGCCAGAAATGGTTTGGCAAAAACTTTATTTACAAAACGCTGAAATGTTTTGTTCTGATTAAACTTTCATCAACAAAGTAATTCCTCAAAAAAGAAATTGTTTATCCGATTTTGCTGGCGTGAAAATTAACTATTCCTTCTTTTTTTATTTTTTACATTTTAAATAAAAACCCCATCACTTAATTAAATGATGGGGTTTAGTTTTATAAGCAAATAATCTTTTGTTTGGTACTAAACTTATTTTAATTGACTTAAATCGATCTCATACAAGGCAAATCCTGTCTCATTCGTACCTATTTTTTTCATTGGATAATGGCTGTGATTTTGGATAAATTCAGCAGCTTTTCGCTCGGCGAAGTTTCAAAAATGAGTTTTTTAAAGCTTGACGTAAAGATTGATCAGGTTTCGTTAAAAATTTTTGAGTAGCTTTATTATAAATTTAATAAACACATAGCAAAACTGAGTTTAAATTTTGATTGCATAAAGAACTCCTTAAGGGTTAAAGTAAAAATCGGGCTTGACAATAACATAATTTTGCAAAATAAAAAGCTTTAGGCTCCAAAAATCAGGAAATTTTTCCAGATTTCTAAGCGAGTTATATCTATTTTAAAACAATAAAAAAGGCTTTCTTACGAAAGCCTTTTAATACTAACTAAAGTAATTACCACGCATATCCCATGCTAGCGACAGTACTTACGTCTTTCTCACTGTTTACGCTTGCACCTACTTTGAATTCAATCTTACCATTATTAGAACTCACTGCGTAGCCAACAGCAACTGCTGCTTTATTAGTATAATTACCAATAGCGACAGAAATCTTATTTTGCCCAGCTAAGTTTGTTGATTGAATTCCTCCAATCGCAACAGCACTGGCAATCCCTGCCTTGAGTCGATTATTCATACGATCAACTTGTGAAGCTAGTTTACTCACTTTAGTCTCTACGTGATCAACACGAGTATTTACTTCTTTCACAACGTCAGCACTAACACCGCCGCCAACACCATTTTTAACGGCTAGGCTGTTCTTATTGATCTGCTCAGCTAAATTCACTAAATTTGTGTTTAGATCAGCGTTTTGATCAAGTAATTTTTTAGTAGTATCTACTTTATTTTGAACATCTGTTTTTACTGAAGTTGCATCTTTAATCGCATTATGAACAGCACCTGCTTGTGCTAGTTCAGTACTACCTGCTTTAATTTGGTTAGTTCCGACATTACTACCAAACTTCGCTTTATCAGTAATATTACTACCGTCAATCTTAGCATAACCAGCTAAAACACCGCTTGTAGCACCACCAGCACCTCCACTAGTGCCACCGCCAGCACCACCGCCAGTGCCAACAATAGCCTCATAGGTTTTTTGGGCGATTTCTTTTACTTGACCAAGGTTGACAGCATCCGTATCTGCAGCACCTGCGGTGAGATTTGTTATTTTACCACCTGTCATTATCACAGTGCCGTCAGTTAAACTTGTCGCTTCGACAGATTCTAAACCTGACAATTTTTTAGCTAAACGAATATCAAAACCATTGCCGTTTTGGATAACACCGATGTTTTTATCATTAATTGTAGTAAGTTTAGTTTGATCAATTTCACCACCCTTGAATGAAATTGTATTTCCTAGAGAAATAGAAAGTGGAGCAGTACCAACTGTTGCATCACCCGCAAATTTTAAACCAGTATCGATCTTATTCGCTAAAGCAGTAACAGTAGTTGTATCAGCTTTAGCATCAAGTGCTTTTTTCACACTTCCTGCTTGAACAAGGCTTGTGTCAT
>JAHHRA010000028.1 GCA_020026055.1 Actinobacillus sp.
TTCAAGCTGTCTTTGCTTTAATAATTCTTGCTGACGTTGCTCTTCTTCAAGCTGTCTTTGCTTTAATAATTCTTGCTGACGTTGCTCTTCTTCAAGCTGTTTTTGCTTTAATAATTCTTGCTGACGTTTTGCTATGAGTGGTTGTTCAACATATTCAGCTCGTTTGCTAGCTGCAACGAGGTCAGTACTAACCATTATGGCTTCAATATGTTGCCCGCTATCTCCACTACCACCGTTACCGATAGAATGTGTCTCTGTAAAAAAATAGATCAACAGAAATAACATCAAAGAGTGCAAAAAAAGTGAAAGCACAAAAGGAAAATAGTTATATTTTGATTTTAATTTATCTGTGATGTTGCAATTATTTTCTGTACGAAATTCCATAAATCCTATCCTTTTCGAGAAATTGGATTTGTCATCAGTCCCACAGATTGAACTCCCGCTTCATGTAATAAATTTAATGCATTGATCACTTGCTCGTAAGGGATTTGTTTAGCACCCCCTACTAAAAAAATACTTTTGTTATTGCGCTGATATTCTTCTTTAGCAAGTGCAATGACTTGATTAGCATCAATGTTGTCATAATGTTTGCCATCAATCGACAAACGATAAGTCCCATCTTGTGGAACTTCTAAAATAACAGTGGTTGAAGTCGTCGTTAAACTTTCAGACACCGTAGCATTTGGCAAATCAACTTTTACACTTTGACTAATAACAGGAGCAGTTGCCATAAAAATCAATAACAATACCAATAAAACATCTAAAAATGGCACAATGTTAATTTCAGCTTTTATATTACGGCCATGACCGCGATTTCTACGGCGACTATAAGTCATAATTTTAATCCTTAAACTAAAGTAATTTTATTTCTGAGTATGTTGCGTAGATAAACGATAATGTAAAATTTGGATAAATTCATCAATAAAGTTTTCGTAACTTTGTTCTTGTTTAGTTAAACGTAGACTCAAACGATTATATGCCATCACTGCAGGTATCGCGGCAAAAAGTCCCATAGCAGTTGCAATTAAAGCTTCTGCAATCCCTGGTGCAACCATTTGTAAAGTAGCTTGGCTAGCTTCACTTAACGCTATAAAAGATGCCATAATCCCCCACACTGTCCCAAAAAGACCAATATAAGGGCTCACCGAAGCGACTGTACCAAGGAATGGAATGCTATTTTCTAAATTTTCTACTTCACGATTCATCGCTAAATTCATTGCTCGCATACAGCCACTTAAAATGCTCTCTGGCGAACCTAATGGCGATTTTCCTAAACGATTAAATTCTCTCAAGCCTGTATAAAAAATATGTTCAGTACCAGTCGGTTTAGTTCGACGGCGTTCAATACTGTCGTAAAGCATTGTCAGATTTTCACCAGACCAAAACCGCTCTTCAAAACGACTAGATTCTTGTTTAGCTTTGTTTAACAATTGATGACGTTGGAAAATAATACCCCACGAAAGAATAGACAACATTAACAAAATGCCAATTATTATTTTAACAACTGGACCTGTGTCGATAAAAACTTGTATTAAATTTAATTCTGTATTCATTAGGATCCTTAATTACAATGAAAGTTGGTAAGTGTATCTTTAATCATCTTGGGTAGCAAAACAGGTTTCATTTTGCTGAGGCTGACGCAAGCAATGATCACTTTTGTAGTACAAATAATCGTATTTTCACGTAATAATCGCTGATGAAAAAAAATGCTAGCATTGCGAATTTCAGTGATTTCTGTTTCGACTTCTAACGCATCATCAAGATGTGCGGGTAAAATAAAATCGATATCCATTTTTTTTACTACAAAAGCAAGATCAAAATCCTTAATCAGTTGTTGTTGTGAAAATCTCAATTGACGCAAATATTCTGTCCTTGCTCGTTCAAAAAAATGTAAATAACGTGCGTGATAAACGATATTTCCCGCATCAGTATCTTCAAAATAAACACGAACAGGGAATCTTTCTATCCGCATAACTAATCTCCTTAAAATTTAATGAATTTTAGAGAATCATTTAATTTATCCATAAAATTCGCACATTATATTATTATTTTTAAACACGCCCTGATCTTGCTCGTAAAATATGTTGATATTTTATGGAGAAAATCAAGGCGAAACTTAAAACAAATTCAATTTACAGAATGAAAACAAAACTATTTTTTATTTAAATTTATCTGTGTTGCTTGAATTAATAGAAGATTCCAATGATCCCACAATGCACTAAAAAACCTACACTCAATGGTACAGCTGTACGCTTGACGACGGCAAATGGAGAGAGATCTCCTGCACCAGTAGAGACAGCGATCATTACTCCTGAAACTGGAGAACAAGCACGCCCCATATGTGAGGCTTGTTGCATTGGTAAAATCATACTCACAGCATTCACGCCCATACTATTAGCAATTTGTGGAATAAGTTCAACAAAAGCGAGAAATGGTGCGTTGCCTGACCCCATAATGACAGCCGCAGCAAAAGTGACTAAGGCAAAAATAATTGCCATTGCAAATGGTGGTAACCCAACATGTTTAGCAACATCGATAAGTTGCTGGATAACACCGATAGCTTTGATACCATGAGCAAAAATACCTGCAGCTACTAAAAGTCCAACTACGCCAGCAAAGGCTTTCCCCATTCCGTCAAGAAATGCATTAAAATCCATACAAACTTGTTTGAAATCAAAGCTACGACAATATTCGACCAACATTGCAATTGCCATTGAGATGAACACAATAGTCACAATATCAAGATGAATTTTATCAGTTATTAAGGATGAACTTGCAATTGCAAATACAATTGGCAATAGTGGCAGAATCGCATAGAGAGCAGGAGCTGTAACATCAGAAGTATCATTATCAACTCCTGTTTGTATGTTTTGAGGCAACAATCCTGCTTTAGTATCACAATAACGTTGCCAGAAAATATGTACTACACCAACTACAAGCACAGTCACAATCGCAGCAGGTCCTTGATATTTTAAAACATAGTTGACAACATCCATTCCTGTAGCTTCTGCACCTCGAATCGCGTCCACAGCAGTAGGAGTATATGCAACTCCCAAAGAAGTAGCAATCACACCCGCAGAAGAAAGAGCAGAGAGTCCCAAACTTCGCATAATCGGGAACATCGTGCCCATTAATAACACAGCTAAGCCAGTTGCTGATGGAACTGCTAGTTGCAATAAACTAGCGAAAAGGTAAGCAATAAATAACAAAATATAAGGTGATTTAAAATGGCGTAATGGTTTGGTTACTACTTGCACTACTGCTTGATTAGCACCAATGCGATCCATATATTTAGCAAAACCCATTAAACCCATAATCATTAACCCAAGATTACTCGCCCTAGAACTGAATAAATAATGGATCATTTCAAAAGGATCGAGCCATGCCGAACCCGTGGATTTGATCCCGTTAGGCAGAATTTTACCATAGCCTCCTAACCAAGCACTGAGCATTAACACAATACCCGCAATAAGCAAAATCGGTTCAGCACGATAACCTTTAAGAATAAACCAAGCGACTGCTACTATTACCAACAGCGATATGATAACTGGCATCATTAGTTAGCTCCTACGAATTGTTGGTAAGTTTCTTCAACTACTGCAATCACAACTTGGCTTGCAGCTTTCAGAGAGGAAACAGGCAAATATTCATAGATAGAATGGAAATTATGTGCTCCTGTAAAAATATTAGGACAAGGTAAACCTTTTTGTGAAAGCACAGCACCATCATAACCACCACGCATTGGAATAATTTTCGGCTCAATACCACATTTGTAGTAAGCTCGCATTGCAATTTCAATTGGATAACGATTTTCACCTTGCAAACTATTGAAAACATTAGCGTAGCGATCATCAAGCTGGCATTCAACTGCCCCGTCTCCCCAAAGTTGATTGCAATTTATACTCAATTGACGCAGAAATTGCATTCGTTTTTGATAACCTTCTTGAGTGAAATCTCGTACATCCATTTTCAGTACAGTTCTAGCACTATTGCCTTGCATTTGCTTCACCCAATAATAACCTTCACGCCCTTCTGTGTATTCAGGAGCTTCGCCTGCTGGTAGCATTGCGATAAATTTGTGAGCCATCAATAACGCATTTTTTAATTTGCCCTTAGCAGACATCGGATGGGCAGATTGTCCATGGAAGATAAATTCAGCATTGCCTGCATTCCAGTTCTCGCAAACAAATTCACCAATGCCACAACAATCTAAAGTGTAACCAAAATCTGCACCAAAACTTGTAACATCAAAAGCCTTTGCTCCAAGCAAACCTTGCTCTTCGTCTGGTACAAAAGCAACTTTAATTTCACCATGTTTAATCTCTGGATGAGCGATAAGATATTGCATTGCATTGATAATAGCAGCAATAGCAGCCTTATCATCTGCCCCCAACAAACTAGTGCCATCCGTGACAATGATATCGTCATTGAGGTAATTATTCAGTTCGGGAAATTCACTTGAACGTAAGTAAATCTGTTTAGCAACATTCAAACATATATCTCCTCCTACAAAATGGACGATTTGAGCGTTAGTGTCAGCCATTTGCTCAGCACTAGTATCTAAATGTCCAAAAAAAGAAACTGTTGGAATAGCTCTTGTAGTATTAGCAGGCAAAGTAGCAGTCACGATCGCAGTATCTGTAATCTGAACGTTGATTAACCCCAATTCTTTCAATTCTTCCACAATTTTTTGGGCTAAAATCCTTTGCCCCTCTGAAGACGGCATAATTCCTTTTGCTCCGTTTTCACGTGAAGTAGTTGTGTTAATTTTAGTGTAGTTCAAAAAACGTTGAACAATATCCATATAAAACCTCTATAAATTGAACAATAATACTAGACTTAGATATTACTTATCGCCATAAGTAAATCGGAAGTGCCAGTTTAATAAATCACGTTACTTCACACTGTGAAATAGTTCACAAAAACGGGCTTCTTTTTTTAATAGAATAAATAACGTACAACTATAAACATCAAAAAGGGTACAATCCTGTACCCTTCATTATTTCATATCATTTTTCGACTATTCGTCAAATCTTCCAGCCCCTTCAATGCTCATAACAATAATTGCACTAAGCAAAATTGTAAAGGCTAAACCAAAAACCCATAATAAATAATACATATGCTACTCCTTTAATAGGTTGGATTGTTGCCATTTTCAATGTAATCCGCATCAATACGACCAAACATCTTAATGTATGCCCAAATAGTATATGCCAAAAGAATAACTGTAAAAATGAGTGCGAAAATAAACATAAGCGTTAAAGTTAATTGGCTAGATGTTGCATCCCACATCAACAAACTCATTCCTAAGTTGCTACTTGAAGGCATTATAAATGGGAACATTGCGACAGCGAAAGTAGCAATAATACCAAGCATTGTTAATACAGATGATAAAAATGCTAAACCATTACGATTTGCTTTTGAGAAAATTACATTAAAAATAGGTGCAATAATCGCAATTAATGGTAAAACGTAAAGTATTGGATAAGCATTATAGTTATTAAACCATGCTCCAATTTGCATTGTAACATCTTTGCCCAGTGGGTTAGAAGGTGCATCTGGATTAACTACACTGTTTAATACATAACCATTTTTAAAGTAGATCCAAACACCACCAATAACAAAAAGCATCAACGTAATAATTGCTCCTACTTCACTAATCAGTTGACTACGTGCACGTAACTCTGCCGTTGTTTTAAGTTGTAGCCAATTCGCTCCATGAGTAATTAACATTACACAACTTAAAATTCCACAGAATAAAGCAAATGGATTTAACAAATCGAAAAAGCTACCTGTGTAAGTCACTTGCATTAATTCGTTGAATTGGAAAGGTACACCCTGAAAAAGATTTCCGATTGCTACTCCGAAGATAATTGGCGGAATAAAACCACTCAGAAATAAGCCAAGATCCCACCATTTCCGCCAAACAGCATTTTCTACTTTACCACGATATTCGAAGCCAACAGGACGGAAAAATAACGCTGCTAACACAAGCATCATTGCAATGTAAAAACCAGAAAAAGAAGCAGCATAAACAATTGGCCAAGCAGCAAACATCGCACCACCTGCAGTCAATAGCCAAACTTGGTTACCATCCCAGTGCGGTGCTATAGTGTTAATCATGATCCTTTTCTCGACTTCTTTTTTGCCAGCAAAAGGCAGTAGTGCTAAGACACCCATATCAAAGCCATCAGTTACAGCGAAACCAATTAACAGCACGATTATTAAAATCCACCAAACAAAGCGGAGAAATTCGTAATCAATCATTCTAGCCTCCTACTTATTTAAATTGTTCGAAATAGTAACGACCTGTTTTTAATGCACTTGGTCCAAGGCGACCAAATTTAAACATTAAGAAACTTTCAAACACGATAAATATAGAATATAGTCCACAGAGCAATCCTATTGATAAATACAGATCTGCCACTTTAAGATTAGAAGCAGCTACATTTATAGGGAGAATATCGTACACTGCCCAAGGTTGACGACCAAATTCAGCCAAGAACCAACCACTTTCGATCGCAATCCACGGTAGTGGTAATCCCCATAATAGTGCAACATAAAGCCAACGCCATTGACCAATTTTATTACGAACAGTTACGATAAAAGCACCTAGAGTGAGAAAGAAAAGGAGTCCCCAAATTCCAGCCATTACACGGAAGGCGTAAAAATTCGGTAACACTTTAGGTACAGAATCACGTGCGGCTTGTTTAATTTGCTCTAATGTTGCATCAATTACATTCGGTGCATAAGCTTTTAATAAAAAGCCATAACCAAGATCTTTTTCCACTTTTTGAAATTCAAGTTTAGTTTCTTCATCAACTTTACCTGTTTGAACTTTCTCTGCTCTAAGCTCTTGTAATAAACCGTAAGCAAGCATACCTCTTTTAATCCGAGTTTCATTTTGAGCAATAAGCTCTTTCATTCCTGCAAACTGTTTATCCAATGAATGAGTTGCCAGAATACCACCAAGCCAAGGCACCGAAATTGTAAAGTCGTTTTTTTGTTGAGTTTCGTTCGGAATCGCAACAATATCCCAGCTAGCTGGTGCAGGCTCTGTTTCCCAACTAGCTTCCATTGCTGCAAATTTGGTTGGTTGAATTTGAGCAATGTTGTAGGCAGACGAATCTCCCATAAAGAATACGCCAACACTAGAAACTAAGCCAAACACTGCAGCTACTGCAAATGAACGCTTTGCAAAACCAAGATCACGACCTTTCAAGATGTAGTAAGAACTGATTGCAAGAACAAAGAAAGCACCTGCGACATAACTAGACGTTACTGTATGAAGAAATTTGTCTTGTGCAATTGTGTCAAACCAAAGATCAAAAAAGCTACTCATTTCCATTCGCATAGTTTCAAAATTGAAATGAGAACCTACAGGGTTTTGCATCCAGCCATTCGCTACTAAAATCCACATTGCAGAAAGATTAGAGCCAATGGCTACACAGTATGTAGTGATTAAATGCTTGATCTTTGTTAATCGATTCCAACCGAAAAAGAATAATCCCACAAAAGTAGATTCTAAGAAGAATGCAAGTAAAGCTTCGATTGCTAAAGGAGCACCGAAAATATCACCTACGTAATGAGAATAAAATGACCAGTTAGTTCCAAACTGAAATTCCATCGTTACCCCAGTTGTAACACCTAAAGCAAAGTTAATACCAAATAATTTGCCCCAGAATTTAGTCATATCCTTATACACTTCTTTGCCTGTCGCTACATAAATGGTTTCCATAATTACAAGAATAAAAGACAACCCCAATGTCAACGGTACAAACAAAAAGTGATACAATGCAGTTAGTGCAAACTGCAATCTAGAGAGATCAACAATATCTAACATCTCTAACTCCTTGTATTGAACGATTAAACGTTTTTAGTGATTCCTCAATTAAACCACTTTCTGAATACTTGAGGAACTCCTCAAGTTAAATTTTGTCCTTCATATAAGGACGTTATAATGAAAAAGCAACAACCACGATAAAAACATTCTTTTCTTGATATTTTACTATAATAATACTTATTTTTGTAACGGCTATAACGAATATTTTAATCAAAATTGATCAAAAACAAAGCTATTATTGAACAATTATTAATTAATAATCGCTCACTATATTTTTCAAAATATGTCATTTTCATTAAGGATTTTCTCACTATTCAACAGTATTTTTAATGCCTATATTATCACTTTGATTTTATAAACTGTTCAATAAATAATCTAATTATTAGTTTGGTTTAAAGTCTTTTTAACTCTTTGTAGTTACATTTGAAAAAACATTAACTAAACAATGTTATGAAAACAATTAAAGCCCCCCAATTAATAAAATAAATTCTAAGCTAATCTCTATTGAATTTATTCTGAATTTTTTCATATACATTTACTACATTAATGAAGAAAAATATTAGACAATATAAAAAAAACTTGTTAGAATTCGCATAATTTTTGGTCAATATAACATTTGGATATTTTTTATTTATGAACTTATTTAAACTTTTCACCGGCTCTGCTCTTTTTATTTTTTTAAGTAGCATTTCTTCGGCTTTTGCTGTTTCTATTCCTGTCGAACACATTCCCGCACAATGTCAAAAATTATTTGAAAAAGCAGACGTACTCGTAGATGGTGCAATGAAACAACCAGGCACACACCCTAATTTAGCTGATATTCGTGCAAAATTAGATACAAGTAAAGCATTGATTCTAAGCTTAGAACCTAGTGTTCAGATTAAAAGCTGTGATTTAGGACTGGCGAAACTCAATTTAGTGAACAAAGATACTGAAAGTTTATTGAATTGATCTAAGTAAATTATCTTTTAGTTAGTTTTTAAATAAATCTTTAAGGTAACGATTGAAACGAGTTAGTTTTTACTAGCTCGTTTGTTTTTGTCTAGCATATTATTATGCTTCCTGATCATCAGTTTTAAATTACTATTTCTATCAGAAAGATACAAATTCATTTATTTTCTAATGAATGTTTTGAAAAATAATTTAGTACTTTTTCTGGTACCATTGTTCTTATATCTCCGTGATGTAAAAAAACATCCTTTACTACTGTTGAAGATAAGTATCCCCTATTTGCTGATGTAGCGAGAAAAATTGTTTCTACAGCTGCTAATTGTTTATTCACGTCGGCTAACTGACGTTCATATTCAAAATCTATCGTGTTCCTCAGCCCACGAATGACAACATTGATGTTTTTTTCTTTCATTAAATTTACTAACAATCCTTCAAAACCAATGACTTCTACATTAGTGAAATGTTTTAAGGCTTCTGTCGTCAAAATAATACGATCTTCAAAAGGAATTAATGCCTTTTTATTAGGGTTCTTCGCTACCGCAACTATTACTGATGAGAATAATTTTTCACTACGTTCAATAATATCCAAATGCCCATTAGTGATAGGATCGAAAGTGCCAGGGTAGATCACTTTACTCATTTTCACTCTCCAAATAAGGTTGCATCAAAGCTAATAACTTTATTAATGCACCTTGATTACGTTGTAAAACAACAAAACCAGCTTCGCCCATTGCTTTTCTCTCAGCTGGGTTTTGCAAAAGAAACTGGATCTCCATTGCCAAACTCTCTGCTGTATTCATTACCCACTTTACAGCATTTGCATCTTCAAGCTGTTGATAAACTTCATAAAAATTAAATACTTCAACACCTGATACAATAGGTTTTTTAAAGGCTGCTGCTTCTAATGGGTTATGTCCGCCTTGAGAAATCAAACTTCCGCCAATTAATGCTACATCACAAAGTCCATAAAAGAATAACAATTCACCGATAGTATCAACTAACAGCACATTTTTATGTTGAGTAAGACAATTTTCACTATGACGGACAAAACTCAGCGAATTTTGATGCTCATACTGACGAAGTAGCTCTGCAACATCATCAAAACGCTCTAAGTGGCGTGGTACCAAAATCAGTAATAAATCTGGAAAACTAGCACATAATCGTTGATGAGCCTGCAAAATTATTTCTTCTTCACCTGCGTGTGTACTTGCTGCAACCCAAATAAGACGTTTCACGCCCTGATTTTGACTAATTTTTTCGTAAATTTCTGGCAAGATGTGCAAATCATATTTAATATTGCCCGTTACTTGTACTTGCTCAGGCATTGCTCCAATAGCCAAATAGCGATCAGCACTTAATTGGTCTTGTGCTGCAATCAAATCTATACACTGCAAAATGTTGCTCATTGTCTTTTGGAATTTCGCATAATGTTTACAAGAACGAGCAGAAAGACGAGCATTAGCGATTATTAAAGTAATATTTTTGCGTTTTAGGGTATAAAACAAATTCACCCACAATTCAGTTTCCATCACTACTACGACTTTTGGCTCAACAAAACGCAAAAAACGCTTTATCGCAAATGGCAAATCAAAGGGTAAATAACAATGCGTAACTGTCTCTCCAAACACTTTTTTAATTAGCTTTGCACCTGTTGGCGTCATACAAGTGAAAGTAATTGCCATTTCAGGATATTGCGTTTGCAGTGCTTTCACTAAAGGAATCGCTACATTCACTTCTCCTACACTTGATGCATGAATAACAATCCCCTTTGCTTTAGGTTTTATTAAATGACGGTAAAATCCTAACCGTTCGCCATAACCTTTAGCATAATCTGGGCTTTTCTGCTTTTTCATCCACATAAAGATCCAAATAAAAGGTAAAGCAACGTAAAAAATAAAAGTATAAAGATAACGCATTGATTTACTCATTTTTATAAAATTATCAAAGTATAACACTTTCACTTTTTTGCATAAATTTTTCCAATAAAAAACGGCTCATTTTTTTGAAAATTTGTGATGTCAACGAAATGCAAATTCAATCACAATGCCCTAGATTTATAAAATAAAATTAAGGCATTGTAAAAATTTTAATATAAATCAATATATTATTTATCCCAATGCAACAATGCCCATTTTTTAAATGGATTGTATGGACTCGTAATATCAGGGTTTGCCGCATGATAATCCTTGAGGGATTGAATTTCTTGAAAAGTTAAATCACCAATTGACCAACTCACAGCTTGTACTAATTGTTCTGCAGTTATGGTTTGTGGTGCAACAAGGCAACCTTGAGATTCAATGAAATTCACGCTTGGATAATAACCTTTTTGATAAAGCAAATTTAAAGCATAAATATAATTTGGAAAACCGACAGAATCTCGATTGATAGCATGCAAAATGTGGCTAGCGATGAAGTCTTTTTCGACGATCATACTCACGTATACAGCTTTGTGAGCGTGCTGGTTGAGCTTGTTTAAAGCATCGTCAAGATCACCAACCATTGAAGAACGTGATGAGAGGCAAATATCGCAAACAGGAATGTCGTGCCAATCATCTTCCCACGCTCGCAAAATCGGGAAAATATTCTTGATTTTACAAGCGTAGGCACGTTCTTGTACCACATCAAGCATGGCTTGGCAGAAATCAAGTGCGTAAACCGCTTTGACGTGCGGTGCCAATGCTAACGCTAATGCACCGCCACCGCAGCCGACATCTAAAATAGTGTCATCAGGGCTAAGCTGCATAGCAGCAAGGAATTGCTGCACGTATCCGTCGTGCAGATCAAAGGTAGAATCTTGCATTTTCGCAGCCTTCCCTTTCCAATCTTCAGCAGTTTTGCCCTTACGAGCTGAAAGTGCGAAGTGATTTTTGTATAGTGTGGCGAAATCGATATCGTGAATAGTTTGAAATGAGGCGTCAGTCATTGTGTTCTCCTTATGCCATAAAATGAAAATGAGTTTGGATAACAGTCGGATCTAGCTGGTAAATTTGAGCTAAATTTTCTGCAGTGAGAATTTGTTGCGGAGTACCATCTGCTAAGATTTTACCTTGATGAAAGAGCAAAGTGCGATCTGCTATTCTTAAGCTCTGTTCGGGTTGATGTGTTGTCATCAAAATCCCGAGTTGCTGCTGTTGGTTGAGCTGTTTGATTTTTTCCAGCACGCGTAATTGATTACCAAAATCTAAATTGGAAGTAGGTTCGTCCATAATGAGCCATTTTGGTTGCTGGGCGAGTGCACGAGCAATCAGCACTAATTGTTGCTCTCCACCACTGAGTTTTGCAAAATTTTGGTACAGAAAATGAGCAATACCAAGCTGTGCTAAAGAGGATTCAGCAATTTTTTTATCAATGATATTCGGGCTTTGATACCACTTTAAGTAAGGATTTCTCCCCATTAGCACGACATTTTCGACACTAAAGCGAAAATAGTGATGCACTTGCGGAACGTAAGCGATTTGTTTTGCTAGCTGTTGTGGTTGCCAGTGATTTAAAAGTTCACCACTTAACCGAATTTCACCCGCAAGCGGCGGCAATAAGCCTAACAGTGTTTTGAGCAAAGTTGTTTTGCCGCAACCGTTAGCTCCGAGTAAACACACAATTTGTTTTTTAGAAAAAGTTAAATTTAAGTTATCCGCAAGGACTTTTTGTTTATAACCAATCGCTACATTTTGCAAGGCAAGAAAGCTCATTTTCTGCCTCCTAATATCAATAAGCTCAAGAAAAAAGGGACACCAACTAAGGCAGTAATAATGCCAAGTGGGACCTCCACACTGAACGCCGCCCGTGAGCAAGTATCTGCAATTAACAATATTGCACTGCCGAAGAAAATCGTAGTTGGTAAAAGCTGGCGAAAATCACTGCCTGACTCGCCTAACCAGAGACGGGCGACATGAGGAACAATTAAACCAATCCAGCCAATAATACCTGTTACAGCGACGATAGTAGAAGTCATCAGCGTTGCTGAAAAAATAAAAATCAATCGTGTGCGTGCAATGTGTAAACCAAGACTCTGTGCTTCTTCATCTTCTAAGCTGAGCAAATTCATTCGCCATCGCAAGAAAATGAGTGGCAACATCGCTAGTATTATCAGTGGTGTCATCACAGCGAGATCTCGAAAAGTAGCTATATTCAATGCTCCCAAAAGCCAGAATGTTATCGTCGTGAGTTGAGTGTACGGATCAGCAAAGATTTTGAATACAGAAATTCCTGCTTTTAATAATGCTGACAGAGCAATACCTGCTAAAACTAAAGCTAAAATTGGTGCATGATAACGTGCTACTTTGGCGATAACGTAGACGATACTAACCGCGATTAAACCTCCGACAAAAGCAGCCAATTGAACTTGCCAAAGTGTTCCTCCGAGAAAAATTACTGCTACCGCTCCCAGCCCCGCACCTGCACTGACACCTAAAATGTCAGGTGAAATCAGAGGATTCTTGAACATACTTTGATAAGTTGCCCCTGCCATTGAAAGTGCAGCCCCTGCGAGAATAGCAGTTAAAATGCGAGGCAAACGTACTTGCCACAAGACTGTGTCAATAATGAGATTTGAGTGAGCTGAGAAAGAAAGTGCTTGCCAAAGTTCAGGCAAAGAAATTGGATACTGTCCTATGCAACACGCCATCAGCATTACGCTGAGAAGTAATACTGGCGGCAACATTTGACGCCAGCTTTTTCGGAAAAATTTTCCTGATTTAGTAGACGTCAAAGGCTTTTTCATCTTGTGCAGTGAGGGAGTAATCGTAGAAAAGTTGGAAATATTCTTTCACGAGATGGCGGTATTCGCTTGAATTTAACTGTGCTGAGGCAAACTTGTGAGTCAGCCATAATGCACCAAGTAATCGATTTACGCTTGGCGGTTGTCCTAACCAACCGAAAGGTTTGCTTGGTACGAGGTATACATTTTTATTTTGTACTGCTTTTAATGATTGCCAAAGCGGGGAAGTTTGAATATGTTGATACGCACTTGGATCCTGAGTAACGATAATATCTGGTTGCCATTTGTAAAGTTGCTCGAGCGAAACACGCACAGTACTTTTTTGATTTTCAACATTAACGACATTTTTCAAACCGACCCAATTTAATACTTCATTGTGAATTGAAGTTGCCACTGCAGCTTCTAAGCCGTCGATTCCTCTAGCGTAATAAACAGTACGAACGCCATTTATTTGTGTAGCATTTTTGCTTATATCCAAAATACGCTGTGCATAGCTCGCCAGTGCTTCGCCTTTCTTTATTTCACCGACATATTTTGCAACAGTGAGGATTTGTTTTGGAGTATCAGCAAAGTTTCCGTCAACTAGCACGACAGGAACATGTGTTTTGTCATAAACACGGCTAACAGTATCCACATAGCTCGCCCCAACACTACCGATGTCGATCATTACATCGGGTCTTAGTGCAATAATTTTTTCCATTGTGATCATCGCACCACGTCCATAGAGTCCTCCGATAACGAATAAATTATGTGTAGAGGTAGGGAGAAAAGCCATCGTTGACTTTGGAAAAGAATGAGAAAAACCAACCATTTTAGTCGGTGCGAGAGAGACTAAAATCACATCAGAAACTTTGCCTGCACTTAATACTTTATGGATATTCTGAGTATCAACTTGCCCAAATTTAGCCGCAACTAATTCTAGTTTCGCATTCAAAGCAGGATCATCTGCTTGAGCAATACCAATAAATATGATGGATAGAGTAAATATTAAGCTCTTTTTTAACCACTTCGTCGCCATAAAACGCTCCTTAAATTTAGCATAAACAACTCGCTATATATTTATATTTATAAAGCAGGCGCAATTAAAGCATATTTCTTTTAATTTTTCCAAAAAATCATAAAGAAAATTAAAAAAGAGAATTTGAGCAAAATAATTTGCTCCAAAGAGGAGCTATAACAAAGATTGGACAATAAGAAATAAAGATTTTGGCGGAACGGACGGGACTCGAACCCGCGACCCCCTGCGTGACAGGCAGGTAT
>JAHHRA010000029.1 GCA_020026055.1 Actinobacillus sp.
CTAAAAGGGAGCTTCGGCTCCCTTTTTTATTTACAGAAAATTAAAAAACACGCCCGCAAAATGGGAAAAATTTTTCCGAAAATAGAGGCGTAGTAAAGTAGTGAGAGAATAGAGGATTATTTAATAATACGTAAAAAATTATTTTCTTTTGCTTTTTTCGATTGCTCTGTTTCTGCAAAAGATTTTGCTTGTTTTTCAGATTTAGCATCTAAGTCTATATAGATTTCTTCAGGCTCAAACATCGCACCATCACCATTTTCACGAGCATAAATTGCAGTGACTGCACCTATTGGAACTCGAATGTGACGAGTCACACCTTGAAAACGGGCATTAAATTCAATAGCCTCATCGTTAAGAATGAGATCATTTGTAGCACGCATTGAGATATTTAAAATAATTTGATTGTCTTGAATATATTCTTCTGGGACATCGACACCATAATAGGTGGTATTTACAACAAGAAATGGTGTGAGATCGTTGTCAGAAATCCAATCATAATAAGCTCTTAATAAATAAGGTCTTTTAGCAGATAATTTTTGAATCATAATATACCTTATTTTTCTTCTATAAAGTTTTTAGGAGTGACACAATTAATTGATTCTTGAAAAGATTCACTACTAAATATACGTTCCATATAACCTTTCACTGCTTTACTACCTGCTCCTGTAAATTCAACACCTAGCATTTGCATTTTCCATAATAATGGCGCGACATAGCAATCAACTAAACTAAATTCTTTGCTCATAAAAAAAGGCGTAAAGTGGCTAGAAATCGCAAGAAATTGTTCTTTTAAGAATTTCAACGCATTAGCACGTTCAGTTTCTGTTTTACCAAATTCTGCTACTTTAATATATTGGTACCAACTATCTTGAATATCCTGCATAAGTTGACGCTTTTGAGCACGTTCTACAGGAAATACAGGCATCAACGGGGGATGTGGAAAACGTTCGTCTAAGTATTCTAAAATAATATGTGATGTGCGGATCACAAGGTTACGATCCATTAATGTAGGGATAGTTCCTTTTGAATTGACTTCCATTAAATGCTCATTGATTGTACCTGGTGAAATCGTTTCAATTTCATAGGCTGTACCTTTTTCAGCAAGCACTAGACGAACTTGATGACAATAAATATCATCGCTATTTGAAAATAAAGTCATCACTGATCTTTTGTTGGCGACACTGGTCATTTTTTCCTCCGACGACAAAGCAAAATGGTATAAAAGGTTCATATCTTATCATAAAATATCTGTAAACGGGCAATCTTCTCATTTAACTGGCATTAAATAATGATGAATAATTTGCATACTATGATTTGCAAATTTTTGGCGTAATTGTTGGATATTTTCTCCTGTTGGTAAACTTAAATCAGGTGCGATATCCGCTAGCGGTACAATTACAAATTCTCGTTCATGCATTGCGTAATGTGGAACTTGGAGATTAGGAAGATCGATAATTAAATCGTCAATCAATAAAATATCTAAATCTAAAGTTCGCTCTCCCCAATGCCTTAATCGCATTCGTCCTTGTTGTATTTCAATTTTTTGTAATTTTGAAAGTAGATCTTGAGGTTCTAACTGAGTTTCTAAATAGACGACAGCATTAATGAAATCAGGTTGATCCTGTGGACCAAGTGGTGAACTTTGGTAAAAAGGACTTATTTTTTGAAGTTGAGTATTAGGCAACTGTATCAAACTGGCTAAAGCTTGACACAGTTGTTGTATAGGGTTAGCGAGATTACTGCCTAAAGCAATATAAACTTGGTGCATTAAATTGTCTGTGTAGTTTTGGATTTGCGTTCTTTGAAATTACGACGGCGTTGTTTGGATTTATTCTCGTTACTATTGTGAACTTCACGAAATTGACGTTGGCTGTGTTTCAATAATTCTGAACGTTGAGTATCATTACTTTGTTGAAATTCATACCACCAAGTAGTGAGATCAATGCTTTCTCCTCCTTCTACTTCAGCTCGCATTGCCAGTAAATCATAAGCAGCACGAAATTTTGGATGCTCAAAAGTACGTAGTGCCACTTTTGGGTGACGTTTATGGAATTGAAGTTGTAAATTCCAAATATCACGAATGATAGCTGTGTGACGTTTTGGAGCTGCTAAGCGTTTACAGATCTGCGAGAGAATTTCATTAGTTGCTAATTGGTAAGCATCATAATTATTTAATCCTCCTTCATTTTTCAGCAACTCAACTTTTTCTCGTAGTGGATAATAGAAAAAAGCAGCTAACAAAAAAGCGGGATTAATCGGCAATTTATCAGCAATACGTTCGTCAGTCGAAGACAAAGCTTGTTGAATCATCTGTTGAGTATGATTATCGCCTTGCTTGGTGAAATAAGGTAGCAAAGTAGGGAAAAGCTTATCAAAAAGGTTATATTTTAACAGTAATTGATAAGTTTTAAATCCGTAGCCAGATTGCAACAGTTTTTGACTTTCATCATAAAGACGTGCAGGAGGAATATTTTCTAAAAGAGTAGCTAATTTATGAATTGGTTCAGCTGTTTTTTCTTCTAAAAACATGTCTAATTTTGCCATAAACCGAATTGCTCGCAACATTCGTACAGGATCTTCTTGATAACGAGTTTCAGGTTCGCCAATCAAACGCAATTTAGCATTATTGAGATCTTTTAAACCATCAAAAAAATCATAGAGTTGATTTTTATTCGGATCATAATAAAAAGCATTGATACTGAAGTCGCGACGTAGAGCGTCTTGTTCCATATTGCCGTAGACATTATCTCTTAACAACATACCTGCTTCGCTTTGGCGAGATTGATTGTCATTGTGGCGAGCTTCATGATCAGCACGGAAAGTTGCAACTTCGATAAATTCACGTCCAAACATAATATGAGCAAGGCGGAAACGCCTACCAACAAGGCGGCATTGGCGTTGAAAAATATGGCAAATTTGTTCAGGACGAGCGTTTGTTGCAACATCGAAGTCTTTTGGCTTTTGTCCAAGCAAGAGATCTCGTAAACAACCACCGACAATATAAGCCTCAAAACCATTCGCTTGGAGTTTATTCACTACTTGCAAAGCGTATTTATGAATTAAGTTTGGTTGAATACCATATTTCTCAGCGTTTAAAATTTTGGCTTTAGTTTGAGACAGAAGTTGAGATGAGAACGACACTGCCTTAACTTTACGTCTAGATTGCACTACTTTAGGCGAATGTGTTTTCTTATTGCTGTTTAATATTTTTTTTATAAAAGTAAAAATAATTAGCTCCGAAATTTAGCAAGATTAACAATAATAAAAGGGACGTTTTTGCGTCCCACTTCGTTTTAATCTTTGTAAAAGAATTATGCCATCATTTGTTTTTCACGAATTTCAGCTAAAGTTTTGCAATCAATACAGAGATCTGCCGTCGGACGTGCTTCTAAGCGTCGTAGTCCAATTTCTTCTCCGCAAGTTTCACAATAACCGAAATCATCATTAAGCTCTAATTTTTTTAAAGTATGTTCAATTTTTTTGAGCAATTTACGTTCACGATCTCGCGTGCGTAACTCAAGGCTAAATTCTTCCTCTTGAGTAGCACGATCCGAAGGATCTGCAAAGTTTGTTACATCATCTTGTAGACGATCAACAGTACGTGAACTTTCACTACAAATTTGATTGTGCCACGCTTGTAGAATTTTTTTAAAGTGTTGCTGTTGCTCTTCACTCATGTATTCCTCACCTTTTTTCATAACATAAGGTTCTACACCTGCTAAAGAAAGCAAACTTAAGGAGGATTTTTTCATCATCACTACTCCAAATAAAAAGCAATTATTTTAAAAATAAAGTTAATAAGAAATTCAAAGGGGGGTATAAATAACAGAAGTTTGTTAAATAATCAAATAAAAAAATAGTTATTTTGTGAAACAAGTAAAATTTGTGACACCGATCGTAAGCATAAAAATAATAAAGTATGTATGCGATCAAATTACCCAACAATGTTAGAAAGGAGAGGGTAATGAAAGTTCAATATTTTTTTATTTGTCCAATTATTTTGCTAATTGATTGTCTATTTTTAATTTTACCGTTAAATTTTCTCAAATTTTGGCAGTGGAACATTGTTGTACTGTGTTTTTTAAGCTTTTTAGCTTGTTGGAGTAAAAAATTATGGTATTTCCACTTAAAAAAAATTGGAGTTAGTTTAATTATCATTGTATTTGTTTTTTTTTATTTTCAACTTTATTTTTTGCATTTGTGGAAACTTGCAAATGCTAATCAAATGCTACCTCGTGAACTTAATACGACTTTTCAAATCACGAAATTACTCAAAAAAGATCAATTTCAAACTATTATCGCAAAGACATCTTTACCCACTTCCGCTTATCCACAACATGTTTATTTAACGTGGAAAAGTGAGCAAACTCCACAACTGAATGAGACTTGGCAAGGCAAGCTTCGTCTTCGACCTTTAACCAGCCGTTTGAATTTTAAAGGATTTGATAAACAAAAATGGTTTTTTTCACAAAGTATCACTGCATATGGCTCAGTAACTGCCGTAAAGAAAATTTCTTCAGCCCATTCGTGGCGAAGCAAATTATTACAGAAAAATGTTGAAAAAACACAAGGGTTACGCCAACAAGGGCTCTTATTAGCTTTAGCGTTTGGGGAACGAGCATGGTTGTCGTCTGATATGATGACAATTTATCAAAAAACTAATACTGCTCATTTAATCGCTATTTCTGGCTTACACATTGGCTTAGTTTTCTTATTCGGATTTTATGCGATGAGAATGATGCAGTATGTTCTACCTCAAACATTGAGGCAAGGTGTATTGCCTTATTCTTTTTGTTATTTTGGAGGGCTTAGTTTTGCTTTTTTTTATGCTTATCTTGCAGGATTCTCAATTCCGACTTTAAGAGCGTTATTTGCGTTATTTATGCTTATTATTTTTCGGATGCAACGTTTATGTCTTAGCAAATGGCGATATTTTTGGTTAGTCGTAGCGATTTTATTATTGTTTGATCCGAAGATGATCCTTTCTGAAAGTTTTTGGCTTTCTTTTGCCGCAGTGCTAAGTCTATTAATTTGGTATCAGTTTGTACCACTTTCACTATGGTATTGGCGCGATACACTATTATCACGAATGAAATGCCATTGGTTAATTGAGTTGTGCCATTTGCAATTTGGTCTATTATGGCTTTTGACACCGTGGCAATTGTTTTTCTTTAATGGTGTATCCTTATGGAGCTTTTTGACAAATTTATGGATAGTACCATTTTTTAGTTTTTTATTGCTTCCACTAATTTTTATTGCGATTTTTTGTCAACAACGTGAACTGTGGCAGTGGGCAGATAGACTCGCTGATTTTATTTTTCAATACTTACCAACGACAGGCTGGGTTGATGTTTCTTTTAACACTGCATTTAGTATAACTTTATTTTGTAGTTTATCTTTTGGCGGATTAGTGTTTTTTTTGCAATCTCAAAAAACGAAGATTACGCCCTCAAAATTGGAAAAATTTTCTCGAATTAATGGGCGTAAAAATTGTTTTTTTAGATTGAATTTATCAATACTCCCAACTGTACAATCATTTTTATGGCTGTATGCATTCTTAATACTGATTGTTCTTATCAGTGGAGGAGTAATCATCAAAACGTGGATTACTTCGTTTTTAATGCCAGAACAATGGCAAATGACAATGCTTGACGTTGGACAAGGTCTTGCAGTTGTGATTGAAAGAGAGCAGAAAGCAATCTTATACGATACAGGGATTGCTTGGGGAAAAACAAAAAATAGAAGCAGTATGGCACGTTTAGAAATTTTGCCTTATCTGCAAAAACATGGATTCCAATTAGAAGGAATTATCATCAGTCACGATGATTTAGATCATTCAGGAGGATTACCAGATATAATTGAAGCCCATCCTCAGGCAAAAATTTGGCGTTCAGCGATTTTTGAAAATACTTTACCTTGCGTGCAAGGCGAAACTTGGCAATGGCGAGGACTAACATTTGAAGTGCTCTCTCCTAAGAACCGTCAAACTCAAGCCAAAAATGCACAATCTTGTGTGATTTTAGTTAGCGACAAGAAACCCCGTTTATTACTGATGGGAGATGCACCAGCACAGGTTGAAAAACAGCTTATTGATAAATTGCCACAAGTTGATGTGTTACAAGTCGGTCATCACGGTAGCAAAACATCGACGACAAGTATTTTTCTTGCCAAAATAAAGCCAAAAGTAGCATTAATTTCAGTTGGAAGGTGGAATCCTTGGCATTTACCCAATCAACATGTTTTAAAAAAGCTTAGATTTTATAACATTACTACTTTAAGTACTGCTCAGAAAGGTGCAACTCGGATAATTTTTTATAATAAAAACTTTGAGTTAGAGTCCGTACGTCATGATTGGCAACCTTGGTATCAGGCATTTATTGGCGTGGAATCGTAAATCAAGGTACAATGCTACGTTTTTAATGATATGAATACAAATGTTATGCAAGATAAAGATCTTTCTACTTTACGCACTTTTAAGCGCTTATTTCCAATGATTAAACCCTATATTTCAGGGTTGTTTATTGCGGGGATTGCGTTAATTATCAATGCATTAACTGAAGCAAGTCTTTTACAAATGCTCAAGCCATTATTAGACGATGGTTTTGGCAAAGCAGATATTGGCTTTCTGCGATTTATGGCGGTGATGATCATAGCGCTGATTTTCTTGCGTGGATTATCCAGCTTTGTCGCTAGCTATTGTCTGGCGTGGGTATCTGGCAAAGTAGTAATGCAAATGCGGCGCAAATTATTCCGCCATTTAATGTTTCTACCAGTAAGCTTTTTTGATCAGCACTCCACAGGTAGCCTGCTTTCTCGCATTACGTACGACAGCGAACAAGTGGCGAATTCATCTTCGCATGCTTTAGCTACTATTGTACGAGAAACAGTCTATATTATTTCATTGCTAGGAGTGATGTTTTTGGCGAGTTGGCAATTTTCGTTGGCATTAATTTTGATAGCTCCGATTATCGCGATTTTAATTCGTATTGTGTCTAAAATTTTCCGTCGTTTGAGCAAAAATATGCAGGATACGATGGGACATCTTACTACCAGTGCCGAGCAAATGCTAAAAGGTCATCGTGTAGTGCTGGCATTCGGTGGGCAAGCAGTAGAAGAAGCACGATTTAACAAAGTCAGCAACGATATGCGCATGCAAGGAATGCGGTTATTGAAAGTAGAAGCAATTTCTAATCCCGTGATCGAAGTTGTAGCGTCCTTCGCTTTAGCTGCAATTTTGTACCTCGCTACTGTACCTGAAATTATGCAAAAACATCTCACTGCAGGTGATTTCACTGTAATTTTTTCTTCAATGCTAGCAATGATGCGTCCACTCAAGTCTTTAACGAATGTCAACGCTTCTTTTCAACGTGGAATGGCAGCTTGTCAAACTTTGTTTGCGATTATGGACTTACCACCTGAAAAAGATAAAGGCAAATACGAAGTAGTTCGAGCTAAAGGTCAGCTTGAATTTAAGCAAGTCAATTTTAGCTACCATAACAAAGAAGCACGTGCTTTGCATGATATTTGTTTTGAAATCCCGCAGGGTAAAACTGTAGCATTAGTGGGACATTCTGGTTCAGGTAAATCAACACTAGCGAATTTAGTTACGCGTTTTTATGAAGTCGAAGAAGGCGAAATTTTGCTTGATGGCGTCAATATCAAAGATTACAAACTGCATAATTTACGGCAAAACTGTGCGGTAGTTTCGCAACAAGTGCATTTATTTAACGACACTATCGCAAATAATATCGCTTACGCCGCTACTGATAAATATTCCCGTGAACAAATTATTGAGGCTGCTCGTGCTGCCCATGCTTTAGAATTTATTGAACAACTTGAAAATGGTTTTGATACAATCATTGGGGAAAATGGAATGAATCTTTCAGGCGGGCAACGCCAACGTTTAGCAATTGCTCGAGCATTGTTGCGAGACTCTCCTGTACTTATTTTTGATGAAGCGACTTCCGCTTTAGATACTCAATCTGAACGTGCAATTCAAGCTGCTCTTGAAGCGTTACAAAAGGATCGCACTGTGCTAGTTATCGCCCATCGCTTGTCAACTATCGAAAAAGCGGATGAAATTTTGTTGCTCGATCACGGCAGAATCATTGAACGCGGTACTCATCAGGAATTGCTCGCTCAAAATGGGCAATATAAAAAAATGCATTCAATGCAATTTAGTGATTAACTTTTTTTAAATTAACATGAAATTTTGGTACCAACACTCTGCTTACGCTAAATTAAAAGCCTGCTTACTTTCACCATTAGCTTGGTTGTTTGCTATGATTACTTGGCTTAGACGTACACTTTACCAACACCAAATTTTGAAGTCCTATCGTCCTAGTGTTCCAGTGATCATTGTCGGCAATCTCTCAGTAGGTGGTAATGGCAAAACTCCCGTTACTTTATGGCTAACACAGTTTTTGCAAAAACAGGGTTTTAAAGTCGGCATTATTTCCCGTGGTTATGGCAGCCATTCAGCTTATTATCCACGCTTGGTGAAAATTAATGATGTCGCAAGCGAGGTTGGCGATGAGCCTTTATTGCTTGCTAAACGCAGTACTGTTCCTGTTTGTATCGGTGCCAACCGTCGACAAGCTATTGAGTTGCTACAATGCCAGCATGACATTGATTTCATCATAAGCGATGACGGTTTGCAACATTACAAATTACAACGGGATTTTGAGATCGTCGTGATTGAAGCTGAGCGTGGATTGGGCAACGGCAAGCTTTTACCTGCGGGACCATTGCGGGAAACCGCCAAACGTTTAGTAAGCGTAGACTTAGTGATAAGTAATGGTGGCATCACTGCTTACAGTGATAATGTGATGCAGCTTGTACCAGAAATCGCAATCAATTTGGTGACAGGCGAAAAATGTTCACTTCAGAAATTTGCTGAAAAGTCGTGTAATGCTGTTGCAGGCATTGGTAACCCGCAACGGTTTTTTAAGATGTTAACTAAGCTTGGAATTCCACTTCAGCAAAGTGTAGCATTTGCTGATCATCAAATGTTCACACCAGATAACTTTCACTCTTTTCCGTCCACCAGCCCACTGTTGATGACCGAAAAAGACGCCGTCAAATGCCAACTTTTCGCTCAGTCAAACTGGTGGTTCGTCCCCGTCAACGCCCAAATTTCTGGAAAAATTTTCCCGATTTTAGAGGCGTGGATTGATCAAATTCAGCAGAAAAAAAGGAATCAAAAATGACCGCTTTTACTGTCATTATCCCCGCGCGTTACGCCTCAAGTCGCTTGCCAGGCAAGCCATTATTAGAGATCTCAAACAAACCGATGATCTATCACACTTGGTATCAAGCCCAACAAGCAGGAGCAACCCGAGTTGTCGTTGCTACTGACGATCAACGAATTTATAACGCTGTAAAAAGTTTTGGTGGCGAAGTCTGTCTCACTTGCTCTAATCACAATTCAGGCACTGAACGGTTGATGGAAGTAGTCGAAAAATTAAGACTAGCTGATGATGAAATTATTGTTAATGTTCAAGGTGATGAACCACTCATTCCGCCTGTTATTATTAGTCAAGTAGCTGAAAATCTAGCAAAAAATCACGCTAAGATGGCGACTCTTGCTGTGCAGATCACGGATTTAGAAGAATTATTTAATCCTAATGTTGTGAAAGTTGTCAGCGACAAAAATAATAATGCTCTTTACTTTTCACGTGCTCCTATTCCTTGGGCAAGAGACGCTTTTGCACAAGAACCTAAACGTTTTCTTAATATTGAAAAGTCGTTATGTTTTTTTCTTCGTCATATCGGTTTATATGCTTATCGTGCGGGTTTTATTAAGGAATATGTCGCTTGGCAACCTAGCCCACTTGAACAAATTGAAAGTCTTGAACAATTACGTGTTTTATGGCACGGCGAAAAAATTCATATTACCTTAGCCAAAGAAGTGCCAGCAGTCGGAGTGGATACGCTGGAAGATTTAGAGAAAGTAAGAGAGTTGTTCGCTTTGCATTCCTAATATTTTTCCTTTGAGAATAAAGTACGCCCGCAAAATTGGAAAATTTTTCCGACTTTGTGGGCGTACTTTTTTCCCAAAAATCCCCCAGTATACTGGGTTTATCTGTTATTGACATAATAGATCAATAAGAACTGTTAAATTATATTTTTCGGAGAGATAAAATGAAAAAGAGCAAAAAGTTAATTTTCATACTCACACTACTGACGTTATCAATCAATAACGTATTGGCAGCTGAACCAGTGTGGGTAGATCATGGAGATGCATTTTATAATGGTGGATCTTATGCTTTAAAGGATAAGTTTATCGATATTAATGGGGGTGAGTAAGTTTGATAGTTTGCTCTAGCACAAAAGTTAATTGCAACTATCCTGTTTTTAACGTAAAACTTAGCGTGTAAATCTCGCTCAACTTAAGCTTGGACTGGACGGCAACCTCACACGCAACTTAAGCCTTGGTATCAGCGGAACTGTGGAGTTTAATGGTCATGATGGTTACGAATACAAAAGTGCAAAAGGTACGCTAGCGATTGGCTATAAATTCTAGTCTCAGTAGTGAAATTTCTTATTAAAAAAGGAAATGACAAACACCTCAAAAGTAGTAAAGCTTCTGGGGTGTTTTTATGCTATCCAGATAAAACTGGCGGTACGTCCAGTTTGTTTGTCGCGACGGTAAGAAAAAAATTTTTCTTTATCGCTGAAAGTACAATAATTTCCACCTGAGATTTTATGAATGCCAAGGTTGTTTAAACGTTGTTTTGCGAGTAGATAAAGATCAGCAAAATATTTTGTGGAGCAATGTGGATCTGCGATAAAAGCAAATTTTGCACGAGGATCTTTTTGCATAAATATTTCTCGTATTTCTGTGCCGACTTGAAAAGCCTTTTGGCTAATGGCAGGCGCAAGCCAAGCGATAATATCTTTTGGTGCGGATTGGAACTTTAACACTGTATTTTCTAAAATTCCATTCGCGAGTCCTCGCCAACCTGCATGAATGGCAGCAACTTCAGTCCCTGCCTGATTACAGAGTAACACTGGTAGACAATCAGCAGTCATTATTATGCACACTTGATTTTGAACATTAGTGTAGACAGCATCAGCATTGCGATCTGTTTTTTCTAACGCTAAATTCAGTACGTTCGTGCTGTGAGTTTGATTGAGAAAAACGGGCATGGAAGCAAATCCAAAATGTTGACACAATAGTTCTCGATTACGAGTAACAGCAATAGGATCATCACCAACGTGATCACCTAAATTGAAGCTAGCGAAAGGTGGTAGGCTTACTCCACCTTGTCGAGTAGTAGAATAGGCTTTGATATTGACAGGAGCGTGCCAGTTTGGCTGAATGAATTGCATTAGTACTCCAATTTGTGTTGGTGGTATTGGTAATCAGCTTTGAGGGCGTCGACAAGTTCGATAAAATCTTCAGGCAAAGGGGCATGCCATTCCATTAATTCGCCTGTGATTGGATGTTGTAGACGTAACATTACTGCGTGTAAGGCTTGGCGTTTAAAATGCCGTAGTATAGTCAAAAATTCTTCGCTAGCATTTTTAGGCGGGCGTGGACGTCCACCATAAGTTTGATCACCTAATAATGGGTGAGCAATATGTGCCATATGTACTCGAATTTGGTGGGTGCGTCCCGTTTCTAAGCGTAAGCGTAGGCGAGTGTAATTACGAAAACGTTCCATAATTCGATAGTGAGTTACTGCAGGTTTGCCCATTGGGTGTACTGCCATTTGTGTTCGCTTGTTAGGGTGGCGTGCCATCGGCTCATCAATTTTTCCACCTTGTGTCATTATGCCCAAAGCAATAGCTTCATATTCTCTAGTAATGTGGCGTTTTTGCAAATTACGCACTAATTTAGTTTGAGCAGGAATAGTCTTCGCAATTACCATTAACCCTGTAGTGTCTTTATCTAAACGATGTACAATCCCTGCACGAGGAACTTCGGCAATTGTTGGATAACGATAAAGTAAAGCATTTAAAACGGTACCTGAACGATTACCAGCCCCTGGGTGAACAACTAAATCTTTGGGTTTATTAATTACTAAGATATGATCATCTTCATAGACAATATTGAGTGGAATGTTTTCAGGCTCAAAGCGTTCGTCTTCTTCAATTTCAGCTTGAATTTCAATGTGTTCTCCTCCATAAACTTTGCTTTTTGGTACATCGCAAACGTTATCATTTACTCTAACAAGCCCTTCTTCAATCCACATTTTAATACGTGAACGGGAATAATCAGGGAACAGTTTTGCTAAAGCTTGGTCAAGGCGTGCTCCAAGTAAATCAGGAGTTACTTCAGAATGTAAAATAAGAGTTGCCATAAGTTTCCAAAATAGAATCAATATAAAATTTTCACATTGTAGCATTTTAAAAGATAAAACCTCAGACACTTTGTCATAAATGATAAAAATTACTCATAAAATGCTGAAATCTTTCATTTGAATTTTTTGTTAGTAGATTGTTATCTTTAAATTATAGTTTTTTATTTGCAAATTGAAGGGTTGGAAGGCAAATATTATGGATTATTTTTATAAAAAAGTATAAAAGAAGGTGAATAATTTAGCGATGTTTTATAAAATAGAGTATATTTTTAATTTCTCGCTAAGATTAACAAGGATAAGCTTTTATGAAAAATTTGAAGTTAATGCTTTTAGTAGTTGTGACAAGTTTACTTGTCGCGTGTTCAGGTTCGAAAGAATTAGAAACAGATTCAGAAACCGTTTTATTGCATAAAGCGCATACTTATTTACAAAATGAAAATTTCTATCAAGCGATTAAATATTTGAATGCATTAAATAGCCGTTTTCCTCGCACAATTTATAGTGAGCAAACGCAACTTGAATTGATTTATGCATATTTTGCAAACAAAGAATATGATAAATCGCTTTTCGAAGCAGATAAATTTATGCGTTATTTTAAAAATTCACCGCATTCTGATTATGTTCTTTATCTCGCTGGTTTGACACGTGAAGCACAAAATTCACATTGGTTCCAAGATTTTTTTGGAGTTGATCCGGCTAACCTTGATAGTTTTTCTATGCGTAGTGCTTTACAAAATTATAGTATGTTACTTAAAGCTTTCCCAAATAGTCCATATGTGCCAGATGCAATTGTGCGGATGAAGTATATTTATGCACTTTTAGCACGTCATGATTTTAATATTGCTAAATTTTATGCAAAACGTAATGCTTGGGTTGCTGTAGCAAATCGAATTGTGGCGATTCAACGTTTGTATCCAAATACACAAGCTGCATTAGATAGCTTACCGTTATTAAAAGAGGCTTATGAACAAATGAAATTGCCTAAGTTAGCAGAAAAAACTGAAGCATTAATCAAAGCACAGGCAAATATAAAAATTCCACCAGTTGAAAAACCGGGCGAAGTAAAAAATATTCAACCACCACAATGGATAAGTTTGCCTCCTATGCCAGTGATTGAAAAGCAATAAATAAAAAGCGGATAAATGATCTGCACCCCAAAAGTTGGACTAAACAATCAACTTATTAAGGTGCAGATTTTTTA